>JAFUFH010000065.1 GCA_017470005.1 Bacilli bacterium | reverse complement strand
TAGGGTCTTGGTTTCGCCTCGCCCTTCTTTCCCCGCCTCGGTCGCCCGAGTAAGGTTGGGTTTGGCTATGTTGGGTTTCTTTACAAGGCCACCCATCGAGGACTTTCACCTCAGGCCTGTGACGTGCCCGTCACACAAAAACGGCATTGCACAAATGCCGTTTTCCTTTGCTTTTTGGATTAGAACCACTTATGGCAATCTAAGCACTGGCGTTCTTCTATCGTAGAACTTCCACCTGCCCCCACAATACGGTCTTTCCTTTGTATCCTTGTAGAACCGCAATAAGGGCATTTTAGTGTAGAAGAAGAACATCCACCACCGCTGATGGCAGTTAATTGTTCTTCATTTAAAGTGACGCCTTCTTTTTTGGCTAAAGCGATCATTTCTTCTACGCTTTTGCATTCCTTCAATTTTGCCTTTTGTTCTTCGGTTAAATCTTTTAATAATTCTTCTCTCATATTTTAAAAATCCTTTGTGGCTTTATTATAGCATTGTGATTGCCACAGATGTGCCACAGAAAAAGACTACAAGGTAAGACCATCGATCTTTCCTATGTAGTCTATTTTGATTCGTTTATTTTTTCTTGCCTTCTAAATGATTGGTGTATTGCTTTTTACCCTCTTTGGTATGATAAACATCTTTTTTGAAGATAAAAGGATTTTCAATACCAGCTTTGCGGGCAACTTTTCTCAGTCTACGTCTTTCTTTAGCGGTGGAATAATAGGTTCTTCCTAACTTCTTATCTTCTTCGTTGAGCTTGATTTCATTTTCCATGAGCTTGACAAGTTCTTTTGCTTTTTCATAGATATCAAAGGTTCTTCCATAAGCGGCATATTTAGGACCTAATTCTTCTAAAGCCGCTCTGTTTTCGTAGAAGTATTCAATCTTTTCTTTCAAAGATTTGGGGTCTCCCGCTTTGAATAAGCTTCTATCATCTAAAGCGAAGTGATTGGTGGCAGAAAATTTGGAATCCGAGATGATCGGAACTTTTCCGCAAGAGAAGGCTTCAATACAAGAGATGGCTTCAGATTCGATATCGGAAGCGTGAACATAGAGGTCAGAATAATTGATGATCTGGAAGAGTTCGTCTTGGCTACAGAAATGGAACCAAGCAGGATTCTTCAAATATTTCTTATCTAACTTCTTAAGATAATTGACTCGATTCTTCGGTCCTTGTCCACACAAGATGACTTGAATCTTATCATTGTATATGCTCATACCAACAGCTTTGATGATGAGGTCTTGTCTCTTTTCACCAGAGAGTCTTCCACACATCATGATGACAAATTTGTCTTTTAATTCTTCTGGTTTCTCACAAGGAGAAGGGACAAACTTTTCTGCGACACCATTAGAGATAGCACGGATATCTCCGCGATAGTGGTGTTGAATCATCAAATCTCTTTGACATTCACTAGGAGTGTGAATGCTTCTGGTATGTCTAAACATCCAGTTTCTAAATAAGAAATAGATGAAAGTGTTCACAAACTGAACTTTTCCTAAATGGATATTATAGGAGATGGAATCTGGTTGAAGATGGAAAGCACTGGTAGTAGCAATACCCATGGCTTTGGCTACTTTTCTGGCTTTAGCTTCAAGGGGGAAGGGAAGCATGAGATGTACGACATCGCTTCCTTTGATGAATTCTGCGATGCTTTTCTCATCGATGGTAGAGAACACAAATCCGTTTCCGGAGATGAGACCATCAAAGAGAGGAACGATGACTTTCTTGGTTCTCAAAAGCTCGACTCCATTGAGTTCATTTCCTTCTACCGTATCGGGAACCCATCCTATGACTTTTACTTTATGTCCAAGGTGAACAAGATGTTCGGCAGTTCTCATCGCGGTGATGGTGGTGCCGTTATTCTTGTCTCCATATAAATCAATAACAATTGTGATGACCATGTTGATTACCTAACCTTATTCTTCTCTCAACCAGGAGGGTGGAATATAGAAATGATGTTCTTTGATTCTCACCTCATCTGGGATATCTAATTGATAAAAATTCAAAAGCATTCTTTTGGATTTATCTTGCGCGTATTTTTCATCTCCAATCAGAGTCATGTTTAAGCTTTTTAACGCTAAACGGATCTGATTTTGTCTTCCAGTTAGAATCTCGATATCTAAAGCGGTACCGATATCTAAATGATTGTTCGTTCTGACCAAAGTGATGGCTTCTAAACCTTTGTTGCGATCTCTTGTTAATAACACTCTTCCGGAGCGTTTATCATAGAAGAGATATTGAACGACTTTCTTCTTTTCACCTAAAGGAAGCTGTTCTCTCACCACCGCTTCATAGTAACGTTTAACTCTTCTCTCTTCAAAGCATTTTTGAAGCTGTTCTTTCAGTTCAAAAGACTTGGCAAAGAGAACGATACCGGAAGTGTCTTTATCTAATCGATGGACGATGAACACTTTTTGACGATGAAGATTGCAGTATTCTCTTACGTAATGATAAAGATTGTGGATGTCATCTTTCTCTGTAGCGATACAGAGCAATCCACTCTTCTTTTTCACTGCGATGATGTCTTTGTCTTCATAGACAATATCGAATAATCTACTTTTCTTCATGCGAGATATTGTAGCCATTAGAAATAGAAAAGTAAAATGTTATTTTTCCAAACAGTAGCGCATATCTTTCTTTTTTTAAAGAAAGAATTAAGGTTTCTCCTAGAGTGTAGGAGCCAAAAAGAGAAAGTTACGATAAAATTGCTTTAAGAAAGTAGTTTCATGTTTATTTCATATTGACAGTATTCTATAATACAACACAGGAAATGGAGGCCTATTATGGATATCAGTCAGTATAAGAATGTGACGTTGCTCAATCATCCCCTCTTAACACATAAGATTTCTATTTTAAGAGACGAGAATACTCCCGTCGCCCAATTCCGTCAGATCGTTAAAGAAATTGCCGTTATGGAAGGCTACGAAGCCTTAAGAGACATCAAGTCTAAGATGGTCACCATCAAGACCCCTATCGAAGAAACCGTTCAACCTATGGTTTCTGGTAAGGGACTCTGCTTTGTCCCGATTCTTCGTGCCGGTATGGGTATGGTCGATGGCATGACCGAACTCATCCCTACCGCTTTGGTCGGCCACATCGGTTTATATCGTGATGAAGTCACTCACGAACCCCACGAATATTATTGCAAACTCCCTGGAAATCTCGAAAACAAAGAGATTTATGTTCTTGACCCGATGCTTGCTACCGGTGGTTCCGCTAACGGTGCTATCCAATTATTGAAGGCACACGGCGCCAAACATCTTCACTTCATCTGCATCATCGCCGCTCCCGAAGGTGTCAAAGCTTTCTGTGAAAAATATCCCGACATCCCTCTCTACATCGGTGCCTTAGATAGACAACTCAACGAAAGAGCTTATATCTGCCCTGGTTTAGGAGATGCTGGTGACAGAATCTTCGGTACCCTCAAGGGCTAAAATTTATCGCTAGAAAATGAAAACTTTAAGTCTTTTGGGCTTAAAGCTTTTTATAAGTGAAGAAGGAGAGATGTTTTTCACAATTTTTGTTGACTTAAACTATCTCTTCCTTTATACTTATACACGCGCGAAAACGCAACTAAGAAAGAGAACTCCCGTTCTCGCCTGACTGGATAAGGTTCTGGTAGGCCAAATGCTTGAGTTTGCTCGCACGAAAATTGAAGTGATGAACTAAGATTTTCTTTGTGCGGCTATCAATGGTATTTACGGGTTTCTCTTGGAGGAACCCGTTTTTTGTCGCATAAGCATAGGAGGAACAAGCTTATAAATAACTATCAAGGAAATAACCCAGCATTTCGTCCCAAGAAAAACATGAATGATTCTGAAATGGTCAACGAACGTATCCGTTTCAAAGAGGTACTTGTCATCGGACCTAACGGAGAACCTTTCGGTGTGATGCCTATCAAGGCTGCCCAGCAGAAATCCATTGAATTTGGTATGGATCTTCTCTGTGTCTCTCCCAAAGCCGTACCCCCTGTCTGCAAGATTGTAGACTACGGAAAGTACAAATTTGAAAAAGAGAAAAAAGCCAAAGAAGCCAAGAAGAATCAAAAGAAAACTGTGGTCAAAGAGATTCGTTTCACTGCGACAACAGACAAGCATGACTTGCAAACAAAAGCCAACAATGCCATCAAGTTCTTACAGGATGGTATGAAAGTGAAGGTTTCTGTCTTCATCAAGGGTAGAATGATGCAGAGAATGGATATTGTTAAAGAAACTCTCAATACCTTCCTCGAATTGGTTAAAGACTATAGTTCCACCGAGAAGCAGCCTGAGCTCTTAGGCAAAGACTACTTCATCATGCTTAATCCAAAGAGTTCAAAGAAATAGGAGGGGTATTACAATGCCTAAAATGAAGTCTAAACGTAGCGCCGTCAAGAGATTCAAATTCACTGCTAACGGCAAGGTCAAAAAGTGGAATCAGAACACTAGCCACTTATCCCACAACAAGACCCATAAGATGATCAGACATAACAGAAGAGCTAGATATTTAAATTCTGTCATGGGAAAGAAGATGACTGCTTTAGTCAGCAAGTAAAGAGAGGTAAACAACAATGAGAGTTAAACGCGGTACTGTCAGAAAAGACAATCGTAAACGTATTTTAAAGAGAGCTGAAGGTTATTTCGGTTCTAGACACGCTCTTTACAAAACTGCTAAAGAAGCTGTCATGAAAGCCGATGCCAACGCTTTCAATGGTCGTAAAGAAAGAAAACAGGAATATAGAAAGCTCTGGATCAGACGTATCTCTGCTGCCTGCAAGCTCAACGATATCTCCTATTCTAAATTCATGAATGGTCTCAAAGTCGCCAACATCAACCTCAACAGAAAGATGTTAGCCGAGATCGCTGGCACCAACCCTGATCAGTTCGCCAAATTAGTCGAAACTGCCAAGGGCGCCTTAGCTGAGTAAGAACCCTTTGCCACTCGAAAGAGTGGCTTTTTCTTTGTCAAAAAAGAGGCGAATTCTTTATAGAACTTGCCTCATTTATTTTGCTTAGAATTCTTCTTCCTCTAATTTAGAGATGTGCTCCACTTCCACATTCTTGACACAATCTCTAACCATGCTCTTCCAATCGAAGGCTTCCTCAATCTCTCTCACTTTATCGATATTGGGATGCGTGACAGGATCTTTTAAGGTGAAAATGGTGCAACAATCCTCATAAGGACGAATGGAGATATCATAGGTGCCGATCTGTTTGGCTTTTTCGATGATATCAATCTTATCGGCTGTGGCCAAAGGTCGGATGAAAGGAAGGGTAGCGCACTCTTCAATGACCCTCATAGAATAGAGCGTTTGAGAAGCCACTTGTCCGATACTTTCTCCACCGGAGAGAACCAAGTCATTATGAGAATAGGCGATGCTTTCAGAGATACGAAGCATCATTCTTCTCATGATGGTCACACAATAGGAAGGACCAGCAACTTCATAAATCTTTCTCTCTAACTGAGTGAAAGGAACAATATATAACTTGATATCGGGTTGATAATCATTTAAGACATGGAGAAGGTCGTGGATCTTATCGATGACAGCAGAGGAAGTATAAGGAGGGGCAGCAAAGTGAATGCATTCTAATTTCACACCTCTCTTCATCATCTCAAAGGCGGCGACAGGAGAGTCGATACCACCGGAGAGAAGGCAGAGAGATTTGCCAGCAATTCCTAAAGGATAACCGCCAAGACCTCTATCTTTTTTGGCGTAGACATAGGCGCATTCTAAACGGATATACACTTGGATGAGAAGGTCAGGTTCATGAACGTTGACTTTGGCATGACCATCGTTATTTTTCAAAATATAAGCGCCGACTTTTCTTGCGACATCATCACTATGAAGCTCAAAAGTCTTATCCGCTCTTCGGCAAGCAACCTTGAAAGTGACCTTGCCACTTTCTTGATACATCTTGTTAGCGCAGACAGAGATGGCTTCTAAATCCTTATCCACCGCTTTGGCTAAGGCAAAAGAACCGATACCAGGGACTTTCTTTAACTTCTCAGCAACAGAAGCATAATCTTCTTGATTGAGAAGGATATAGATGTGATCCTTTTTGATATCATAAGAAAGGGTAGGAAAATCCTTGAGAGCAATCTTGATATTCTTGCCCAAAAGGCGGATGAAATCCATGATATTTTTGCCTTTGGTTCCCAGTTCTCCAAAGAAGACAATAATCATATCTGTATTCATAGCGTTACCTCACCTTGATATCTTTTAATAAAGAAGAAAACACATCCATAAATTCTTTTGCTTGCTCTAACGTCTCATATCCATAAAAGGAAAGACGGATGCCGTTAGAAGAAAGAATTTCGTCATATCCTGCACTCTTTAGAACATAAGAATAGCCTTCTTCTCTAGAGGAGCAAGCGCTCTTTGTAGAGATATAGATTCCTTCGTTAGAGAGAGCTTGAGCAATCACGCTTCCTTTGTGTTCTTTTAACGCAAAGGAGAGGATGAAAGGAGTGGAGTTCACAGGAGAGGTGATGACCACTTCATCCATTTTAGAAAGTTCTTCGGAAAGATATTGTTTCACTTTCTTTGCTTGCTCTCTTCTCTCATTTTGGCTAGCAAGAGTCACACGGAGAGCACTCGCTAAAGCACAATCTAAAGGAAGGGCGCTAGTTCCCGCTCTCAGTCCGTTCTCTTGTGAGCCACCATAGATGAGAGGATCTAATTCCACTCTCTTCTTTTTCACTAAGACTCCGCTTCCTTTTAAGGCGGTGATCTTGTGTCCAGAGAAAGTCATCAAGTCATAAACGGAAGAGGAAAGATTCTCTTTCCCGATGGCTTGTGTGGCATCGACATGAAGAAGAGCTCTCGATTTCTCTTTGACGAGCGAATAGATTTTCTCTAAAGGGAAAAGATAACCAACTTCATTATTCACGGCCATGATGGAAACTAATGAGACATGCTCATTTAAGGCGGAAGAGAGCTGTTGTAAATCCAAATTTCCGTCTTTGTCATAATCTAAATAGACCACATCAAAGCCTTCTTTTTCTAAGTGCTTGAACACTTCTAAAACCGAAGGATGTTCTCCCTTAGTGGTGATGATTCTTTTTCCCCAAGAGGCGTTGTGTCTTGCCACCCCTTGAATGGCTAAATTATTACCTTCGCTAGCACCAGAGGTGAAGAGAACTTCTTCTGGTAAGACGTGAAGGTATTTACCGATTTGCGCTCTCGCTTTCTCTAACATTTTGCTCGATTCAAAACCGAGTCCGTGGTTAGAAGAGGAGTTAGCAAAAGAGGAGAGAGAAATCTTCTCAAACGTAGATAAAGCCTCCTGACAAGGAGGCACAGTCGCTGCACAATCAAAATAGATACATCTCTTACTCATGCTGTTTGGACACCATTCTTATACATATTGATGATGGAGGTAGAAAGAGATATCGCCTTGGAAAAGTCTCCATCTAAGAAGGCTTTTTCGGCTTGGTCTAATTTGTTCTTGGAATCGGAGAAATCCACACGGAAAGAGTTGGCGATACAGATTGCGGCTTCCGCTTTCTTGTATTCTTTCTTTTTCTGTTCGATCTCTTCTTCAAATTGAAGTAAATCTTTCTTTAAAAGCTCATGTTTTTCTACCGCTAAAGGAACGTTGACAGGAGTGGTGGTAAGGATAGAATCGACTTCCATGATTTGGTTATAAAGAGAAGTGAAACGGTCGTGGAAACGAGTGTTTAAGGAAGAGAGAGACATATCTTTGATATTGGCTTCACATTTCTTGATGCGGATATAATCTTGACGATTGTTCTCATAAGTAGAGGCGGAATCATCGCGAAGAAGGAGGAGATAATTGTCATAATCATCCATGACCACTTTCGCTCTTTCCATATCCGAGATCATCTGATTCATCGTCTTTTCAATGACGATATAAGGACGTCTTTCACTCGTATCGAGATAAGAATCTAATTCTCTCTTTAAGATACCGATATTTTCGATATCCCCTTTGAGTTCTCTCATTTGGATGACATAATTTTCATCCAAGAGATAAGTGTCTTGCATGCTTTGAAGAGCGTTCATCAGAGCGGAGTAACGCTTTTCCATACCATAGGAGGATTCAGAGAGAGAAGAGGAGGAAGCAAGATAATTCTCTTTGGCTTTTCTCTCTTTTTCAAAAGCGACAAATCCATCGGTGATTTTGGATTGAAGCTGTTGAATCTCTTCTTCAATTCCTTTGACATCGAGATAACGAAGCTGTTCTCCTAAAGCGAGAAGTCTCTTCTTTTTCTGTTCGACAAAGGCAGGAATCTCCATATATTCTACGCAATAATCCTCTTTCAACATGTTCTCATATTCTTCGTTGAGACGATCTAATTTCTCCGGAAGAACGGTTTGGATGCTCGCTTCAAAATAAGGGAGCTTATCCATGACAGCGATGACTTGATCTAACACGCCTTCAATCTCGCGAAGAATCTTTTTGGCTTGATCGAAGTCGGCTTTATCCGCACATTCATCAAAAGTGACAAATCTCTGTTGGCAATCTTCTAAGAGAGCGACGAAACTATCTTTCAAAGGGAGAAGCTCTTCTCCAGAATTCTCAAAGAATTCTTTGACATTGCGATATTTGGTTTTGACCGTGACGGAATCGGAATGAATCTCGGTATCCTCTTGTAAGATATTGCTCAAGTCTTCGTAGAATTTGCAGACGGTACTTTGGAATTCTTCGATAGAGCTTTGGCAATCGAGAGCGACACTCTTGATATTCTTTTTGTCTTTGGATTTTAAAACTTCATCGAAATTGTTCAACACAAAATCGACATCGTGATCTTTTCTATCCAAGATTTGCTTGTATTGTTTGGAGCGCTCTTGATAGACAGATTCAAAATAAGTGTTATGTTCTCCCAGTCTAGAGACACGATTGATCATATTCAAACAATCGTTGACCAAAAGAGCATGATATTCATCATAGGTTTTTCTATAGTTGCTGTAATTGTTCTTCTTGTGCTTTTTTGTGGAAAGAATGAGAAAAACAATTAAAGCGATGAGAAGAACACTGCCGATGACGATGATAGCAATCAAAATGGGTGTAGGCATCTGTGATCTCTCCTAAATCTTTACTTCGTGGTTTCTCTCTTGTTGTAAGTGGCTCTGATCTTGAATGTCTTATTCTTGATATCATCGGGTTCATTGAGAAGCTTAGTCAACATACGAACGGCGATGGAACCCACCTTGAACATATCGATAGAGAAAGAAGAAACCTGAGGACGAACGATGTAAGAATACTTCGATCCAATCTCGGCGAGGACTTGAATATCTTCAGGGATATTGAGTCCGCTCTCTTGAGCGGCGTTGACCACAGCGGCAGCAAGAGAGTCTCTAGGACAGACAAAGTATCCTTTTCTATGGGTCTTGAAGAATTCCTTCATGCCGGCATAGACGATGCCATAAGAATCATTGAAGCTGACAAGTTCAATGTGTTTTCCGTTGGCAGAAGCATATTCTAATAAGCTGTTCTTGATGTCATCTAACATCTTTCCTTGGTTGACGATATCTAAAAGATAGACATCATCATTTCCTTGCATGAGATGTTCTTTGACCACATCTAAGACAGGTTCTTTATATTCGATGATGATAGAACCTAAAGCATCACCTTCCATATCGTGACCGACAACGATGAGCGGGACATGATAATTCTGGATGGAACGAATTTCATCCGTACCGAGTTCATCATCATAAATGACAGCGCCATCGACGTGGCTCTTGATGAGAGATTCGATCATTTGGGCGGCATCTTCTTTGGTTCTCTTGGTCACAAAGATAGATGTGATATATCCGTAAATCTTTGCGATATCGATCATGCCGTCCAACATATTGGAAACATAGCTGTATCCAGTAGAAGGAATCATGATACCGATATTGGTGGAACGGGAATTCGCTAAGCCTTGGGCTAAAGCGGAAGGTTTATATCCGAGTCTTTGAATGGCTTCATTGACTGCTTTTCTAGTTTTTTCTGTAACATTGGGGTGGTTATTGATGACTCTTGAAACGGTAGCAAGAGAAACACCAGCCACTTTTGCGACTTCATAGATCGTGACACGATCCTTAAACATTTTCTTATTGTCTTCCATGGGAACACCTCCAAAAAACATGTATATAAATAAAATATATTTATACGCATTCATTATACTGAAAAAAAATTAGCATTCCAAAAGTTTTATGAAAATATTTTCATAAACTTTCTTTACCGTCAAAAAAACATCAAAAAACACATCAAACCACGCCTATAATTAGACAAATAGCTTGATGTGGTATGGGTTTAAAAAGATAAATCTAGTTTATTTGGGTTGCCAATCGTAGTTGAGAGTTTCGGGAGTGAAGGGGTTCTTGTGACCACAGACAGGGCAGATAGCGGGTGCGACAGGTCCGACATGAACGTGACCGCAAACTTGGCATTTCCAAACGACAAGAGCGTTCTCTTTGATGACGACTTTGTTGGCTTTGAGCTGTTCGAGCATGGCTTTGTAACGAGCTTCATGTCTCGCTTCAATCTTGCCGACCATTTCCATCTTCGCAGCAATCTCAGGGAAGCCTTCTTCTCTTGCAATCTTAGCAAATTCAGGATACATGATGGTCTGCTCATAGTTTTCACCAGAAGCAGCATCTTCGATGTTTACTTCGGTAGTAGGGATATCACCATCGTGGAGATACTTGAACCAAAGTTCTGCGTGTTCTCTTTCATTCTTAGATGTTTCATTGAATAATTCAAAGAAATCATCTCTTCCTTCTTTCTTAGCGACAGAAGCATAGTAAGAATACTTGGTATGAGCTTGGCTCTCACCAGCAAAAGCCGCTTTGAGGTTAGCTTCTGTTTTTGTTCCTTTTAATCTTTTGAAATCTTCTTCTTTCATAGAACGATTTCCTCCTTGTTCGATACATATATTTTAAATCATTCAACCCCTATTTGAGAAATCAAAAAATTAGTTTCGATATTTGTTAGAAAAAACTAACTGATAAAGGAGCATTTTTCTCTTCCATTTCAAAGGAAAAGAAGAGTTAGAATAGCAAAGCATTTCGAAGTTATCTTGCTATATAGATTTTCACTTTCTTTGCCAAAAATTAAAAGCGGAGAATAAAGCTTAAAATATTCTTAAAATTTCCCATAAAATCGGGATTTTTTAAAACTTATTCCATTTGAGATGCTTCTTTTAGTAAGAGCTTACAAATATTTTGAAAAATTTCGATAAATACGGTACTTTTTGTAAAAAAAGTTCATGAAAAGAAGAAAGAGGTAAACCACACTTTCCTTTGTGTTTTTTCTCTCTTTGACTATAAATAAAATGTGATGATAAAGGAGGAACCTGTTTATGAAAAAACAATTCGCGTTAATTTCGTTAATCACTTTACTTTTGACTGGATGCGGAGCTGTCTCAACTGCTTCTGACACCACTCCCGCTAACACTACTCCTACCGAAAATACGACTGTTGATACTACTGTCACTACTCCCAATTGCCCTGTCCCGGAAGAACCCCCGTTCAACTTCGGTTTAGAAGATGCGGAAATTGATCCTACTCTTGTCACTGTTTTAGCTCAGGATAAATTGACTGTTGGTGAAACTCTTACAGCTAAGGTCACCAAAGCAGATGACGTCAATGTTCTCTTTTTAGCCAATGACCCTCAAGTCGCTCTCATCAACCAAGATGGCCTTGTCAGCGCTGTCGCTCCTGGTAAAGCTACCTTCTATGTTGTCGCTAAGACCGAGGATGGTGCTAAGGGTGTCGTGAAGAAATTCGATGTAGAAGTTTATGAAGAAGTCCCTACTCTTAGAAAGACAATCGATGATTTAAATAACATCAAGAACTACACCTTACTCGTCAACAAGAACGACGAAGAATTTGAAACCATCCAGGTCACAAAAGACACTGTGGTCATGAAGAAAGTCACAGAGGATGGCGATGTGGTCCGCGGTTTCGCTTTAGGTAAAAATGGTGTCGCCTTCCCCTTCAATGTTACGGATGATGGAGTCGTTGTCGGTGATATGTTAAAAGATCAGCAAGGTTATGTGAAAGAAGACACCTTCTTAGGTTGGACAGAGAATCCCTATTATGCTAACTTCAGAACCTTCTCTTCCCTTTCTACGGCTTTCTTGCCGGATACAGAAACGGATGATGGCGTTTATGATTTAAGAACTTATGATGATGCCACCAGTGATAGAGATACCGTCAACACTCAATCTCTTGCCAATATCATGGACTTTGATCTCTTCACCAACATGATCACTGCCAGAGCTACCATCTCTAATTTGGAAGCTACAGTGAAGAAAACTTATGATCTCTTCTTCGAGATGACTGCCAAGATTCGTAAGGGTAACGATAACAATTACGACATGACCGTCACCAATGTTGGTACCACAACTATCGATCCTGATTTGAAGAACGCCTTAGCCGACAAGAACGGCAATGTTGTTTCTACCAATCCGGATTTGGTCCGCGGTGTTGGTATCTTAAAGAATGCGAAGAGCTTCACGGTCAACAAAGGTGTCGCTGGTTTTGTCACCGCAACAGAGAAATATTATGTTTTCTCCTCCACCGATGAACAAATCATCGAAGCTTATGACAACTATGTTGCCTATCCGGAATATTATTCCTTTAATATCAATAACTATCAGACTTCTGGCTATGTCTTAAAAGATGATGGAATCTATCTTGCTAGACAAACCGTCACTTTCGATCCTGATGAAAAGAAAGTCACCAGAGGAGATGTTGTTCTTGACGATTATGCTTCCTATGAAGTCATTCCTTTAGACACTGCCTTCACTTATCCTTCCAAATTCAAATTCTTAGATCACATCGATGAATTCATAGATTCTGGCCTCTACATGTCTTATGGTATGGGTTATGGAACCTTCAACAAGAAGTATGCCGAAGAAGTCTTCAACGCTTCTCAAAATAATGCCACTGCCGATTACTCTTCTTATGGCATGTATAATCTTACTCCTTATGCGCTCACCTTTGACTTCTCCTCTAATCCTACCTTCATGCAATCTGGTGTTGTCGCCGAGAAAGATGAGGATTGTGTCATCAATCTCTATTGCGGACATCAGACTTACAATCAGGTTGGAAAGTCTTCTGGTTATAACTACAGCATCATCTCTTACGCTGATTTCAACAGAGCTTCCTTACCTCAATTCGATGCTTTGTTCGTTGATTAATCCCCTTTATATCTAACAGAAATGGCGTGGGTATTCCCGCGCCTTTTTTGTTTTTAAAAGAATTTTTGAAGTTACAAACTTTATGCTTACAAATAGGGTTGTTTAATACTTGATTGAGATTTGTTTCCCTTTGGAAACAAAAGAACATTTTCATCTAGATTATATATAAAATAAGTGCTTTAATGTTATGTCATGAAATCAAAATCCATGTTCACTCTTCTTCGCCCTTATCGCAAAGAATTCATCATCGCTTGCACTTGCATCATCTTGGAGAATTTCTTAGAGATCTCCTTACCTTTTTTAATGAATATCCTTCTCCACAATGGATTGATTCGAAATTTGGATGGTACTTATTCTTACAATAGAGACTTTGTGTTGATGATTGGAGGAATCATGCTTCTTTTTGCGGTTTCTTCCTTTGTTTTGGGACTCTTCTCTGCCCGTTTTACCGCAAAAGCAGGTAGAGGGCTTGGCTTTGAACTGAGAAAGAAAGAATATCTAAAGGTTCAAGAATATTCTTTTTCTAATCTCGATCAGTTCCGTCTCAATTCTTTGGTCACAAGAATGACCAACGATGTCCAAATTGTATCGGATACATTCTGTCAGGTGTTAAGACCGCTATTAAGAGCACCTTTCCAACTCGTCTTTGCTCTCACTTTCGCCTTCTTGATTTCTCAAGAGCTCTCTCTTTCCTTTGCGATTGTCATCCCACTTTTAGCTTTGATTCTCTCCATTCTTTTGATTTTGACTAGACCAAAATTCTATCGTTTACAAAGAGCATTGGATCACATCAATAGAACCACTCAAGAATCCTTAGTTGCGATGAAATTAGTTCGCGCCAACGCAAAGAAAGATTACGAAGAAGAAAAGTTCTCTGTCGTCAATAATGAAGTAAAAACCTTAGGTTTAGGAGCTCTAGCTCTCATTGCCTCAAACCAGGCAATCATTCAATTGATGACGTATATCTGTACTCTTTCTATTCTTTTCATCGGTGGTTCTACTGCCTTGAAACAGAATCAAGCGGAAGCTGTCAATGATATCGCCTCCTTTTTAAGTTACACCACACAGACTTTAGCTTCTCTTATCATGTTGAGCAACGTCTTTATGTCCTTTACAAGAGCGAGTGCTTCTTATGTGAGAATCAAAGAAGTCTTTAAGACGCAAAGTGAAATCATTGATAACAAAGATTCTACTTATCAAATGGAAAGAGGAGAAATTTCTTTCTCCCATGTCAATTTCAAATACAACAAAGAATCCCCTAAGAATGTCTTAAGCGATATTACATTTGATATTCAAGAAGGAGAATTTGTCGGTATCTTAGGTGAAACAGGTGCTTCTAAGAGCACACTTGTCTATTTGATAGAAAGATTTTATGACATCGAAGAAGGAAAGATTCTTCTTTCCGGAAGAGATATCAAGGATTATTCTTTAGAAGAGCTTCGAAATTCTATCGCTATCGCTTTTCAAAGCCCACGTTTATTCACGGGAACAGTAAAAGAAAATCTTCTTTGGGGAAAAGAGGATGCTAGCCAAGAAGAGATGGAAGAAGCTTGTAAAATCGCCTGTTGTTATGACTTTATTCTCCACTCTTTGAAGGATGGATTTGATACACAGATCTCTCAATCCGGAAGCAATGTCTCGGGCGGACAAAGACAAAGACTTTGTATCGCAAGAGCGATTCTTAGAAAACCGAAGATTTTGATCCTAGATGATTCTTTCTCCGCACTTGATCGCATCACGGAAGCACAATTGAAAAAGAATTTGAGAGAACAATTACCCAATACCACCAAAATCATCATCTCCCAAAAGGTTTCCACGATGGAAGACGCGGATAAAATCATCGTCTTAAAAGATGGGAAAGTGAACAATATCGGAACTTCCGAATATCTTTTAGAAAATGATGATATTTATCAAGATATCCATAGAGTTCAAATGGAGGGACTACAATGAAAAGTGCACGCCCCGCTAATTTGAGCAAAACTTTGCTGAGGATCCTTTCTTATTTCAAAGGAAAGAGAATTCTCCTATTCCTTGCTCTCTTCACCGCTATGTTAACAGGCTTAGCCAACATCTTTGGCACGCTGTTCTCTGGAGGAGTCACAGACCATATCTTAGCCAATGTTCAAGCTTCTTTGCCTTTTGAAGAGGGAATGAAGTCATTACTTAAAGATATCTTTGTCATCGCTTCTATTTATGCGGGCGGTGTCTTCTGCGCTCTCTTCCACAATGAAGTGATGGTCTATTTGACGCAAAAAGTCTTATATAAGATACGAAGTGAATTGATGGCAAAGATGCAATCTCTACCCATCTCTTACTTTGACACCCACACCAATGGAGAAATCATGTCTCTCTTTACCAATGATGTCGATGCCCTAGTGAATGCCTTAAATGATTCCTTTGCCAATATCGTCTTATCTCTGACCAACATGATTGGAACGATTGTGTGTCTCTTCTTGATCAATATCCCTCTCTCTATGATTGTTTTCATCTTCATTATCATCATGTTTGTCTTCCTTTTTAGCAATGCGAGAGTGAGTCGAAAATATTTCCGTCAACAGCAGAAAGAACTAGCAAAAGTCAACTCTGTTGTAGAAGAGGATATCGAAGGTATCAAAGTCATCAAAGCCTTCCATCACGAAGAAAAGAGTTATCAAAAATTTATTCAATACAATGAAAGTTGGAGAAGTGCGGCTACCCACGCTTTCTTCCACACACAAGTCAATATTCCCTTCTTTGTTTCTCTCTCTTACTTCAATTTCTCTGTCTCTAGTGTGGCTGGTGTCATCGCTTTAGCCACTGGATGGGCGGGTGCTCTCACCTTTGGTGGATTACAGTCTTATCTCGTCTTTACGAGAAATGCGTGTCAACCTTTCAACTATTTCACCATGCATTTAAACAATATCCTTTCCGCTTCCGCAGGTGCTGAAAGAATCTTCCAATTCTTAGATAGCAAAGAAGAAGTCGATGAAGGAAAAGTGAAATTGGTCAAAAAGAACGATGAGAAAGATTTCTCTTCTCGTTATGTCTGGCAATATGAGGAGGATGGTATCCTCAAAGAAAGAAAAGTGGAAGGTGTCATTCATTTTGAGAATGTTCACTTCTCTTATGTCAAAGGAAATGAAATCTTAAAAGGAATCACTTTCACCGTAAGTCCTGGTAAGAAAGTCGCATTTGTGGGATCTACTGGTGCGGGTAAGACTACCATCATCTCTCTTCTTGCTCGTTTCTATCCTATCGATGAAGGTGTCATCACTTACGATGGATTCCCGATTGAAGACATTCAATTAGAATCTTTGAGAAGAGCGATTTCTATGGTCACACAAGACACCCATCTATTCACAGGAAGCATCGCGGATAATATCTCTTATGTGAGAAGACATTCTACAAGAGAAGAGATCCAAGAAGCGGCCAAATCTTCACAAGCCGATTCCTTCATCTCTCGTTCTCCAAAAGGATACGACACCATTCTTTACGATGATGGCTCTAACCTTTCAGAAGGTCAAAGACAGTTGTTAGGTCTCACCAGAGCCACCTTGAATCAACCTCCTGTTTTGATTCTAGATGAAGCCACTAGCAATATCGATACAAGAAGCGAACTTTTGATTCAACAAGGCTTGAAGAAACTGATGAAACAGAGA
Source organism: Bacilli bacterium (assembly GCA_017470005.1). GTDB lineage: Bacteria > Bacillota_I > Bacilli_A > RFN20 > CAG-288 > Enterosoma. The sequence continues at coordinate 11,402 of JAFUFH010000065.1, read as the reverse complement.
AGTGTCATCGTGATTGCACACCGCCTTTCCACCATCAAAGATTCCGATGAAATCATCGTTTTGCAACACGGAAGTATCATCGAAAGAGGTACACAACAAGAATTGCTTGCTCTGAAAGGCGCCTATTACGATTTGTATACCGGAAAGGTGGAGTTAAGCTGATATTTTTTTGATAAGTTTTCTCTTTTTTTCCTAACGGAAAACCTTTTCTATCCACTATAATAAACTTGTCTCAATAAGGGAGTCATCTATGGCAAAACACGTTTTGATTTTTGATTTTGATGGCACATTAGTCGATTCTATGCCGTTAGAATTTAAAGCGATGATTGATACTCTTCATGAATATGGTCATCCCGAAGTGAATGAAGGAAATCTAGAAAACTATTTCGGACCTACCGAAAAAGGTATTTTAGATCACATCATCAATGATGAAGACGTGATGCCGGAAGCTTGGATTTACTTCTTAGAAGAATATGTCACCTTACAAGATTCTCTCCTCTTCTCCCTCAAGGGAATGTCTTCCTTATTAGAAGAGCTTTCGAAAAAGCAAGATTTGCTTCTTCTTCTCATCACAGGAAGAAGTAGAGAAACCTTAGATATCTCTTTAGAAAAATTAGGCTATGACAAATATTTTGCCAAATGTTATGCAGGCTCTGATGATGGTGTGTTTAAAAAAGAAAACATCCAGAATGTCATAGACGATTATCAAGTCGACAAAGAAGAAATCTTATATATTGGAGATACCGTCTCCGATATTCAAAATATGCAAGAATTAGGTGTCTCAATTCTCTCCGCCGCTTATTGTCATAAGAAAGAAGAAGAGAAAAAGGCATTAGAACAACTCAATCCGAATCGAGTCGCTCATTCTGTTGAGGAATTGAAAGAGATGATTTACAAAGAGATTTAAAGCATGAGTTACAGTGATAGAAATGACACGAGAGACGAAACCATGCGTCTTGAAAGTGTCGATCTCACCGCAAAAGAACACAACGAAGAAGAGGAAGTAGCTATCAATGAGCCCATTCTTCCTTCCAAACTACACCAAGCGTTAATCACCCATGATAAACCGCTTGTCGATGAAATGTTTGAAGAGAATTCTGCCGTTGTTCTTTCGGATGCTCTGATTCCTTTAAGCGATAATGAAATCGTTCTCTTCTATTCCATGTGTGAGAGCGATTATGACAAATTGGGTGAAATCTTCTCCTACCTTCAAGTCGATGAAAGACAAGCCTTGATTGATAATCTCTCTAAGAAACAATTGATGGCTGTCTTAAGTAACGTCTCTAACGATGACCTTGCGGACTTTTTAGATGAAGTCACCAAAATCACCAGAAATAAGATTCTCTCTTATCTTCCTAAGAAACGTGTCACCATCATCGAAGGATTATCCAAATATTCCGATGATACTGTCGGTTCTATCATGACCACCGAATACTTATCGGTCATTTCTGGTACCACCATCCGCGATGTCTTTAAAAAGATCAAACAGATTGGTAGCAGATTAGAAACCGTTCGTACCATCTTCATCGTTGATCACACCAACAAGCTTTTAGGAACGGAAAGATTAGAGGATTTGATGTTTGAGGATGAGGATGACCGCATCGAAGAAGTTATGACCAAAGACTTCGCTTACATCTCTCCTATCGCCGACAAAGAAAGCGCCATCCCGATCTGTAAGGAATACGATATCCCGGTCTTACCTGTCGTCTCTTCTAAAGGAGAGATGTTGGGTATCGTCACATTCGATGATGTCATGGATGTCTTAGAAGAAGCCAACACCGAAGATATCTTAAAACAAGCCGCCGTTGTCTCCACCGACACGCCTTACATGGAAAGTAAGATTTATAAGATTTCTCTTTCCTATGTCATTTGGCTTGTCATCTTGCTTGTCATCAACACCTTCACCGGTATCATCATCTCTCGTTTTGAAGCCGCTCTTCTCACGCTTCCTATCCTTCTTTCCTTCATCCCTGCTTTGAATGACTCTGTGGGTAACTCTTCCTCTCAGACCACTTCCATGGTCATCCGTGCCCTGACTACAGGAGAGATTACCAAGAAAGATTACTTCAAAGTCTTCGGAAAAGAATTGCTGACGGGTTTCATCACGGGTATTATCGTGGCTTTATTTAACTTTGGTTGGGTCATGGTTGAACTCAACACTCCTATTTTAAATACAGAAAGTATTGCTAACAACTCTGAGATGATTGCAAAGTTTGGTGGTAGTTTGCAAGCGATTTATCTCTCTATTGCTTCCATCGCTTCTATCTCGTTATTATTCGGTATCATGTTCTCAAAGTTCTTTGCTTCTATCCTTCCAATTGTAGCAAAGGCGATTCATATTGACCCAGCCGTCATGTCTGGCCCTTTGATGACTTCTTTGATGGATATTGTCACCCTCCTTCTTTACTTCTCTATCGCGACAGCTCTCATCGATTTCATCGCACCGGGTACTCTTGTCATCTAGGAGGTAGGAAATGGAAGAAAAGAATTCTGTAAACCCTATCGAAGAAGTGGATGAAATTGAAGCAGACTCTTCCATCAAGGGAAAAGTCAACCATGCGATTTCCTCTGAGACGATGCATGCTATCATCGCCAATCGCAACACATCCATTCTCAATTACACTGTCTCCTCTTATGACCCTGTCAACATTGCCAAGGCCTTAGAAGAATTGGACAGTGAGGATTTACTGTTCTTCTTTAAGTCTGTCCACAGCGATGAAAGCGCCGAAGTCTTCGCCTATCTAGAACAAGAAACCAAAGAAAAAGTGGTCGCCGCCTTCTCTTCAAAAGAATTGGTCGACCTCGTCGATGGTATGTCTACCGATGACTTAGTGGACTTTGTAGATGAGCTTCCCGCAAATTTAGTTTCGAAAGTCTTAAAAGCGACTTCTCCTGCCGATAGAGCAAGAGTTTCCGCTTATCTCAATTTTAAAGATGATACCGCCGGTACCTTGATGACTCCAGAATATTTGCAAGTCAAATATAGCGATACGGTCGCCGATGCCCTAAAGAAGATTCGTGAGACTGGAAAAGACATGGAAACCATCTGGGAAGTCTTTGTCGTGGATAACACAAGAACTTTAGTGGGTACCATCACCTTGGATGTCTTACTAGAAAACGATGAAGATGAGGTTTTAGAGAATATCATGAAGAACGACTTTGTCTCTGTCACTCTTAACACTGACCAAGAAGTCGTCTTAAAAGCCTTTAGAAAATACGATGTCTCTGTCATCCCTGTCACAAGCTCCTCTATGAGAATGCTTGGTATCATCACTTTCGATGACGCCATGGATGTCTCTGAAGAAGAGACCACCGAGGATGTGCAGATCTCTAGCGCCGTCTTACCTTCCGATGAACCTTATTTGAAGATGCATGTTTTCAAATTGGTGAGAAGCTATGCGGTATGGCTTGTCATCTTGTTGATTTTGAATACCTTCACCTCTATGGCGATGTCTTATTTGAGCGCCCCATTAGCGGTGATTCCGATCCTTACCGCCTTCCTTCCTACCATCATGGGTACCAATGGTAACGCCTCTGACCAAACCGCAACCATCACGGTTCGTGAATTGGCCTTAGGAAATATCTCCACAAAGAATTACTTTAAAGTTGCTTTCCGTGAATTGAGGGCTTCTATGCTCACCGCATTGATGTTAGCTGTCTTTGCCTTCGGTTGGATGCTTGTGGAAATGTATTCCGGTATGGTGGCTTTGACCAACACGGATAATTCTATCTTAAAAGACTTCTATGGCGGGGATGTCAATCTCTTCTATCTCTCCATCGCAGCCCTTGTCTCCTTCACCTTCCTTGTCACCATCACTTTTGCCAAGATGCTCGGTGTCTCTTTGCCTGTCTTAGCAAAGAAGATTCATTTAGATCCCGCCGTCATGTCTCAACCCATCATCTCCACCATCTTAGATATCTTCTCTATCGTCATTTACTTTGTCTTTGCTAATTTGATCATGAGAGGATTAGGATTCTAATGTGCAGACACTTTGCCTTGTTAAAACAAGATCAATCTCTGTTATCTGAATACGATGCTTTTGATATTTTTGATGAGAGCAAAGAACAAATTTTTGCAAACGATACTACTTATGCCATCCTTTTAGAGGGTGGCAGATTTTGTTTGAAAAAGATGCGTTTTGGCTTTTATGTGATGGAGAAGTTTCAACTCAACGCGAGAAAAGAGACGGTTCATGAAAAGCCTCTATTTGCCCCTTCTTTTGAAAGCAGACGTTGCGTGATTCCTTGCTCTTACTTCTTTGAAGAAGATTCTCGTCACAATGAACATCTCTTCCAAGGGGTACACTCTCCTCTTTTATATCTTGCTGCCATATATGATAAAGATCGCTTTGTTCTTCTCACCCAAAAAGGAGATGACACTGTTTCTTTCTATCATCCAAGAATGCCTTTATGTCTTAGAAAAGAGGATTTCTATCTCTATTTAGATTTACATAATAAGGAATATCTTTTCGATAGCTTAAGGAGTGTAGAGCTCTCTTCTCCTGACACTTCAGAGCAACTCAGCCTCTTTTAATATTTATATATAATGTACGATAAGTATCAAATGTAAGTTTTGACTAACTTATTTTATTTTTGTATGTTTTTCCTATTGACATCTACATTTTTAAGAATATAATTTTATCAGTTAGTTAAACTTAACTAACTATAAACAACTGTTGTTTTAAGGAGAATCTCTTTATGCCGATTATGTTAGCGCCACTTCATCAGGAAGTACGAGTCATGAAAGTACTCACGGATGAGAAAACCAAGAAACACTTGGAATCTTTAGGTATTTTTATCAATGCCAAATTAGTAGTTTTAAGTTGCGTCAATGGCGGCGTTGTTGTCGCAATCAAGAACGGAAGACTCGCGTTAGATCATGAAATCGCAAGTAAGATTCTTGTCGCTTAGAAAGGAAACACTATGCTAAAAACCTTGGATCAATTTAGAATCGGGGAATCTGGTGTCATCAAAAAAGTAGATGGTGAAGGTCTTCTTCGTAGAAGACTCTTCGATATGGGAGTTACACCGGGTGCCCAAGTATATCTTCGTAAAAAAGCTCCTTTAGGAGACCCCCTCGAAGTGACCATTCGTGGTTATGAACTCACCTTAAGAAAAACAGAGGCTGCTTTGATCCTCTTAGAAACGGAGGATAAGAAGAAATGAAACGTTTCGCTTTAGCGGGTAACCCTAACTGTGGTAAAACCACTTTATTCAACTCTCTTACCGGTTCCACCGCTCACGTGGGAAACTGGCCTGGTGTCACCGTAGAAAAGAAAGATGGTGTTTATAAAAAAGGTAGTGAACCTATCTCCATCATCGACTTACCTGGTATCTATTCTCTCTCCCCTTACACTCCCGAAGAAGTCATCTCTAGAAACTATATCTTAGATGAACATCCCGATTGTGTCATCAATATCGTTGATGCCACAAACTTAGAAAGAAACCTCTATCTCACCACTCAAATCTTAGAGATCGGCGTTCCTGTCATTGTCGCTTTGAACATGATGGACGTTCTCGAAAAGAATGGAGATGTCATCGATGTCAAAGCCATTGAAGACAAACTTGGTGTTCCTGTCGTCTCTATCTCTGCATTGAAAGAAGATAATTTAGATCATTTGATGCAAAGAGCCATCGAGTGCTCTAACACTCCTAGAGAACCTAGAACGGTCATCTTCAATAAAGACTTATTGCATCTGATTGGAGATGTCAACATCGCCTTCAAAGGTAAAGGAGTCGAGAGCCCTCTCTTCCACGCCATCAAATTAGTAGAAAATGATGAATTAGAAACCAAAAATCATCCTGACCTAGTCAACATGGTCAAGGAATTCAAAGAAACCTTCAAGGATGATACCTTCGGCGGTGACTTTGAAGCCATCATCGCGGATAACCGTTATCACTACATCACCGATAACTTCCAATCCGCTATCACTCGTAAACAAAAAGACGAGGAAGAAAAAGACAATGGTGGTCCTAAGATGAGCAAATCCGATAAGATTGATAAAGTTCTCACTCACAGAGTGTTCGGCTTATTGATCTTTGCCGCCATCATGTTCTTAGTCTTCCACTTCACCTTCTCTGAAAACTTATTCTACTTAGGAGGCATCTTTGAAGCCAATGGTGTCGCTCCTAGCTTAGAAGGAACCATCTATGAGGGTCTCTTCTGGACAGACGCAGGTATCAATTCTCCTGGTGTCATTCTCTTCAACTTCTTCGACATGTCCTTCTCCGCTATCATCGATGCGGTAAGAGGTGGACTAGAAGGCGCGTTAGGCGTTGGACATTGGTTCACTGGATTCTTATGCGACGGTGTCCTCTCTGGATTATTCGCCATCTTAGGATTCTTACCTCAAATCTTAGTTCTCTTCTTATTCTTCTCCATCATGGAAGACACTGGTTACATGGCTCGTGTCGCCTTCATCTTGGATCGTATGTTCCGTAAATTCGGTCTCTCCGGCAGAGCCTTCATCCCGATGATCATGGGCTTTGGTTGCTCTGTTCCCGCTATGATCAACACTCGTACCTTAGCGGACGATAAAGAGAGAACTGCTACCATTCGTGTCATTCCATTCTTCTCTTGCGGTGCAAAGTTGCCTATTCTTGTCGCCATCTCTGGCGGTATCTTAGAAGCCTTCAACATCGGCAATGTCGATTTGATCACTTACTCTATGTATTTGGTGGGTATTGTCGCAGCCATCTGTTGTGTCTTATTGATGAGACACACCACACAAAGAGGTGCTGCCGCTCCCTTCATCATGGAACTCCCTGAGTACCATGCTCCTCAATTCAAATCTTTGATGATTCACCTTTGGGACAAAGCAAAACACTTTGTCAAGAAGGCCTTCACTATCATCTTAGCTTCTACCATTGTCATTTGGTTCTTGTCTAACTTCAGCTTCAACTGGCAATACTTAGACGGAGATATGTCCAATTCTATCTTAGCAGGATTGGGTCAACTCATCCAACCTCTCTTCACTCCTTTAGGATTCGGTTCTCAACTCACTAGTTTCGGTTTCGTCTTCGCTGTGGCTGCTGTCACTGGCTTGATCGCCAAAGAAAACGTCATCGCCACCTTTGCTGCTCTCGCCGCTATCGTCGTCTCCGATCCCGCCGTCTTAGCTGCCATTGAAGCAGACGAAGACGGTGTCCAAGCCGCTACTCAAATGATTCTTGCTACTGGCATCACATGGCAAGGTTGTATCTCCTTCATCGCCTTCAACATGCTCACCATTCCTTGCTTTGCCGCTTGCGCTACCGCTAAAGCGGAACTTCCTAAGGGACAATTCAAGTGGACAATCTTATTCTGGTTAGCTGCTAGCTATGTCGGTAGTGCCACCATCTACGTCTTCTTATCCATGTTCTCCCTTGACACTCTTGCCTGGGCTATTCCTACCTTTGTGGGAATCGCTGCTTGCGCCGCTTGTGGTATCTTCTTCATCTCTAGATACAACAAGAAACACCCTGTTGTGGAGGCTTAATTATGAACACTTCTCCTTGGTTAGAGATTCTTGTTATTCTTGCTGTCGCCATCTTCTTTGCTGCCTTAATTGGCAATCACATCTATCGCAAAAAGCATCATCTCCCCACAGGAGAATGCGCTGCTTGCCGCTCTAGAAACTTGTTGAAAGAGTATCGCAAAGTATATCCGAAGAAGAAATAACATGAAAAAAGACTATTTCGAATATATCTTATCGGTAGATGGGATGATGTGCGGGATGTGTGAAGCACATGTCAACAACCTTCTTTACAAGAGATTCCCTTTCCTCAAAAAAGTGAAATCTAGCGCGAGAAAAGGGACTACCTTAGTAAGAAGCCCACAAGAACTAAGTGAGGAAGACATTCGTTCTGCCTTCTTAGATTCCGGATATATCGTCAAAGAAATCCAAGCAAAATAAAGGACCTTCGGGTCCTTTTTCTATGCAAATAATATGGCAATCAGCATCATCAACTCGTCTTGGCTTAAATTTCCTTCAATTTCATAAAGATAAGAGCCACAGTATTCTTTGATACGGTTTCCAGAGATTTCTATGATATAGTTTCCACAATATCGTTTGACACGACCTCTATCTAGTTCTAATAAATATTTTCCACAATATTCTTTAATTTGATTCCCGGAGATCTCAAATAAAGGTCTTCCTACATAGCGATAAATAATATTCCCTCTTAACTCATAAAGATAACCGCCACAATATTCACGGATCTTTCCATTCTCAATCTCATAAAGATAACGGCCACAATATCGTTTTATTCTTACCATAAATATCTCCTTTAGCTTAACCTTCCATAGTCATTCCATTCACCAAACATCTCATTATTCTTTGTCTTTTCAATGAGATGTTTTAAAGCAGCTTGATAGGTTTTCTCATCTCTATTTTTATAGAAAGCTACATTGTACATTCTCACTCTTTGATATAAAGGTGGAAATGCCTTAAATTTCGTATAAACACGCGCTTTCTTTAAAGCAAAGACTACATCTTTATCCTCGTGATACTTATCTTTAGGTAACACTTTTTCTCCCTCGGGAGTCATCCATCCTAAAGCGATGAGACGTCTTGCTCTCGCTTTGTTTAATTCTGACCAGGGGCTTTTTTTCTTCCTAGGGGAAAAGCGTTGATAATGTATCCCATCTATCTTTTTATAAATGCTATCAATCCAACCAAAACAAAGAGCTTCCTCCACGGCGTCTAGATATGTGAAAGTGATGCCATCTGGTTTGATCCTTTTCACTTGTACATAACATTCTTTTTCGCTTTGGCAATTTTGAGAAAGCCACATCCGAAATTCTTCTCTATTCTGTATGGTTAATATGTTTTTCATCATAAATGATTCCTTCATTTTATAACACATATCGCACTTAAAAAGCTACCCGAAGGTAGCTTGTTCATTTCATTATTTAGGTTTGCGGAATTTCTCATCGCAAGAAAGACATTTCCATTTGCCACCAACTTGAAGAATCCAAACACTGCCACAATTAGGACATTTAGGAAAGGAAATGATGGTGCATCCACCACCACCAGCAACCGCTTGTAATTGCTCATCGGATAATTCAATACCTTCCTCTTTAGCTAAAGCTAAAAGCTCGCTGTTGTTTTTGCAAGCAGAAGCCTTTTTTATTTGTTCTTGAGTTAAACCATTCAATAATTCTTTTTTCATATCACAGCTCTCCTTTGCTATCACTATATTACCATACCATTTGTCACAAATGTGTCACAAAAACGGTATCAAGTTTCTCTTTCGTTTAAATTCTAGTTTGCAGGACTTAAAGTAATGACTTCGAATTGACAACCTACTTCTGTTCTAATGGGGTTTTGCCAGCCAGAAGCTCCGCTAGAAACATGCATAAAAGATTGATTATAACGATATTCTCCATAAGAATATGTTCCTAAACTATATATCATTTGATTAGGGAAAAGTTGTCCTGCATGAGTATGTCCAGAGAGTTGTAGATCAACACCGATAGAGCAATTATTTGCAAAATCCCTTGGTTGATGGTCCGCACATAATAAATAAGTAGAAGGATATGGATTTACTAATTCCTCTTTTGTCTTACGATTTGGTGAGAGTAAATCTTCTCTTCCTAATAAAGTCAAATCAGAAGAAAGCTTTACAAACTCATCTATGATAATCTCTACACCGTTACTCTCAAGTTCCTCTTCTAAATCAGTGATGGTTACATGAGAAAATAATTCATGATTACCGTGGATAAAATAAACAGGGGTAGTAAAGTCTTTAAATTCTTTGACCACTGTCTTCATATCTTCCATGGTCGTATATTCGTCCGCAAGATCTCCACCGATGATGGTGAAATCCGGTTGCTGTTGTTTTATATCTCTAATGGTCTGTATAGATCTCTCGATAGTTTGAGCCATTCCAACATGGAGATCACTGACAAAAGCAACTTTATAAGAATTTGTAAGTTTTGAAGAAGAATATTGAAGATATTTCGGAGTGACAATAGACATATTCACCATTCCAAAGACCATGAAGGAAACAGCAAGGAAGTTGCTGATGATAGTAAGAAGGAAGAATCGCTTAATCTTTTTACCAAATAGATCAATAAAGATAAACACCAGATGGGCAAAGGAATCCCCAAACAAAGCGATATACATGGCAAAGAGGAAAGATCCGAATCGAGTAATACTGATATCGGTTGCCATCGATAAAAAGGCAATCACAATAGCAAGTATCAATTCTGAGACAAAAAGAATCAGATCATACCACCATTTTGGTTGGAATTTTCGAATGAAAAACCTAACTACGATAACAATCGCTGCCGCTAACAAGAACCAAAGAGTAAAAATAAAATAAGTCATATCGCTGATTCATTATATCAAAAGAGCGTGCTTTGCGCCAAAACTAAAAAACCGAGCATTGCTCGGTTATACTCGACTTTCTAAAATTATTATTACGATTGATTTTTCCATTTATAGTTACAGCTTTTGCAGGTATATCGACCATTTTTTTCTTTGACATCGTTACTACCACATCTTGGGCAATCAAATGGATTTATGTAATCTAGGCCATCGGAAATCATGCTACAAGCGCCTCCGCCACTGACAACCGCTAATTGTTCTTCCGTTAATGAAACACCTTCTTTTTTGGCAAGCTCTAGTAATTCTTCATGATTTTTGCACGCTTTAACTTTGGCGATTTGTTCTTCCGTTAATCCCTTTAATAATTCTTTCCCCATATTTAAAAATCTCCTTTGTCGTCTTTATCATATCATAGCCATTGCCACAAATGTGTCACAAAAAGCCGCAACTATGGACGGCTGAATTTTTGATACAAATACACTCAGAGAATGATAAAACCTCTCCAACCACGATTTGAACCATGAAACACGCAGTCTTTGTATTCATACAAGAGTTAGTGTTTCTTTTGTTATGCACATATTGTCTGTTAATTTTCTGTTAATCTTTTTTTGTCTTATTGCTGCATATGTCAGTAATTATTATCAAGTTTATATCAAAGATATAAAATCCCTTTTTACCCTTCCATATGTCTGCTATAATATCCATAGGTGGTATCCATTATGAAATCTGGCAGAGGTTATTTCTATGATTTATATTTCCACATCATTTGGTGTGTCAAATATCGTAAGCCTATTTTAAAAGATGATATCAAAGAGGACTTTATTAAAATCATTACGGATCTTTGCAAAAACAACAATTATGAACTTGTCGAAATCCATACAGATTTAGATCATGTTCATTTACTGATTGGTTTATCCCCACAAGATAGCATCCCTATTGTGATGAAAACATTAAAGGGTGTTTCTGCAAGATTATTAAATGCCAAACATCGCGATGTGATTTCTAAACAATTATGGGATGGACATATTTGGTCTCCATCCTATTATGTTGCTACTACAAGCGATAATCTAAAAGAGAATATTATTCAGT
>JAFUFH010000064.1 GCA_017470005.1 Bacilli bacterium | reverse complement strand
CTTCCCTGGGCTGATGGCATCAAAGAAAGAGTCAAAGAACATATTGCCAATAAGTTCAGCGACTAAAAAAGCGAGCTCACGCCTATTTCATTATATAGGTTATGGCTCGTTTTTTTGGTACGCATATTTAGTTACGCTTACGATTATCTTCGTTCTATTCGCTTTTTAAAAGAAGATTACATCCAATTTTTAAGACTATATCATCCAATCAGAGATTATGTAACCACCTCTTTAGATGACAAAGGAGAACTCCATATCTCTATCAAAGGCCCTCTCTTCTCTGCGATGCAATTTGAAATCTATCTATTAGAGATTGTCAATGAAGTCTATTTCCGTTTCCAATACGATTATGAAGAATTAAAGAAACAGGCAAGAAAAAGATTAGAAGCCAAGATCAAAGCTTTCCAAGAAGGAAAATATACCTTTAAATTCGCTGAATTTGGAAGTAGACGCAGACTCTCTAAAGAGTGGCAAGAAGAAGTGATTTCTCGCTTCCAAAAGGAGACGGAGAACATGGTGGGAACTTCTAATGTGTATTTCGCAATGAAATATCATCTCACTCCGATTGGAACCTACGCCCACGAATATGTCCAGATGTATCAAGGAATCGATACCATTCCTTTAGCGTATACCAACCACTATGCCATGCAAGACTGGTATGAAGAATATAAAGGAGATAATGGTACCGCCTTAACCGATACCATCACCACCGATCTCTTCTTACTGGATTTTGACCGCTCTATGGTCAATAACTACACCGGGGTTAGACATGATTCTGGAGACCCTTATCTCTGGGGCGAGAAGATGATCCAACACTATGAGAAATATCATATCTATTACAAGAATAAAGTGTTGTTATTCAGCGATTCTCTCAACTTTGATAAAGCTCAGGATTTATATAACACTTTCTCGGATAGAATCAAAGTTTCTTTCGGTATTGGAACCTTCGTTTCTAACGATACGGATGAAGAACCTCTCAACATTGTCATCAAATTACAATATGTCAATTCTCGCCCGGTAGCAAAGCTTAGCGATTGTGAAGGAAAAGAGATGTGCGACGATAAAGAATACCTAAAATATTTAAAATCTTCCGTCGCTTTCCGACTCCAACGAGAACAAAATAAATAGCTCCCGAATGAAGAGGCTAGATAAGGATGATATGAAGAAAGCACCTTAGATGTTATCTTGGATGCATAAATTTCTCGTTAAAGACTTAGAAACAAGTTATGTACTATAAGATTAATACTTGTTTTATACATATACTTTATTAATCTTTTAACGAAGTAATTGGCACAACATAAACATTATCATTTCTTCTATATGCAGCATTTGTCAAACCACAAATTACGCATAAACTTCTTGCGGCTTTTCCACCTTCTTGAATTATTTCATTATTGATTTTTACTAAATTATTTGCAGCTTCTTCAATTTGGTTTGCTCCTAGTTTTATTTCTACTCCACACCATGAACCATCCTGCAATTCTATAATCGCATCAATTTCATTATTTTTATAATCTTGATAATGATACAATTTTGCATCAAAAGCTTCAACATAAGTAAGTAAATCCCTTTCAACCATAGACTCAAATAAAAAACCAAGTAAATTTAAATCATCTAGAAGCTTTTGTTTCGATAAATTAAGCAATGCACACGCTAATGAAGGATCTACAAAATGTCTTTTTTCACTTTGCTTTAATCTAAGTGATGATCTTATATTGCTTGAAAAAGGAGGAATATTTTCAATCAAATATAACTTGTTAAATAAATTTAAATAATCCGTTATTGTATCTATGTTAATATCATCAAAATCCTTCTCTTTAATATCATTTTTCAAAGTCTTATTTGTTACTGTCGTCGCTTCATTTCTAGCAAGTGATTTTAATAGTAATTCAACCTTATGAGTATCTCTTTTTATATTATCGGTTTTATATATATCTTCATTTAAAACAGATTTTATATATTCTTTGGAAATGAGCATACCTTTATTTTCTGATAGATCATTAATTGAAGGCCACCCACCAACAAGAATATATTTAATTAACGTTTCTAAATTAATTTCGCCTGTAAAAACATCGCACGCCCTATTGTAGCAAATGTCTTCTAAAGAAATTTTTCCGTCAGATTTTTTAGATTCAAATAGCGACATTGGTCTCATCCTAAGATGAGCTATTCTTCCAGTTCCAGAATGAATATAATCATTTTTGTTTACTGAAGCTGAACCAGTTAAAATAAACAAGCCCTTGTTGGGATTAGCATCGACTCTGCCCCTAACTGCATCCCAAACCATTGGTACTTCTTGCCACTCATCAATTAAACGAGGAGAAATACCATCAAGTATCAAATCAGGATTTAATTGAGCCAATTTCTTATTATTAAAATTACCATTTGGATTTGCCAGTAAAAATTCGCTATTAGAATGATACATACTTGTCCAAGTTTTACCGCACCATTTAGGGCCCTCAATAAGAATTGCTCCAAATGTTTCTAAATATAAGTCTATTTTTTTATCAATTATTCGATCTTTATAATTTGCTAATTTCACAATTATCACCTAAATAAAGTTTATTATATTCCGAAACATTTGTCAATTTCATTCCGATAGATTTTTGAATTTTGTTCCGATGATTTTAATATCTAAGTATTTTCATTGCTGATCATATTAATATTTACTGTAATTTGATAATTAAAGCATAATACTTATTGTCTTATTTTATCTAGCTTCCTCGAAGGAGCTATTTTATTGTTGTTAGAAAATCAAAGTGATGGTGGCGTGGTCTTTGATGTAAGTGTAGGCTTGACTCTTGCTGAGAGTCTGCACTAAGAAGACACCGTATCCGCCAGGATTCAAGGATTCTAAGTCTTCATTGCCTTGGAGAACTTTTACTTCGTTGTCTTGGTTGAAGGGGTTGAAGTCTTGACCGTTGTGACTGATGGTGACTTTCATATCGTCTTGAAGTTTTGTGAAGGTGATATCGATTTCTAGTTGTTCACTCTCATCATAGGAGATGATGTTGTTTAAGAGTTCGTCTAATGCGATGCCTACTTTTGATTTCTTTTCTTCTTCCAAATTAGGGAAGGCTTCTTGGAATTTATTGACGCAATCTTCGATGATTTGATAATCCTTGTTTCGATATCTTAAGGAGAGAGTGCTATCTTCTCTCTTGAGAGTGACGATAGTGATATCATCGAATTGTTCTTCGTTTTGGACGAATTCTTGTAATCTCTGCTGGAAGAGGTGAATCTTTTCTTCCAAAGAGAGATCTTTGCCCTCTTTGAAGGTGTTTTCTACTCTTTCATAAGAGAATTCTTCCTGTTTGGAATTGATGGATTCATTGAGACCATCGGTAAAGAGAAGGAGTGTATCTCCTTTTTCGAATTTTATGGTCTCTTCTTCAAATTCGATATCTTCCATACCGCCTAAGACAAAGTTTGCGGTGCCATCCACTTTGATGACTTCTCCATTGTGGAGGATATAAGGCTTTTCATGTCCCGCATTGATGTAGCAAATCTCTTCTTTTTCAAAGTCGATTCTTGCGATGAAGGAAGTGACAAAGAGAGAGGATTCATTGTTGAGAGCTAACTCATTATTGACTTCCGCTATTGCTTTTCTAAAGGAAGATTCAGAAGTGATCTTAGCTTTGAGGAGTTGTTTTGCTTTCATCATGAAGAGAGCAGCGGGAACGCCTTTACCAGAGACATCAGCAATTATGAGGAAGAACTTATCATCGTGATAGAAGTAATCATAGAAGTCACCACCGACCACCTTTGCTGGTTTGATGAAAGCTTTCAATTCTACATTCTCATCGAGGTAAGAGCTCGCAGGAAGAGCGCTTAACTGGATGTTAGAAGCGACTTCTAGTTCCGCTTCTCTTCTTTCATTTTCTTTCGCTTCTTTCTTGATGATGTTGACATAGTTGACAATTTCTTCTTCCATAACTTCAAAGGAAGAAGCAAGAGAAGCAATTTCATCGTGAGAACGGAATTCGAGTTTCTTAGGAGTGATGTTGTTGGCTTGTTTTAATTCGTGGGAAATGCTATCGGTAGCTACGGTGAGTTTTTTCAAATTCTTGGTGATGGTGAAGTAAGCAATCAACATGTAAAGCATGATGACGACCACCATGACTGAACCTAAGATAATCAATTCGGAAAAGAGAATATCCATACTTCTCTTTTGAATCTCTTTACGGTCATATTCTAAGAACAAAGAGGCAACAGGGGCTTCGGTTCCATCCTCTAATGTCTCTGTTAATTCAATGAATCTCGTTAGATAGGAATTGATCTTGTATCCTTGGTAAAGTTCATTCTTTTCGTCGATGATGATATCTTGTGGTTTGAGGTCATAGTGAGAACCAGGCAAATGATAAAAAGATCCTTCTTCTCTTTCGGTATAAGTGATTCGAGAATCGCCCATGAAAATGAGACGTTTCTTATCTCCATCATCTTCTTCATAACAGAGATAAGCAGCTCTTGCTCCACTAGAGAGATGTGCTTCTAATAAGATGTGTGATATTTCTTTGAAATTCTTTCTAAATTCCAGATAAGCCGGAGAGGCGATCATCGCACCAGGCGGAGGAAACACCCAAGAGTCTCTTTCTTGAAAATACTTTTCGTATTCTTCAAAGGAAGAGAAATCTTTTAATGTTTTCTCTTTGATATCGGGGTTAGAATAGACCGTTTTAATATAATCTTTGACATTTTTTAAACCCGCTAGCAAATCTTGGCTATTATCTCCTTCTTCAAACATATAATCGACACTATAAAGAGACTTATCGATGTTTTCGATAAGTGTCTCTTCACTTCTTTTGTTCTGGTTTAGAGTGGAGATGGTCAGGGCAACCCCTGAACCTAATGAGGTGACAAGAAGTCCGAGCAAAGCGATTTTGAGGATGATCGGGAAGCGGATTTTCATGTGTTATTTAATCGTCAAAACATTGACAAATCCTGTTACTTTAAATACTTCTTTGCAGATATCATTCACATTGTGAATCTCTAAAGCTTTACCTTGCTTGGTGAGATTCTTCTTTAAAGAAAGAAGAAGACGCAATCCCGCAGAAGAGATATATTCGGTTTCTTTCATATCAAAGATAACCAAATTTTCTTTGACTTCTTCTTGATCTAATGCTTTTTGTAATTCTAAGGAAGTGACTGTGTCTAATCTTCCAACGAATTCGATGATGAATGCATCTTCGTGTTTGATTCTGATTTCCATAAGTATTCCTCCAATTGATTCATATGGTTAAATTGTTTTACAAGCAAAAGCTTTTTACCATGTTGGTTTTTAATATTATCGCATTTTTACCCATCGTTTTTTCAGTATTAAATAAATATTTTTATGTTTTGTGAGTAGATGGATAAAAATAGTAGACTTTTTTCGAGTTTAAAGTGTTCTTTTTTACTGAAATCAAAGGTTAAAATCACTACAATATTGTTTAGGAGGTAACACTATGCCTTGCACAACAATTTTAGTCGGTAAAAAAGCGAGCAATGATGGCTCTACATTAGTCGCTAGAAATGATGATTCCCCTTCTGGAGTTTTTCATGTCAAAAAGATGGTGCTTGTCAAAAGCGAGCAACAGATGAAAATATATAAGAGCGCACTCTCGGATAATGAGATCCCTCTTCCTTTAGATCCTCTTCCTTATACCGCGATGCCAAATGTGGATTTAAAAGAAGGAATTTGGGCAGCCGCTGGCATCAATTCTAAAAATGTTGCCATGTCTGCTACCGAAACCATCACTTCTAATGAAAGAGTATTAGGAGCAGATCCTCTCATCGCTTATGATGAAGAAAAGAAGAAATATAAGGGTGGTATCGGAGAAGAAGATTTTGTCGTTCTTGTTCTTCCTTATATCCATTCCGCAAGAGAAGGTGTCTTACGTTTAGGTCAATTGCTTGAAACCTATGGAACTTATGAATCTAATGGCATCGCCTTCCAGGATAAGGATGAGATATGGTGGCTTGAAACCATCGGTGGACACCACTATATCGCCAAGAGAGTTCCCGATGATCAAGTGGTCATCATGCCTAATCAATTCGGATTAGATCATTTTGATTTTGAAGATGCTTATGGAGAAGGAAAAGAAAATCTCTGCTCCAAAGATTTGAAAGAATTCGTGGAAAAATATCATCTCAATTTACAACATGATTGCGAAGATGAATTCAATCCCAGACTCTCTTTTGGAAGTCACACGGATTCTGATCATGTCTATAACACCCCTAGAGCTTGGTTCATGGGAAGATATCTTTGCCCTCGCTCTCTTCGTTGGGAAGGAGAAAACAGAGACTTTTCTCCTGAAGATAATGACATTCCTTTCTCCTTGCTTCCTGAGAGAAAGATTGCGGTAGAAGATGTCAAATATTTACTCTCTTCTCATTATCAAGGAACTCCTTATGATCCCTATGGAAGAGATAACCCGGAAAAAGGAAAATACCGTTGTATCGGTGTCAACCGCACTTCCTTCTTAGCCTGCACTCAAATCCGAGGGGATGTGGATGAAAGAATCTCCGCCATCGAATGGATCGCATTCTCTAGCAATGTTTATAACGCCTTTGTCCCTGTCTTTACCAACACAGAGATCATCCCGGAATATTATTCTAATACCACCATGAAAGTGGACACGAATAACTTCTATTGGGCCAATCGTCTCATCGCCGCTTTAAGCGATGCTCACTTCAACTTCAATTCGATTCATATCGAGAGATATCAGAATGCTGTTGCAAATCAATCCTATCAATATATCAACGAATTGGAAGCTTCCTTTAAGGAAGGAAAAGGCTCTCAAGAAGAGATTGATAAAATCAATCAAAAGATTGCTGATATGGCAAAAGAAGAGACCGATAAAGTCTTGAATAAAGTTCTTTATGAAACTTCTCTTCACATGAAGAACGCTTTCGCAAGAAGCGATAATTAAAGGAGCGAAAATATGAATTTGACGTTTCAACAAATTGTATTTGTCATCTACAGCGCTCTCATCGTATTGATGTCTTTGTTCTCTTTCGTTGCTTTTCTTTCAGATAAAAAGAAAGCTCAAAGAGGAGGAGAGAGAACGAAGGAGAAAACCCTTCTTTGTCTCACGGTATTAAATGGAGCGATCGGTTCTCTTATAGGAAGGCTTGTCGCCCATCATAAGACAGATAAGATCTATTTCTCTATCACCATCTATTTCTCTCTTCTTTGTCAGATTGCGGTCTTTGCCGTTCTATTGTTCTTTGCCTTCTTCTATAAGGCGATGTAACGGAGGAAAAAGGAAATGCCTAAAACATCTTTAGAAAAATCTCATTCGAAATCTTCGAATGCAAAGTTGACTCTTCTCTCGCTCTTCACCATCCTTTTCTTCTCTGTTTTTTGGGTCTCTTTGACCATGATTCCTCTCTTTGAAAATCTCAAGACGATTCTTTTAATCACTTGTATTGCAAGCGGTGTTCTTTCTGCTTTAGGACTAGTTGGCTTCAATCTATTCAAACGATAAAACGAACTCAATAAATGGAAAGTGGACCTCTTTAAATGTAGGAAGGAGGTTCACTTTTTTGATGGTCTAAAAATATCAAAAACTTCGTATTGTGTAAAAAAATACATTTTACGAAGTCAAAAAATGTAAGAATTGACATTTTACGAAGATTATCATAAGATAAGGGTGCGATAAAAGTAAAAGAGGTACCCTATGGAAATCAAAAGAAAAGCATATGATTACCTTCTAAAATGGAAGGAAAGGAAAAACCATAAACCTATTATTGTAGAAGGCTTAAGACAAGTTGGGAAAAGTTATATCGTGAACAAATTTGCCAAGGAAAATTACAAGAATGTTGTCACATTTGATTTTCGATATAACAAGGAACTCGCGAATATTTTCAAAGGCGATTTAGATGTGGATACCATTATTCGAAAAGCGCAATTATATTTTTTAGATAAAAGCTTTGATATAGAAGGGACCGTGCTTATCTTTGAGGAGATAGGGGATTGCCCTTTAGCGAGAACATCGTTGAAAAGTTTTGCTTTAGATGGAAGATATGATGTTATTGCCACAGGTTCTCTTTTGGGTGTGATAAATTATAGAAGAAAGAATAGAGTAAGTATTCCTACTGGTTACGAAGAATATTTAACGATGACAAGTCTTGATTTTGAAGAATTCTTATGGGCTTGCGGGTTTTCTGCTGCTCAAACAGAAGAATTGAAAAAAATCACACAATCCAAACAGGAGATAGATGATTATACGGCAAGCATCTATCAAAAAATGATAAAGGATTATGTTGCTGTGGGTGGTCTTCCAGAAGTGGTATCTACTTTTATAGAATCCAATAGGAATTATTTCGAAGCAAGACGAGTGTTGGAGAGGTTATTGATCGATTATAGAGGGGATTTTGGAAGGTTTGTTCGCGATGATGGAAAGGAAGAGATTGATTATCATCTTCAAGGAAAACTGAATATGATTTTCGATTCGATTCCTAAGCAATTAGCAAGAGAACAGGACGTAAACAAATTTAAATACTCAGAGATTAAAAAAGGGGGAAGAGCTACTGAATTTAAAGAAGCTTTTGAGTGGCTAGAAAAAGCCGGTCTTGTCTTAAGATGCTTTAATGTAAAAGCATTGGAAAGACCTTTAGAATTAAATGTGGAGGAATCTTACTTTAAAGCTTTTATTTCCGATATGGGTATATTGATGGCTATGTACCCTTTATCGGTGCTAAGAGACTTTCTCAATGATCAATTAGAATCTAGAAAAGGGGCTTTATACGAAAATTTAGCCGCTATCTTCATCAAAAAAGCGGGTTTCCCTCTCTATTATTTTGCCAATAGTGAAAAGCATCTCGAGATCGATTTCTTAATAGAAAGCAATCAAGGTCTCATTCTTTATGAAGAAAAATCCACGAATAGGAAAATGGCAGCTTCTAGAGCCGTTATGGAAGGAAGAACTCCTTACAAGGCCTACGCTTGTTATAAAATCATGGAACACAATTTTGGGAAGGGAACTTTCTATGTTTCTATCCCTCAATTTTGTGCTCCATTCTTATTGAAAGAAATCTATGAAGAGATTCTTTCTATATAAGGTAAAGAGATTTAAATTCTCACTTGCATGATAAGAGAAGCAATCTCTTCTAAATATTTCACATCGGTAGAATCAAAGGCATCTTTGGTATCGGAGTCGATATCTAAAACCGCATAACACTTATCCCCGTCTAAAAGAGGGACAACTACTTCACTCTCTGTGGTAGAAGAGCAAGCGATATGATAAGGAAGGGTGTGCACATTTCCAGTGAGTTGTGTCTTTCTATCGCTGTAGGCTTTTCCACAAACTCCTCTATCATTCTTGATCTCTTCACAAGCATCATATCCAGGAGTGTAAGGGCCAAGATAGAGAACCCCTTCACTTTCTTCTTCTAAATAATATCCGACCCAGTCCATCAAAGGGAAGGCATCTTTTAAAAGGTTGACACTCTCACTTAACAGAGTGAGACGATGCAATCTTTTGTTTTCTTTGATGCTATCGTTTAAATAAGAGATGATCTGTTCATATTGTTGTTCTTTGTTCATGTTATTCTCCTTTGTATTGAATGGACTGTAGATATTTTTCGGCTTCTTGATAGGTAGGAATACCACTTAAAGCTCCTACTTTTCTCATCTTTAATGCGGCCACTACATTGGCAAAACGGAGAGACGTTTTTAATAAGGAAGGTAAGAAGAGGATGTCGTGGAATGAGAAGGAATCGATTTGAGAGAGAAGAGTCGCATAGAAGCAATCCCCCGCTCCGACACTAGATAGAGGTTCTATCTTAATACTTTTTACTTCTATCTTCTTTCCTTTGACATAAGCGAGAGATCCTTTCTCTGCTAAGGTGACAATCACTAAGGGGATGGAAAGAGAAGCAAGGGCAGAATCGATATCTTTCTTTTGGGTGTAGAAGAGAAGCTCTTCCTTAGAAAACTTGACGATATCACAAAGAGAGAGAATCTTTTCATATCGTGCTAAGACTTCTTTTTCTTGGAAGAGAGCTTTTCGATAATTGAAATCAAAAGAGATGACTTTGTGAAGTTGTTTGGCTCTCTCTATCGCTTTTAAGGCAAAAGAATATCCATTTTCGTTTCTTAATAATAAAGAACCAAGATGTAGAATATCACATTTTGATATTTCATCTAAGTCACTTTCCTCAAAGAGAGTATCAACGCCATCTAAGAAAGTATAAGTCTCTTCTTTTCCTTTTCTTTTGACATAAGAGATGGTGGTTCTTCCTTCTCTTTCATGAAGGAGAAGAGAAGATAATTGATTTCTTTCACAGAAAGAGAGGATCTGTTTTCCTTGCTCATCTTTTCCGATATTTCCGATGAAAAACGAAGGAGAAGAAAGTCGGTTCAATGTGTAGTAGACATTGAAAGGAGCTCCTCCCACAAAGGACTTCTCTTTCTTATCGCTTGAGAAGGTATCTAATAATATCTCTCCGAGACAGAGAATCATTTCTTATCTCCTTTGTGCGCTAAAGAGAGGTTGACATGACAATACCCGTGGGGGTTCTTATCCAAATAATCTTGGTGATATTCTTCGGCAGGATAGAAACCTTTCAAACGCTCTAATTCGATAGCAAAAGGTCCTTTATTCATTTTCTCTTCTTCTCTTTTTAAATAAGCAGAGAGATATTCTCTATCCTCTTCCTTTTCATAATAGATTCCGGTTCGATATTGAATTCCTTCATCCTCGCCTTGTCTGTTGTGAGAATAAGGATCAATGATCATCATGTAATAATCTAAAATCTTATCTAAAGAGATGATGTTTTCATCATAAAGAATCTCCACACTTTCTGCGTGAGTAGCTTCACCGTGCTTCAATTCTTCATAACGGGGATTCTCTTTGTTCCCGTTTGCGTAACCTACTCTTGTCTTGACGACACCTTTGAGCTGCTTGAAGAACGCTTGTGTCCCCCAAAAACAGCCACCTGCTAGATAGATTGTTTTCATAACTGTTTCTCTTTTCTTTTCCTATTTTACCTTAGTTGTTTCTTTTCTAATAGAAATTTGCTTCAAAACAAAGAAAAAACTATCGCATGTCTTTATTTGACTTGCGATAGTTTCAAAATCCATTGTTTTATCCCATGATGGGGATTTTGTTATAACTGCTTTTATCGCCAGGATCAGCGATGGTGACATCATCCCCAAAAGCGAATTCAATCTTACCCTTTAACAAGAGATTCATGTCTTGAATGTAGACATCCTCGACACTGACATCTTCAGGGGCGCTAACCGCGGTATTTCCTAAGTCAGGAAGAGCGATTTCTCCTCCTTTCATGGTGTAATCTTCTAAGGTGATATTCATATCGATACCAAGATAATCTAATCCCGTTTCAGAGCAGGATAAGGAGAGGGAGAGAGCATGAATTTCCATGGCGTTGATGAGGTCAACCATCTTGCGATAATTTTCCATCACCTTATCATAGTCCTCTTGGTAAGTTTCGCTCTCTTTATTTAAACTGGCAAGTTCTACTAAGGAATAGATTGAAGCTAAAGTCAATAATTGATTCTTATTGAAGGAAGCTTTTAAAATCTCATGTCCTTCCATCTTGGTATAACTGATGCAGCGTTTGATCAAGGGATTGGAATCGATACTATCGAGATATTCGTTGATTTTGCTTGTGTCAACTTTACCTTCTTCTCCTTCTTTGATCAAAGGCATTTGAATAAAGTCATCCGAGAGAACCTTTTCTATCAACACTTTCTGTTGAATGTCTTCTTTGGCTCCATCCACAATGGCTTGAAGCGAAGAGATACCAGCAGAGGAACCGACATAATCAAAGTGGAACTGACTGTCCGCAGAAGAGAATTGATAAGCACCATAAGAGGAAGTGGCATTGAGCGCTTTTTCTAGCATCGCTTCAAACGCTTTGACAGAACTCTTCTCTTCATTTCCTTCTTGTAAGGAAGTGATCAAGGAAGTGGGTTGTTCTTCTTGTGCATCTTTGGTGAGCAAATCCAAATAAACATCCCTCTCTTTGACATAGGCTTTAAGATCTAAATCTTTATTGGGAATAGAGATCGCATCATCGTTCTCGTTTTTGATGTCATCATCATAGGATAGAGAAATCGTGGAATTTAAAGAGAAGGAGAGAGCTAAATCTTCCACTTTCTCCGCTTTTAGTCCTTTGACCGCCCCATTGATTGTGGCATCGACAACTTCTATGGATGCGCTAGCGAGTACTTTCTCTTCTTCTATAGAAGTCGGTGTGGTTTGACTATCACTGGTGAGAGGAGTGCTTTCTTCACTTGTTGTTTCTTTACTTGTGGTTAGAGTCGTCTCTTCTTTACTTGTATCACTTGGGGAGGTAATAAAGCTCTCTGTATTTCCACAAGAAAATAAGGAGAGAGAAAGAAGAGCGATCAATAAGGTTTTTCTTTTTTTCATAGGGATACCTCCTTTATTTATTATAGCACAAATGTAAAAGAGTGTTTTTTACCCTTAGGATAATACCAATTAAGTGTTGATATTCGCGTTTTCCCTCTTTTGCAGTAGACTTCCCATAATCTTGGATTCAAACATCTCAAGCGACGGATTCTCATTATGCATGATCTCATACCAGCTGAGATAGTCATCAAGATTTG
>JAFUFH010000063.1 GCA_017470005.1 Bacilli bacterium | reverse complement strand
GGGTGGAAAGGCAACAAGAAACACCTATATTCCAAGATTTTCATCAAATATAAGCTAGTTTCATCTCTTGGAATATAGGTGTTTCTTATCCATATCGATGGAATCTATATTATTTGTCGCATTTAATATGAAAGGTAACAAGTTTTCTTAAAATGATTCTTTCGCTGAAAAAAGGTGCCATCTCTAGCACCTTGCTTTGCGACTAACGATTGAGGTAAGAAATAAATCTCTTGACTCCTTCTATTCCTTCTTCATCTTGCTTATAAACACCTGCACATTCTAATACTTTGGTGAAAGTCTTACCGACTTCTTCTTCTAAGATGTGCTCAATGTTATCTTTGTTAACTTCATATTGAGGGAGGAAAGAAGCAACCCATTCTTTATGCTTTTCTATCTCAGGAATCGAAGCGATATCTTTCCCTTCTAAGATAGCCTCTTTCAATAAGGCGAGCTCTGTTTTTAAACGAGAAGGAAGGATAGCTAAACCCATGACTTCAATCAAGCCGATATTTTCTTTCTTGATGTTCCAGTACTCTTGATGAGGGTGATAAACACCTAAAGGATACTCTTCGGTTGTGATGTTATTTCTTAAGGCCAAATCGAAAGCAAACTCATCTCCAATCTTATGACAAATAGGAGAGATGGTATTATGAGGTACACCATCTGTCTCCGCGAGAATAAAGGATTTTTCATCGCTGTAACCACGCCAATCATTCAAGATCTTTAACGCGCAAGCTAAGATTTGATCTTTGTCTTTGGATTGAATACGAATCACAGAGAGAGGCCAGTAAAGATAGCTCGCTCTGACTCCTTCAAAGCCTTTGATAGAGAAAGTGAATCTTTCTTTGGCAGCAAACATCGGGAAGGAATAGTTTCCACCTTGGTAATGGTCATGCGTTAAAATGCTACCTCCAACGATAGGTAAATCCGCATTGCTACCTAAAATATAGTGAGGGAACATCTCCACAAATGCCAATAAGTGCTTCAACGCAGGTTCATTGATAACCATAGGGATATGCTTGGCATTGAAGATGATGCAATGTTCGTTGTAGTAAGAATAAGGAGAGTACTGGAAGAAGAAATCATCTCCCGCTAATTGGATGGGGATGATACGGATTGTTTCTCTTGCCGGATGGTTCACTCTTCCTCTATATCCCATGTTCTCTTTACAGAGTTGACACTTCGGATAAGCGGATTGCTTCATGTTTTTAGCAGCGGCAATCGCTTTAGGATCTTTTTCGGGTTTAGAAAGGTTGATGGAGATATCCATATCTCCATAGGAAGTAGCAGTTTTCCATCTCAAATCTTTGATGATACGATAATTTCTGACATAATCGGTATCTTTTGAAAATTGATAATACCAAGAGGTCGCTTTCTTCACATCTTCTTTCATCAAAGAATAGAATTTCTCAATGACACTAGAAGGACGAGGAGTGAAGCAGTTCATGACTTTGGTATCAAATAGATCACGATAGACGACGCTATCTTCACACAAGCCCTTCTCAACGGCATAAGAGAGAATCTCAGCTAAAGTTTCTTCTAAATTGACATTGTGATATTCTTCTTCCACTTCTTCATATTCATCGAGTTGAAGAACATCGAGAAGCAAGTTGATAGAATAATCTACTTCATGATTATCAATGAGATTTTTTTCGAGGGCATAAACGGACAACTTCTTAATAGAATTATAAATCGACATTAGAACATCTTCCTCCCACCATGGCCGGTGCTTAAGATTAAAACATCTGCTTTCAAATTAGTTTTCTGCTTATATTCTTCTTGGATATTCTGGATGATTTCATCCACATTTTCGTCCTTGACTAAAGCGACAATGTTTCCACCCCATCCGCCTCCAGTCTCTCTAGCGCCTAAGACACCTTCTTGATGTCTTGCTGCTTCGACAAGAGTATCGATTTCAAAGCAAGTGGCTTCATAATCATAACGGAGAGAATCACCAGATTCATTGAGAAGTCTTCCAAAGGTTTCAAAGTCGCCATCTTTGAGGGCTTGCACGCAATCTAAGACTCTTTGTTCTTCATAGACTGCGTGTTTGGCTCTTCTTCTATAAACTTCATCCTGAATGGCATCTTTGTATTTTTCAAATTCCGCAGGTTTCAAGTCGCAAAGGTTTTCAATATTGACCACTTTCTTTAAGTCAGCGAGAGCTCTTTCACATTCCGCTCTTCTTTCATTGTAGTGAGAAGAGACAAGAGAGTGAGGCTTATTGGAGTTGATGACTAAGATCTTGCAATCTCCGATGTTCAAAGGGATGTATTCATGTTCCAAGTTGGCACAATTTAAGAGAATGGCATGTCCTTGTTTTCCCATAGCAGAAGCGTATTGGTCCATGATACCGCAGCTGAGACCATTGTAATTGCATTCTGCTTCTTGGGCTAAGATTGCGGTCTTTTCTCTATCGACTAATTGATTGTAACCAAACATGTCTTTCAAGGCGACAGCAATGGATACTTCCATAGCGGCAGAGGAAGAAAGACCAGAACCAGGGATATTTCCATAAACTAAGATATCTAATCCCGTATCGATAGGCATCCCATGCTTTTGGAATGTATCGATGACACCTCTAGGATAGTTGGTCCAGCCATCTCTTTTGCTGTAAGCCATATTATCAAGAGAAGAAATCATCATTCCACCAATTCTAAAATTGAGGGAATAGAAATGTAACTCTCTATCGTTTCTCTTTCGAATCATGACATAATTTCCCACGGTTAAAGCACAAGGGAAAACATGTCCTCCATTATAATCAATGTGTTCTCCGATCAAATTGACTCTTCCCGGAGCAAAGTATCCGTGAATTTCTCCGCCAGGGCCGAAGAGTCGATCGAAGTGTTTACGCATTTGCTTGATAGTCATAAAACATTCTCCTATTCATTACCACAATTATAAATGCCTATGCCTCTTATTTCAAAGAATAGAAGTAATTTTTGACTTAAGTTGTCACAATTTCGTCTTTATTCGACACGAACTAAAAATAGTCTAGAAATGAATTTCATTTGCATTCTTGTAAATAAATATTATTATATTTAAGATTTAATTTAGGTGGACCATGAAATTTTTTAAAAAATTATCTGATAACGTCAACGATTTCCTCTACGATCATCCTAAGACGAGAACCTTTTCCCATTGGGTTTGGCTGACTCTTTTGACGATTGCATCTGCTTTTATCTTCGCTTTTGGATTCCGTGCTTTCATTAACCCGAACATCGAAGCAATTCAAATGTGGATGGAAAAAGCTGGACTTCCTGTTCCGGAAGCTTCACAAATCATCGTCGATCACTTCTTGTCTGGTGGCGCTTCTGGCGCGAGTCAATCTCTTGTAAAAGCTGTGGAGATCTTTGTCGATATTCGTAATTATGAAACAATTTCGATCTCTATCATCTACTTTGTCTTAAACATCCCTCTCTTGATTCTTTCTTGGTTTAAGATTTCAAAGCAATTCACTATCTTCACTCTCATGAATGTTGTCTTAGTCTCTCTCTTCAACGCCATCATTCCTAACCAATGGATTGTCAGCTTCATCAATTATTCCTTCTATGAAGATATGTTAGCTCGTTGTATCTTCGGTGGTATCACCACCGGTATCGCTTCTGGTTTATCTATGCTTGGAGGAACCAGTGCTGGCGGAAGTGATATCATCTCTATGTACCTTTCTGAGAAGAGAGGCACCAACGCCGGAAGATATTCCTTCACCATCAATGCTTGCATCATTGTCTCTTATGTCATGTTCGCTATCATCGGTAACAAAGTGAATCCTGAAATCAACCCTACCGAGATGTCTGCTATCATCCGTAGTGAACTTTACACTCTCATCTATCTCTTTGTTTCTGTTCAAGTCATCGATTTATTAAATACTCGAAACAAGAAAGAAGAACTTCAAATCATCACTTCTTTAGAAGAACTTCCTCAAATCATCATTCACGCTTTCCCACACGGTGCTACTATCGTGGATGCAAAAGGCGCCTATTCTGGTCAAAAGAAGTTATTGATTTATGTCATCTTATCTCGAAGCGAGATCAAGAAAGCTGTCACTTTGATTCGACAAGTGGATGCTCACGCCTTTGTCGCTGTCTATAAGTTGAATCAAGTTTATGGAAGATTCTATAAGAAACCGATTGAATAATTGGTCCAAATCTCATATTTCATCACAATAATAAGTAAGGAGAAAAAATATGTTTACCAAAGAAGAATTAGCCGAATTCCTATTCCCTGAGATTCATGAGACTCTTGAGGATTTAGAAAAGAGATATCCTAGAAGACAATTGAAAGAAGGTGCTTATGTCACTCGTTTTGCTCCTTCTCCGACTGGCTTTTTACACACAGGATCTCTTTTCACCGCTCTCATCGCTTATCGTTTTGCAAAGCAGAGCGATGGCGTGTACTTCTTCCGTTTAGAAGATACCGATCAAAAGAGAGAGATTGCGGGCACTGGCTTAGATCTTGTCAAACAGCTCAAGAATTTTGGCATCGTCTCTGACGAAGGCTATTTTGGGGATCACGAAGAAGGTAATTACGCTCCTTATGTTCAATCCAAACGTGCAGATATCTACAAAGTCGTCATCAAAGAACTCATCAAGAGAGGTAGAGCCTACCCTTGTTTCTGCACCAAAGAAGAGATGGAAGAAATGAGAGCCAAACAGGAAGCAAAGAAAGAAATTCCTGGTTATTATGGTGAATATGCCAAATGTAGAAATCTCACTCCAGAACAAGCCAAACAATACATCGAGGAAGGAAAGCCTTATGTCATCCGTTTCCGTTCTGAAGGAAACCATCTCAATCACATCCGTGTCCATGATGAGATTCGTGGCGATATGGATTTAACGGAGAATGATCAAGATATCGTCATCTATAAGAGCGATGGACTTCCTACTTATCACTTCGCTCACTTAGTCGATGATCACTTCATGGGAACAAACCTTGTCACTAGAGGAGAAGAATGGATTTCTTCTTTAGCGATCCACATCGAACTATTCAAAACCATGGGCTGGCAAGCACCTAAGTATGCTCACCTTCCTGTCATCATGGTCACCGATAAAGAGAGCGGAAATCGAAGAAAGCTCTCTAAGAGAAAAGACCCTGAAGCAGCGGTCAGCTTCTTCTTAGAACAAGGCTATCCCAAAGATGGTGTCTTAAAATATTTGATGACTATCGCTAACTCTAACTTTGAAGCTTGGTTATTAGAGAATCCTAAGAGTGATATCTCTTCTTTTAAGCTCTCCTTTGAAAAATTCTCTCTCGATGGCGCTCTCTTTGATATGCCTAAGTTAGATAACATCTCCAAAGAAGTCTTAGGCAATATGGATAAGAAGACATTCACGGATCAGGCTTATGAATGGGCAAAAGAATACAGCGAAGAACTCACTTCTTTCATCGAAAGAGATAGAGCTCACTTTGAAGAGATCATCAATATTGAAAGAGACCAAGAGAAGCCTAGAAAAGACTACAATAAGTTCTCTGATGTCTGCGATAAGATCCGTTTCTTCTTCCCGGATAAATATGATGCTCTTCTCTCTTCTCCTCTTCCTTTCAACGAATTCATTTCTCATGATGTCATCAAAGAAGTGTTGCAAGACTTTGTTGCTTCCTTAGACTTAGAACACCAGGATGAAACTAGCTGGTTTGAAAGCATGAAAGTCTTAGGTTTAAGACACAATTTCTGCGATGATAGAAAAGTATATAAGAAAGATCCTACTTCCTATAACGGTTGGTATGCGGATTGCATCTCCATTGTGAGAATCGCTCTTTGCGCATCCACTCAATCTCCTAAGATGTTCGATGTCCTTCGCATTTTAGGTAAGGAAGAGATTCAGCGCAGAGTGGAGAAAGTCATCTCCCTCCTTTAATCTATGGAAGTCGTAGAAAAGAATCACAAGAAATTTAGCAAATACATAAAGACCATCCTCCAAGTCGGCTTCTTTCTTGGCTTGACTATCTTTTCTCTTATCTATATTTTTATCGATAAACCAGGAGAGACACTCTCCTATATTTCTGAAGCAGCGTTCTGGCCACTGGTTGGAGCGATATTGTTTTTCTTGTTGACTCTTGTCACGGATGGGGCAGAACTGACTCTCCTTTCTCGACTTTACATGAAGAAGTATAAATTCAGCCAAGGTGTCATCAATGTCTGCACTTCCCAGCTGATTGGTGTCTATGTGAAAAGTGCGGTCCCTGCTGTGGAAGCTTACACCTTCTCAAAACAAGAAGTGAAAGGTCCTCATGCGGCCTCTATTGTGACGATGTCTTTCTTGATGTATCAATCCACTCTCTGTATCTATTCTTCTCTGGTCACAATATTAGGTTGGGGACAATTAAAGGATGTCTCCATCTCTTTAGGTAGCTTAGGTTCTCTTCCTTTATGGGCAATCACTCTCTTTTCTTTAGGAACACAACTTCTATTCCTTGGTGTCATTTTGGCCCTGGCGTTCTGGAGAGGATTACACCGCCTTGTCTTGAACAGTTTTATCAACTTCTTAGCGAAGATTCACATTTTAAAACAACCCGAAAATACTCGTATTAAACTTACGGTTCAGTTTGCAACATATCGTATTGAAATGAAGAGATTGTTTCAACATCCTTTCATCATTCTTTTCTCCTTCACGACGAATTTGATCAAGAGATGTATCTATGCGATCCTTCCTTATTTGATTCTTTTCTCTTTGAAAGCGGATATGTCTTTGCTTCCGTTCTATCCCACCTTTATCGCCACAGGATGGATCAATACCATCTCTTGTTTCCTCACTTCTGGTGCTCCAGAGGTCTGTTTCTACAATGTCTTTGCTTCTTCTTTGTTCTTAGGAGAAGGTGGGGCAAGTGTTGTTCGTGCCGCCAATGTCTTATGGCGTTCTATCACCTTCTATTTCCCTCTTGTCATCGGTGCAATCTCTATGGCTTTATATCGCGGTGTACCTAAGAAGTATGAACTGCGTTCTGATACCGCAACCATCTATGATTTAGAAATTTCTTCTCTTGGGGATATCGATGAAGATACTAGAGAATATCTTGATGAGATCAAAGTGGAAGGTAAACAAGAATATCCCGCTCTTCTTTCTCAACAAGAAGTGCAAGATACTTTTGAAAAGATTCGCGCTAGTTTGATCGAAAATCCCTCCATGATGACCATGGAAAAGTCCGATGAAAAACTAGAGAAGACATTAGAAGAGCAACGAAAACACTTGGCGGATGTCGCCAAAGAAACCGATGATCTTTTAAAGGCGAGTAGACCGGATGAAGAGATTCAAAAAGAAGCAAATCACGAATTAGAGATTCAAAAGAGAAAACAAGATTCTCGTAAATTGAAGAAAGAACAAAAGAGAAAAGAAAGAGCGCTTCGCCGTTATCAAAAGATGTTACCCAAAGGTAGTGTAATTGAAGAGAACGAAGAAGGTCATATTCTTTATAAGACGCCTGTCATTGAAATACATGATGAATTAGATGAGAGCGAAGATGAAAAATAACCGTAAAGAATACGTCATTGTAGACATCAAAAGAAAAAAGAATGGTGTAGTCATTCTTCTTTCGGATGAAGAGATTCTCATCTCTTTAGATGCTTATGTCTCTTCCTATCTTTACCCTGGAAAGGTGATTCAAGAGGAAGAAAGACAACAGTTATTAAGAAGCAAGAATGACAAAGCGGTTCAAGATTATATTTCTAAACTTCTCTCTTCTCATCGCTACACCTATCAAACCATCAAAGAAAAACTTCAAAATCGCTATGGAATCAGCGATCATAAAGTGTTGGTATTACTGACTCCTTACATCGAAAACAAGATTATCGATGATCACTCCTATTGCTTAGATTATATCGAAGCGAAAGTGCAAGCCGGATATGGAAGAAACTATATTCAACAACAGCTCCAGAAAAAAGGAATCTTAAAGAAAGATTATGAGTGCAAAGAAGCTCTCGCTCTTTATGAGGACACTTCTTCTATCACTCCTTTGATTGAGAAGCTGAATCAATCCCATAGAAATAAGACCATCCAAAAAAGAAAAGAAAGCATTTATCAATCTTTGATTCGCAGAGGTTTCTCTTCTTCTCTTGTTCAAAAGGAGATAGAAAGCTTCTACGCTTTGCAAAGTGAGGAAGAAAAAGAAGCAGATGAGAGAAATCGGGCATTGTTACTGAAAAAGGAGTGCCAAAAATGTTATAATTCACTCAGTCGTAAAAGTGTTCCTGAGGAGAAGAAAAAGAATCTTCTCATCCAGAAATTGCTCAACAAAGGTTTCCGTTATGAGGAAATCTTAAAAGAAATCACGGAAGGAGATTATCATGATTAAAGATTTATTAGGAAATGAAGGACCAATCAATTCCATCTTTATGGTCAAACAAGCTACTCGTGCGGTCTCTAACACGGGTACTCCTTATCTTTCCTTGACTTTACAAGATGTCTCCGGAACCATCGATGCCAAGATGTGGCAAGTCGATGATACCGATTTAGAGATTGCTATCGCTGGCGCACTCATCCGTGTCAATGGTGTGGTTGGCATGTACAAAGGTCATCCTCAACTCAAGATCAACGAATTAGAAGCGGTGCAAGAGAATGAAGTCGACATGTCCAAATTCATCCCTGTCGCCCCTGTGGGTATGGATGCGATGAAGAAGAGATTGGATGAATATATCGAGCTCATCCAAGACAACGAGCTTCACAATCTCACTTATAAGATCATCCATGATAATTATGAGAAATACACCACCTACCCTGCCGCTGTCACCGTTCACCACGCTTATATGGGTGGTCTTCTCTTCCACTCTCTCTCCATCTGTGCTATGGCAATCAAGACCCAACAGCAATATTCTTTCTTAAACAAAGATTATCTCATCGCTGGTGCTCTTCTTCACGATATCGGTAAAACCGTAGAACTCTCTGGCCCTAAGGCTGCTTCTTACACCGATGAAGGTAATCTCTTAGGTCATATCAGTATCGGTGCGATGATCGTTTATAGCGTCGGCAAAGAATTGAAGATGAGCGAAGAGAAGCTTTCTGTTATCACTCATATGATCTTAGCTCACCACGGAGAACTCGAATTCGGTTCTCCGAAAGTTCCTGCCACAGCAGAAGCTTATGTGCTTCATAGCCTTGACGATCTCGACGCCAAGATGGAATGCTTAAAGGGAATCTTAAGCGCCAGTGAAGAAGGCTCCTTCACCGGCAAGATTGTTTGGATGGAGAACGCGAATTTCTTCAAGCCTCACAAATTAGATGACTAACGATTGGGATTGTGGCTTCCACAATCCTTTTTCTAAGAATAAATATTGTTTTTTCCATTTCTATGCCTATAATGTAAGGAGCGATTCAGGGACGGGTGAAATTCCCTCTCGGTGGTATACCCCACGAGATAGCAATATCAGGATCCTGTGAAATTCAGGAGGCGACAGTAAAGGCTGGATAAAAGAACGCGAAATTATTTTTAAAATAAATTAACCCCTGAGTCTCTTTATGCCTCAGGGTTTTTCTTTTCCCTGAGGGAAAGGAGATATCTATGAAAAGAAAAGGTAGTGAAGTTATCACAAGGATCACTACGATTGCCATCCTATCCGCACTCGCATTTGTGCTGATGGCTTTTGTTCGTATCCCTTACCCCTTAGCCCCCTGGCTTCAGATTGAGTTTTCCGATATGGTGGTCCTCATCGGTTACGCTCTTTATGGCTTACCTGGAGGCTTAGCGATTGCTGTTTTGAAGACAGGATTAGACCTTGCGGTTCATGGTTTAACGGATGGACTTGGCATTGGGCATTTGACTGCTCTATTTACATCTTTAATTTATGTATTAGGTTTGTTTTTATGTTCTCATGTCTTTGCTTGGTTTAAAAAAGGGCTCAAGTTTAGAATCTTAGCTTATTCCTTTATCATCTTGTTAGTATCCGTATTACTGACCTTTATGAACGGATTATTCATCACTCCTTCTTATTTGATGGGCAGTTATACCACCGCCTTCAATTCGGAAGCTGTGGAAGGTATCATCTCTTTCTTCCAAAAGTCTGGATATCCTGGAGAGAGTTACTTCTTGATGATCTTCCTTGCTTATTTCCCGTTCAATCTCATCAAAGGATTAGCGGTTTGTATCATCTATGAACTCATCTTCAACCGCATCATCTTTGTTTTGATGGAGCGTTCTCCCTTCTTGAAGAAATATTTTGTTGGACCTATCTTTAAAGAAAAGAAAAAGGAAGAAAACGATGACAAAACACAAGAAGTGTCATCCCAAAAAGGTCCCCTGGAAGAAAATATAACCGCTTAACTTCAATTTTTATACTTAAGTTTAATAGTAATTTGTTATAGTTAAAATAGTTTATATCATTTGTTCTTCAGCCTTGATGGAGGTTTTCTATGAAATTAAATGATCTGAATATGAATGAATTAAGAGCAGAGACAGACACAAAGCCTAATCTTTACACCTCTTTTGCTGCTGCCGCTCTAATCATCACCGATTTGATTGTTTTCTTATTGAATGAAATCGATGTTTTCCACGTGGATAAATTGATCATGAGAGCTTGTTTATTACCTGCTCTTGTCGTGGTTGGTTTCCCGTTATTCTGTGGTTTATATAAACCTCTATCTTCTAAAAAGTGGACCAAATACGTCTCTATCGCAACGATTTCAGCTTGTACCTTCTTTGAATTTGTTATTCTTAATTTCCACGCTTATTTATTAATCCTTCTCCCTCTCTTCTTAGCGACACAATATAAAGATAAGAGATTCACTATCATCGCTATCATCGGCTCTATCGCTACAATCACTCTTGCTCCTATTATCGGTTATTTATCTGGGTTTTGGAAATCCGATGGCTTCCTCTTATATCTTGCTAAAATCATCAATAAAACGGATTATCAAGAATTAGTTAAGGATGTAAACGGGGCTCAGGATATCATGGATTTGATCCTGTACTTCGAACTGCCTGCTACCATCATCACTATTGTCTTCTCCTTTATCACTTTCAATGTCACAAAGAAAAACATCGAAGGCTTAGAAAGCCAATTAAATTACTTGAAATTAAGCCGTTCTGATAGACTCACTAATTTGTTAAATCAAAACTGCTACGAAAAACTCGCTAGCGAAGCCGAAGAAGATTTCGATGTCGGTGTCATCTTCTTTGATATCAATGATATGAAGCTTGCTAATGATACCCACGGTCATGAATACGGTGATCTTTTAATCAACCGTTGTGCAACTAGTATTCACAATATTCTAAATGAAAACATTTATGGGTTTAGACTTGGCGGAGATGAATTCCTCATCATTGCTAAAGTGAACAAGAAAGAGGATATTACCAAGATTCTTGATGAATGGAAAAACTCTCTTTATATGGTTAACATGACCAATAAAGAACAATTTGGTGGCATGGTCTGCTCTCTCTCCTTCGGTTATAGCTTTGGTTCTCTCAAGAGACTTCCTGAGTTAGTTAGAGAAGCGGATAGATATATGTATCTTTGTAAACAAAGACTAAAAAGCGGTGAAGAAATTTAAAAAACAACTTATAGAAAAGAAAAACACTTTGCTCAATTGCAAAGTGTTTTTTTCAAGGAGGAAGGAGGCACTCCTTGAAACCGAAGACATAGAAAGGAGATATATAATGACTTTAGACAAGTTTATCTAACTTTTTATAAGTGTTCTTCTCAACCTTAACAGAGAGAGTTTCAATCTTTTTACGCATATTATCAATCGTTTTATTGATGATATCATTCGCTGTGTTATAGATGGCATCATTGGCTTTACGAATGTTCTCGCTGCTCTTAAGAATAGACTCTAATTCTGCATTCAAACTATTTAAAGGTTTATCCAAATAAATCGTCTTGAATTCTTCAAATTCCGCTTCTAATTCTCTCTTTGTCTTAAACTTCTCTTCCTCTTCTTTCTTCGCCGTTAAGATTTGAGAATACTTTTTAGAAAGGGCGTAAATCATAGAAAGCATGGTGATCATATATTGAGGACGAACCATATACATCTTGTCATAATTGGGAACTTTATAGATCGGTGTATCTGTATATTCATTCATTTCAAGTTCGGATACCAAGAGAGCGTATTCGCAGTTCTTTTTCTTTCTATCCTCATCTAATTTCTTATAATGATCCGCATTCTTTTTCTTAGAAGTAGATAAGGGGTTCTCATTCTTCATATCTAAACAAACCGAAGTGAGTTCGCTAGCAGCATCACGTTCTTCGTCGAAATACACACGGAAGATGTAATCGGCTTTGGTGCCACCTTTTACTCCTTTTTCGCCCTCATCATTCACTGTGATATTATCTTTGTCCCAAGTACAATTCTCAAAGCCATAAGTGGAAGCTTGCTTGTATTGTTCATCACACCAATGTTCTAACTCTTCTCCTAACGCTTTAACAGAACGAGAAGATTTTTGAAGGCGAACATCATCTAATTGTTTTTGAATATCCTCTTTTTCTTGCTTGATATCATCGACAATCTTTTGGTTCTCTTTATCTTTTTCTAAGAGCGCTTTATCTAAATTGATTTGAGCGGTTTGTTTCAAGATTGTAATTTGAGTGTTGAGATCATCTAATTGTTTTTGATACTCGTTTTTAAGTTTCAAATCGAGTTCCTTCTTTTCCGCTTCAAACTTAGCTTCAAGAAGTTCGTTTTGATGTTGTAATCCAGAGATTTTTTCTTGATTCTCTTTATCTAATTCTGCCTTATAGGCTTTCATTCTTGCCTCTAAAGTATCATTCAAAGAATCTTTTTCGTTCTGAACCTTAGAAAGCTTTTCTTTATAGTCGGCCTCTAAATTCGTACGTTTTACTTCTTCATCGGAAATCACTTTTTGTAATGCGGATTTCTTTTCATTTTCCCAATGAAGTTTTTCTTCTTCTAATTTCTTCTGATAAATGCCATCTCTTCCTTGTTCAATCAAATTTTCAATCGCGGTGGTATCAAAGTCTTTTAATTCATTTAAATCAATGATATCTCCCTTTTTTCCATCTTCTTCTAAACGCAATTCATTTTTGCTGACGACACTAACTTGAATTTTACTCATACTATCCTCCTGACTTACTTCTATTTTACCATTTTGTTCGTCCTATTTTTTGAACCATGAAACACGCAGTCTCTTGTATTCATACAAGAGTTAGTGTTTCTTTTATTATACACATATTGCTCTGTTAATTTTCTGTTAATCTTTTTTTGTCTTATTGCTGCATATGTCAGTAATTATTATCAAGTTTATATCAAAGATTTGTAAGCGTAACTAAATTAGCGTCATTCCTATCATGCCTCTGATTGCCTATGATAGTAGGCAAAAGGAGGCGTTTTTAATATGACTAAGGATGACTACAGAAAACTGAAGGAAGAAATAGAGAGTTCCGGAATGTCGATAAGGCAGTACTGTTTGGAACACAATCTCAGTTTAGGTAATGTCTATACCGCATTCAACAGGATGAAGGGAGAGGAACTCTCGCTGACTGTGATTGATGTTCCTGACAGCAGAAGACGAATTGAGATGAATCTTGACGGAGTACATATCCAGATAGAGTATGAGGATGAATCTGTTCTCAGAAAAGTGATCAAGGGGCTTAGCCATGTTTTCTCTGCTTGATGATACCACCCGGATCTATATCTTCTGTGGATATACGGACTTCCGCAAGGGAATGGATTCCCTTACCCAGATTGCTGTAGAGCATGGAGTGGAAATACAGAAGAACTGTCTGGTTCTGTTCATGTCGAAAAGAAAGGATCGAATCAAGATGCTAAGATGGGTAAAGACAGGCATGATTCTGCTCACATATCGACTTGAGCAGGGAAAGTTTTCGTGGCTGAAGGGAAATGATGTTAAGAACATCACAAGAAAGCAGCTGGAATGGCTTCTTGATGGTTTGTCTTTGGTTCAGGAGAAGTATATCAAACCGGTAGAAGATGAACTCACATTTTATTGATTTACAATAAAAGTAAGAAATGATAAAAAGCCCTTAAATAAGGGCTTTTTCAGTTGATATCCATTTGTATTTTTGATATAATATATGTATGAAAAACACAGATGAACTAAACAGACTTCTATCGTCTTTGACCACTGATGATCAGCGTCAGATGCTCATGAATATTCTCAGCGCGAAGGAACAGGTCATATCGAAGAAGGATCAGGTTATATCGAAGAAAGATTTCGAGATTAAGGAATTGGAGGAAAGAGTGATGCATCTTGAGGAACTCCTCAACGCTAGAAGAAAAGAAAAGTTTTGTGTTTCTAGTGAACAAATCTCTCTTTTTGATGATGCGGATTTGATTGAGAACATCAATACTCTTGAAGAAGTTTGTGAGAAGAATGGTGAGCTTCCAGAGGAACAAAAGAAGCAAAGAGCTAAAAGAGTTACCAGAATTGAGGATGGGAATCTTCCTGTCTCTGTGATTCATGTCACATCCGACAATCCAGAATACAAGGATATCCACAGTGATCGTGTTGTGAGGACTCTTGTCCGTGTTCCTTCCAGGATGTATATCAGGGAGACACATTATCATAAATACAAAGATCAGGATGGAAAGATCATTCTTCATGGCTACACCGAGAGTCCTTTTGGCAAAGCTATGATTGATTCCTCCGTTGTTGCCGACATCGCAAGCCAGAGATACGTGATGTCTATCCCTTTATATAGACAAGAGCAGGAATACAGTCGCTGTGGTCTCTATC
>JAFUFH010000062.1 GCA_017470005.1 Bacilli bacterium | reverse complement strand
GGGCAGAGGGAATCGAAAAGAGGATAGAGGAACACATGAGGAAGAGGCTTCCCAATCCATGAAGAATAAAAGGAGACAACCTGACATTATTATGCCGGTTTGCCTCCTTTTTTGCTATACGCATATTTAGTAACGCTTACTCTTTTTAACTTAAAAAACTTGGAATTAAGCATCAATTTTTCTTCAACTAAGAATTAGTGAGCGTTCAGGAAGAGGCGCTCCTAAAATTATTGGAAGATATGGGAAGAATGCAATACAAATTGAAAAGAATAGAATCACAGTTGTCGAACAAAGAATATAAGGACCCTTTCAAAGGGTATCGTTAACGCTCGTAGCGGTGCTTATTGAATTCTCAAGAGCAACTTTCTTTTGATATAGCGGTTTTAGCTTTTCCTTATAAGCCTTGTTGACCTCGCGATAAAACTCATCATCGATATCTTTGTATTTTTTGAATTTTACCTGTAAAACATCTATTTTTTCTTGCAATTCCTGTATTTCTTTCTTCTTTTTCTCTACGTCATTTTTAGAATTGAAAGATTCCTCTAGCAAGTCAAAGAAGTCCTTTTTATTAGTGATAATCTTATTTACAACCTTAAGAGTAATGATATCGATAACATCTAAAGGAAGATCATCCTTCTTGGAGTGGTTATTGTTCCATCCAGCAAATACAATCAAGCTATGGATTTAATTAGATCTGGTAATTATGATGCTGCTCAAGAAATTTTAGATGGTTTAAATTGGAAAGACTCAAAAGCTCAATCTACATTAATTTCTGCAAGAAAAGCTTTAGATAGAAATGATTATTCAAGTGGGATTGAATATGTTTGTTCTGTTGGTGGAACTGTAAATTTGGATTATACATGCGATAAAGGAACGTTTAGCAAAACACACGATTCCATCAAATCAAAATCTGAATTTTCTCTCCCTACCTGGACATATAATGGCTATCACATTACAGAATGGAATGTGGATAAATATTCTATCGATAGCTCTACTTCAAATTATGTTGCAGATATTACATTAAAAGCATCTTATGATATTACTGCATATACAATTTCGTTGTGCAAAACAAAAGCTGGAACTGTTGATGAAACTATTGGGTACAACATTACAAAATCTGTATCCATTGAAAATCCTTCAAGAACAGGTTACACATTCTTAGGATGGACAGGAGGAGAATATACAACTCCAATTAAGGATTTAGTAATACCAGTAGGAACATATGGCGATATAACTCTTGTTGCTCAGTGGGAATTGATTAATTACAACATCACTTATTATCTTGATGGTGGTTCAACAACAAATCCAACCACCTATACAATTGAAGATAATTTGACATTGTCTAATGCAACCAAAACCGGATACACATTCGTTGGTTGGTATACGAGTGATGCATATACAAAAGAAGTAAAAACAATTTCAAATCAAACTGGTGATATAAGTTTGTATGCAAAATTCTCTGTAAATACTTATACATATTTGTTAGATGCGAATGGTGGAACATTAGAAAATCCAATAAAAACCATAAAGGTGACATATTATTTTGTTTCTAATGGGCAATGTGAATTAGATGTGTAATTTCGTTCAGCATCAAAGCGGGAATAAAAACATCCATTGTTCCCATATTCTTGGAATGTTGCATAGTGATCGTCAGTATATAAACAAACAGGAGTAAGGTCTTCGTAACAAGAAAAGCCATCAACCCAAATGACCACTCGTGCGGTCCCTCTTGACGAATATGAATATCCATTAATATCAACATCTAATTCGTAATATAACGGATAATAACTATCAAAGTGTGTACGGTATGGAACCGAATTTGCGTATCCATCAGTTCTGTTATAACTCGCAATTCTTCTTGTATATTCTTTAAAGACTTCTTGATATGATCCACTAGTAACAAAGTTCGCAGGGAATTCGTGGAACGCTAAAAAGTAATTGGAAATATCGACTGGGGAGATATAGCAAACATCTTCTAAATTAATTTCTTCTTTGTGTTCTTGGACATAAGAAGTTGAATAATATGTGTATTCTTTTTCATCGCCGTTTTCATCTAATAAAGTCATCGAACTCTCTGCATCGATAAGCGAAGAAATAGGCTCAATTACTTTTCTTTCACCTTCATAAGAATAAGTTTTTTGATTATCTATTCTTTCATTTAAATAATAAACAACAAGGGATTTAATATAGAAATTATCGTTAACCGTGGATAAACGGAAATAATTCATTGGTTCATCGCAAAATATCGTTGTTTTTGTAAATTCCTCGCTAAAAGTCAGCTCTTTTTGTGAAAATTGGTTTCGATATTGCCCATATTCAATCTTTCCTATCGAAGAATATTCAATATCAAATCCTTTAATAGAATCAATCTTATCAAGGTTATAGAAAGCACCAGATAAGCCATAATCTGTATAGGGATAAGAGGCTGGTAAAAGTGTTAAATAATCTCTTTCAAATAAAGAGCCAACCGCTCGGTAATATTCATATTTTTTATATCCAAAATAGAAAGTTGAATAATTGCCAGAACTATATTTTGAAGAGATATTAAGCGAAGAAAAATCTAATGTTATTTTTTCACAACTATTTAATATTTCTTCTTCTGTAGGTTCTTGATTATTTGGATCGTCGGTTGGATCATCAATTGGATCGTCGTTTTGATTATTATCTTTAGGTTTTGGGCTTGTGCATGATGAAAAAGATAGAATGGTTATTAACAAAAGAAATAGAAATGATTTTTTCATATTAATCTAAATAAAGTCCTCTCATTCTTTTAACATCAACATGAAGGATATTTTCGATGTAATTATCAATGCCTCCATATTTTTCATCAATGACTTTTAAAGCTTCATCTAAATATTCAATCCTCGCGGAGAAAACATCGATTAAAGATTGACGATATTCAGGAGTAAAGAACAATTTATTCTCAACGGAACTAATCAAAATATCCGCGCGAGACACCATCGCTTCATTACTTAATAGATAATCCTCTCTTTTTGTTTTCTCATCGACACCTAAAATTGTCTCAGTGAGATAAGCAGCTAGTCCAGCGCGATCTTTTCCTTGAGAACAATGGAAATAAAAGACTTTATGGTCTTGACATAATAATTCAAAGAAACGACGATAAGCTTCTTGACCTGCTGGATCATCCACCATTTCAACGTATGTTAATCTCAAATGATCAAATCCAGATTTATTGCCTTCAATGAACCATAAGAGATTACCATCATCATGCTTTTGAGCTTCTTGATTCATCTTTTTTCTCATCACAGGAAAATTATGAAAAGTCACACCTTCAAAAGGATAATCTGGACGATGGACGAATTCATCATCCGCGCGAAAATCAATAACATCAGTTAAATGTAAAGAATTGATGATTTCAACATCTTCTTCATTAACGTGATGTAAAGCTCCGCCTCGATATAGACGACCATATTTAATCTTACGTCCATTGAGACCCACTAAACCGCCTAAATCACGGATATTTTTTTGGAATGATAATTCGTATTTTTTCATTTCTTTGAGGCTCATAATTATAATCCAAAAGAATTATAGCATAATAAAAGGGTTCTTTTAAATTAAACGGGGAGCAAAGAAACAATATATAACTTGAAAAACTAAATTCCGTTTATAGAATTAAGCTTTGCTTGTTCGGAATTTTCTCTTACAAATGCTATGTTTTATATGTCTATGCTTCCGTCGAAAGGAGGCTAAAGATATGAAACAAAAGCATATGACAAAAGAAATGAGAGAAAGAATTGAAAAGGGAATAAGAGAAGGTGAATCATTAAAAGAAATAGCAAAAGCAATTGATAAAGATCCAACCACCATTTCTAAAGAAGTTTTAAAACATAGAAGCGAATGCGTTCCTGAATATAATTTCAACGAAAAGCCATCGCCATGCACTAAATGTGAGAAGTATCATGATTGGGTTGAAGTTACTTTAAACACGACGATTGGGAAAAGAGAATATCTTAGAATTAGAAAAATGGGATGGTAAGAATATCTATTGAAAGTTTAAAAACATTAGGTAATCCCGAATATGTAACTATTTTAGTTAATGAAAGTAGCAATCAAATAAGTTTCCTTCCAAGCGCTAAAACAGATAAGGCAGCTTTAATGGTCAAATATGACAAACTTAGGACCAATAGAGGAATGATGATATATTCATGTAATTTAGTAAGAAAAATCTTCGATATTGAAGGCTGGGATCATGAATATAGATATAGGATACCTGGACATTATTATGAGGAAGCGAATGTCATTTATTTTGACCTTAAAAAGGCACATAAGGTAGAACATAATGAATTGTTATTCACTAAAGGTGACTAATATGGAAGAATACGAACTTGAAAGTTTTAATGAAGAAAATGATACAGAAACTCAAACAGATGGACCTGTCAATGAAGATCCGTATTTATTTGACTTCAAAGGCATACGTGAAAAAAACGGTATGAGCATAGAAGATATTGCTGAGCTTCTAGGTATTACTCCTGGCCATGTCAAAAAAATAGAAAGAAAAGTGGTTCCTTTAACTGATGAAATAGCTAAGAAATTTAGCGAACTATATCAAATGGATATTAGACCATACAGGTTGCCTAAAATAGATACACCAGAAGTCAATTCTTTTGAACCTAAAACAATAATTCCTTCAAAAAAATTAGATCTGTTTAGTGACTCATCCGGAAAAGCGCTAAATTTGGCTCTTAAGAGAAAACACGCAAAAGCAGCTAATAAACTTATGTCACTATACCAAAAGATAGGTGATATTAGAGCCATCGTTGACTCGGTGTTTTTGGAAGGTGGTGATGATTAATGGAAAATACCAGTTTTAAACCATTCGTTATCGCTAAAGAACCCAAGGGTAAATTAAGAACTATGATTGTTAATGGAGAGGTTTACTATTCTCTCCTAGATATTGGACACGCTATAGGGATTGGCAATCCTCATGAAACAAAAAGATATTTGGACGATAAAGAAATATATCGAGGAAATTTAAAAACAAGCCCATCCTTTGTTAGTGTTAAAAATGTTCTTAGAATGTTGTTTTATGCAAAAAACAAAGTTTTGGGTGATTTTGTACCATGGCTTATCAATGTCTTGCTTCCTTATGAAGTTAGAAATAGAGCAATAATAATTAATGAAGATGAGGTGATTGTATCAAAACAAGCCACCCCAGAATATATTAATGAAGATGATGACCTAGATGATGATTCGTATCCTATATTGAATAAAGAACTAAGGAAACAAATATTTATATTTGAGAGAGAGCTTCTTAAAGTGGAACAGTTGTTTATGGATATCGGGGATTTGTTAGATTCAGCTAACGAAATAATTAATCCCGAAAGCATAAAAAAGACTTCAGTTAATCAATGAAAAGGGTGATGCAAAATGCATCATCTTTTTTGTTTCAAACTGGTTAAGAGGGTTTAACCCTCGTGTCTGTCCAGTTTTTATAAGGGGTTTAAAGAGTAACCCTATATGACTCTCAACCAGGTGTCCTAGAAATAGTAAATATGTTAAAAATCTTCAAAAAAGTAATAAAAAACACGTATTTTTACGTACGTGTCTTGACAATCGAAGATGGCGGAGCGAGAGAGATTTGAACTCTCGCACGGTTCTACCCGTCTATGAGCTTTCCAAGCCCACCTCTTCAGCCTCTTGAGTATCGCTCCAATTCTCGCTACAAAAGTAGCAAGATATATTTTAAGGGATTTCCTTAGATTGTCAAGGTTTTTTTCATTGTTTGCTCAAATATAAAAGAAATAAATGATATAATTTTTTATTATGATAGTCACAATTACTTCCAATGACGAAAATCAGCGTATTGACAAATTCTTAAAGCGCATCCTCAATGATGCTCCTCTATCTTTCATTTACAAAATGTTTCGACAAAAGGATGTCAAAGTGAATGGAAAAAGAGTCAAAATTGATTACATTCTTCACGAGAATGATGTCGTAGATATTTATATCAAAGAAGCATTATTAGAACAGTTCCATAAGGATGCTCTTTTAAGGCCTGTGAAAGCAGACTTCCCCATTTTATATGAGGACGAAAATATCTTAGTCATCGATAAACCAAAAGGATTGATCGTCCATGAAGGAGAAGGAGAGAAAAGAATCACCCTTCAAAACATGG
Organism: Bacilli bacterium; assembly: GCA_017470005.1. Lineage (GTDB taxonomy): Bacteria > Bacillota_I > Bacilli_A > RFN20 > CAG-288 > Enterosoma. Next base: position 38,718 of record JAFUFH010000062.1, on the reverse strand, counting down.
TTTTAAATTATTTGAAAGACAAGAAGGAATGGGATCCTTCCTCTTTGGCTACTTTTGTTCCTTCTCCCGCTCACCGTTTAGATAGGAACACGACAGGTATCGTCATCTTTGGTAAGAATCTTCCTACCTTGCAACAATTGTTAGAATTGTTCCGTACAAGAACACAGATTGAAAAACATTACACCCTTCTTGTTAGAGGAATCACACCCGAACAAGGAGAGATCAAATTTGCTCTTTTAAAAGATAGCGAAAAGAAAATGGTCAAAGTAGCTCCTGTAGAAAAAGGAGCCAAACCCGCCTTAACTCGCTATAAAAGAATCAAAGCATACCAAGGAGGATTCTCCTTAGTGGAAGCCGAGCTTCTCACGGGTAGAACTCATCAACTCCGTGTTCATTTTGCTGCGATTGGTCATCCTATTGTCGGAGACAGCAAATACGGCGATTTTAAAATCAACGACACCTTTGAAAAAATGTATGGTTTAAAGAACCAATTCTTACACGCTTCTTATTTTAAATTCAAAGAGATTGATGGAAAACTATCCTATCTTTCTGGAAAAGAATTTATCTCCCCTTTGCCGGAGAAAGAAAAGCAGATTTTAGCATCCGTGAGCAAATGGTGATATGACACTTTCTTTGATTCTCATTCTCTTGTTGCCTCTGCTTCTTTTTCTCCCCATCTTCTTACCTCGCAACAAGACTCGATTCTATACCATCTGCGCGACTCTTGCCGCCGCTCCTATCCTTGTTTTGTATCTTTTGAATCTCTTCTTTCCTTCACTACAATTACAAGAGAGGATCGGTAACACTTTCTTTGTCTTCTCCGCCTTTTTATATGCCAATCGTGTAGAGCTGAGTCAAGCGGAGATGGTCCATCTCTCTTGCAACTTCTTTTATCTTTATTCTTATATCTTGGTTTATATTCTTTCTTACATCGTGGTCAAACTTCTTTTCATCGGTCAAAACCCCGCGATTCAAAAACCGATTTCCACCATCAGAAAAGTCTTTGATGCTCTTCTCTTCTTCGTCTTGACCTACGGTATCTTATTCTTTTTCTTGGTTGATATTCGAATTCTCTTCCCCTTTGGAGATGGCTTCCTTTCTCCTTTGATGAATATGATTTATAGGATAGGTAGATGATATGGATGGACAACTGAAGTTTTACCTATTAGCGGAAACCGGAGGCTGGGATTGCTCCGCTTACGCCTTTGCTTATCGAACTACCATTCTTCAAAGTGACGCCTATCAGGTGCTCTCTTTGAATGTCTTACAAGCCAAGAAGCATCTCTCTACCATCGCCCAAGATATCGTCAATCAATACGAGAATATGAAGATTGAGCCTAAGACGCTCAGTGAAGCTTTTGTGTTAGAGACCAAGATCGAATATCTTGCCCTACACTCCTTCCCAGAATTTTATTTAAACCCATTAGCCATCGATCCCAACTATAACAGTGAAGTCACTTCTATCGGAGAGCTCATGTTTGATTTTAAAGGAAGAGAAGTTCCTCTCAATCAAATCATCTTAGATGATACCGTCAGCCTAGAGGATAAGAAAGAGCTCGTAGATCGTAAACTAGATGATTTCTTAGGCGATATGAACAATTTAGTTTCTATCTCGATTCAAACCGTTCAAAAGAGAGCGTTTGCCAAAGAGAATGAAAAGAACTCTCAAGAATTGTTCTCTACTCTTTTGGGTATCTTCTCTTTTGTGGTCATGCAAGTCATCTTCTTTTTCATGTTAGTCATCGACAATCCTTTCTATTACGCTTCTTATTATGATCCTCAACCTCAATATGTCACTTCCTATACCGTCTTCATGCTTCCCATCTCCATTCTCTTATTTGATGTGATCTATTCTCTCTTCCACATCCATAAAGCGAGAATCTCGGAGCCCTTCATGTACGCAAGAAGATTCTTAAAGAGATATCAACAGCAAGTTTACGATGATATTTTAAACAAGAAGAGAGATTTATATGACTATATTTGTGGGGCAATCAATACCAAAATCATCTTGAAAGATGACATCAAAGATTTCTCTAAGCTTTCCTCCTCTTATATCGACTTTAAAGAAGTGATCAATGTCTCTTCTTTGAAAGAGAGAAAGTCGTATCGAATCTTGCAAGCTCTCACCTATGTCTTTGGTACCATCGCTTGGATTGTCCTCATCATTTCTTTATCTGTCTTCATCATCTCCAAAGCGTTCGGAGGAAGAATATGACCTATACACACAAAGATAAAACTTATCAGGACATCTTCTCTCTCGCTAAGGATTTATATTTAGACAGCGACTTCTATGCCAAAGAGCTCCGCGATGGAGAAGTGTTAGATTTCATCAAAGAACAAGATGAAGCCAAATATGAGAGATTACAGATGCTCTCTCTTCTCTCTTTAAGCGATGATGTCTTTGTCTTCAAGGCGGGTGAGGTTCTCAATCCCTTCATGTCTTTCCGCTTGAAAGGGATGTGTTTTGAGACGTATCAAGAGATCGGAGAGAAAATGCTATTAACCTCTCCAAATGTCGATTCTGTCTTAGTTCAAATCATCCGTTATGACCTACTCTCCGATCACATGAAAACTACCTTCTTTGCCTCTTCTCACAAAGAGATGTTTGAAACCGTCTCTTCCATTGAAAAAGAGGGGGGAGAAGATATCCCTTACGCTTATTTCCACATGGCCTATTATCTCTCTAAAAAGAAGAGCATTTACTTCAGAGGGAAAGAATATCCCGATTTATATAATCTCACTTATTTCCTTTGCAAGAAGGAGAAAGATTTGATCGCTTTAGGCTCTTATCTTTCCCACTCTCCTCTCTTGAAAGCTTACTCTTTATATTCCAAAGAAAAAGAAGGAATCATCCGTTACCTTCACCTTTGTGAAGAAGTAGAAAAAGCCAAAAATAATCTTGATGAATTCCTAGAGAAGAGAAGAGAGAACAGCGAGAAGATTTCTGAGGATATATAAATATACATTAGCAGAGAATAATGATTAGAGTTCTTTTCAAAAAGAAAAAAAGTATTTATAATGTTAGATAGTACTCAACGAATCAAAAAGGAGCAATTACTATGGATTACTTGACGAAGATGCAAAGTTGGTTAGATTCCCCTTTAGTTTCTCAAGAAGATAAGGATTTTATCACCAACGCCGACGAAGATACAAAGAAGGAAATGTTTGGTTCTGACTTACATTTTGGAACCGCAGGCATGAGAGCTCTCTTAGGCCCTGGTTCTGCAAGATTGAATCTTCTCACGGTCAGAAAAGCAACCATCGGTGTCGCTCTCTTCTTGTTAAAAAAATACGGAAAAGAAGCTTGCGCAGAAAGAGGTTTTGCTATCTCCTTTGATAACCGTCACTTCTCCAAAGAATTCCGTGATATCTCTAGTCAAGTATTGACCGAATTAGGATTCAAGGTCTACACCTTCAGAGATCCTCATCCTACTCCAGAACTTTCTTATACCGTCCGTCATTTTCATTGTGTCGGTGGTTTGATGCTCACTGCATCTCATAACCCCAAAGAATACAATGGCTATAAAGTCTATGATGAGAAAGGCTGCCAAGCTGTCTATGAAATCATCGATGGCTTGATCGCCACAATCGATGAGCTTCCGGATGAACTCACGGTCTCTTATGAGCCTCTTCCGGAAGAAGAGAGAGGAAGTGTCACCTTCTTAGATGACAACGATGATTATGATAACGAATATGTCACCAAAGAAGTCTCCACTTCTTTATACAAAGACATCTTTGAAGGAGAAAGATTGACCAAGATTGTCTTCACTCCCGAATGCGGATGCGATGTCAAGGTTGGTCCTCAAGCCTTAAGAGAAGCGGGATATGAAGTCTCCACTGTCCCTGGACAAGATTTCTTCGATCCTGATTTCACAGGAACCCCTAACCCGAACCCGGAAAGTGAAGAAGCCTACCTCGCCGCTTTTGATCACATCAAGAAACTCAATGAAGAAGGTGGCAAATTCAACCTCATCATGGCCACTGACCCCGATGCGGATAGAATGGGTATCGCCTTCATCAACTCCAAGGGAGAGATTCAACGCTTCACCGGTAACCAGACTGGCGCTCTTTTGATTGACTATGTCTTAGGAACCCTCAAGAGAAGAAACGAACTTCCTTCCAACGGTTGTATCTGCAACACCTTTGTCACTGGTGCTCAAGGTGCAAAAGCTGCCTCTTTATACAACATCAAAGTCAGAACCACCGCTACCGGTTTCAAATACATCGGTAACATGGCGGATAGAATGGTGGAAGAAGGAGATAAATATCTCTTCGGTTATGAAGAAAGCTACGGCTATTTGTTAGCAGACTTTGTTCGCGATAAAGATTCTCTCCAATCCATCGTCGCTATCGCCGATATGTGCGAATATTATTTAAGACAAGGTAAGACCTTAGATATGGCCTTGAGAGATTTAGATAAGAGAACCGGTCATTACTTTGATACCCAGGTCAATATCTATTTCCGTGGAGCTGGCTCCTTAGAGAGAATGAATGAAGAGATTACCAAGATCAGAAATAATCCTTTCTCCACTTTAGCAGGCAAACAAGTCAAGACTCTCTCTGACTATCAAGAAAGAAAGATCATCGACTTCGCTAACAACGAAACCAAAGATATGGATCTTCCTGATATTGATACCACCAACTGCTTACGCTTCGATTTCGAAGATGAATCCTTCCTTTGCATCCGTCCTTCCGGAACAGAACCCAAAGTCAAATTCTACATTGAAGTTCCTGGTCACAAGGATGAAGAAGCTGCAGAGATCGCCAAAGCGATGTCTGATGAGCTCAAGGGAATCATGGGACTCGAGTAATAAAAACAACCTCCTGAGAAATCGGGAGGTTTTTCTTATTCAAACAATTCTTTTAACGTCAGATAGATTCCTTCGTGGTCGTTATCATCTAAGGTGAGAGGAAGGGAGAGTTCTTTTAAGTTAGAAGGGGCGTTTTTCATCAAGAAGGAATGAGAGGCAAAAGAGAGCATCTCTAGATCGTTTGAACCATCTCCAAAGGCGATGACTCTTTCTCTAGGAATCTGGTATTCTTTAGCAATTTCTTCTAAGGCGGTCGCTTTAGAGATATCGTAATAATACATCTCACCGATGGTGGAATCTTCTCCCCAGAAACGAATTCCCATTCTCTCATTTCCGGTTCCAATTTTGATGACTTCTTTTTGTTGGTCTAAGGAATTCAGTTCAAAGCAGAAGGCATATAATTCCTCTTGTAAAAGAGTGGCAAAATCTCCGTATTGAACTAAGATATCTTTGGAATGGAAACACTTTTCAAATCCTTCTTCATGTCTTAGGTAATAGATACTATCATCATCTTGAGCGAAAAGATTGGCAAAAGTTCCTTCTTTGAAACGGGAGATAAAAGATAAAATCCAGTCTTTTTTCTCAACCATTCTCTTATCTTTTCCTCTCTCTTTAGGATAGATGACATAAGCGCCATTATACCCGATGAGAGGGGTATCTAATCCTAATTCTTCATAATAATCGATGACACCTCTAGGCGGTCTACCTGAGGCGAGAATGATATGTTGGCCTCTCTCTTGTAAGAACTTTAAATAAGCCTTTGTTTCAGGCATAATTCTCTTTTGGGAATCCAGTAGTGTCCCATCAAGATCAAAAGCGATGATATGACTTTCATGGAGATGACATTTCATGCTAGTTATTCTATTAAATAAAGAGAAGAAAGACAAATGTTTTAAACTACAACTTTCATTTTGTTTTTCGTTGATATACAATAGACGAAAAGAAAGGAATATTTTTTATGAAAAAGCCTTTATTATTGTCCGCAATTGCCTTATCTAGTTTAATGCTTAATAGTTGTTTTCTTGACCCAGCTTTAGAATTGATGAAAGGGGAAGAAAAGAGTTCTGAACAAGCTCAAACCCTCATCGAGGACATGACAGAGAAAGTACTCGATCCCAAATTTGAGAAAAAGCAAGTCTTTAAAGTAAGTTTTTCCGGTGTCTTCAAAGAGAAAGAAGAAACACGCTCCGGATCCGGTTCCATGATTGTCAATTTGAAAGATTCTGTCATCAATATGGAAACCAACAACACCGTCAAAAAAGGAAATACCGAAACTAAGAGCCACGAGAAACAAGAAATCTACATCAAAGATAATGTCTTGTATAATGTTGACCTCGAAGAAAAGACTTATACCACAAACAGCACTCTTCCTCTTGCCACTTTTAACGTGCAATGGCAAATGAGCCTTCTTTTCACTGATGTTCCTTACACCTACAACTTAGCTGAAAATGTCATCGAAAATGATTATGAGACCGAAGTCTATCGTAGTTTAGGAGAAGGAAAGCTCTATGTCCGCGGAGAAAAGAAGGATGGAAATCTCATCAAAGTGGAATATACCGATTACACCATTCTCTCTTCGGAAGTCAAAGCCATAGAAAAAGATGAATCCATCGAATTCAAAGCGGATTTCTCCTATGGAGATTTCACCACTACCATCACAGACTTAAAAGGATTCGAATTAGAGGACTAATATCTCTGACTTACAAGCTACCTTCGGGTAGCTTTTTTTCTTTTCACTAACGATAAAAAACAAGATAGTGTAAAATAACATTAGAAAGAAGAGGAACCCTATGAAATTTACTCTTTTACTATTGTCACTATCTATATTTTCACCATCTTTGCTCGCTACACATTCTTATGCCGCCTCTTTTGATGGCAAAGCGTTTAAGAATACAGAAAAGATGGATTTCAGCGATAGCAGCGATGCAGAAATCGCAGCTTATTATTCAAACACGACTGGAAAAACGGGAGATGAATTAAAAGAGCGTCTCTACGATATCATTTCTTATGACAATTATTTTGTCACTTATGAGAAAGCTTGGTCCTGGTATAAGATCACTGATCGTAACTGGGCTCTCTCTCAGAGCATCTCTCCTGACAATTACACCTTTTCTTCCGATAATAAAGACAATCATTATCTCTATTTGATGTATTTTGAAGATAGCGCCAATAACGATAAGAAAAAGGCGGTAAATCAAAACATCAATTCCTTCAATGTGGATAAGAATGTCACTGGAATCGATTGGGCCGCTCAAAAGAGAAACAGCGCAAATTTAGGAGTGGATAGAGAGCATGTCTGGGCTAAGAATCACGGATTCAAAGTAAAAGATGGCAACAAAGATGTCCTCAATCCTGGTGCCCCTACCGATTTACATCACCTTGTCGCAGCCGATCACATGACCAACTCTCAAGCACACAACGATTATTATTACGGCAATGTCAATCACGCGAATGCCACCGAGATGTATTGCTATTATGCGGATGGTAGCAAAGCCGTATCTGGATGGAGAGAAAAGGTAGGGGATGATTATGTCTATGAACCTACCGATGAATGGAAAGGGGATGTAGCAAGATGTCTGTTCTACATGGCGACTCGCTATGGGAAGAAAGAGATCATGAACAGCCAAGAAGAACCTTATTTGGTTCTCTCGGATGACCCCGCCTATCAAGATGACAATCAGCTCTTCTATGGGGTGCATCGCAACTTACAAGACTTCCTAAAATGGAATGAATTAGATCCTGTCTCCACTTATGAAACCCATAGAAATAATCTCATCTATAAGAATGTTCAAAAGAACCGCAATCCCTTTGTCGATCATCCAGAATGGGCAAGAGCGGTCTTTGATCCTACAAGCTTACAAAAAGATGATTTCAGCAAACTAAAAGAGTCCTATCATCTCCATTGCGAAGATGAATTTGCTCTCGATATTCAAATCGCTCGTCCTAACGAAGTGACGTATGAAATCTCTGACAATTCTCTTTTCACTCTCAAAGAAGACTTGAAGACCATTCAAGTCAACAAGGAAGGAAAAGAAGGAAAAGCAACACTTACTTATCATTATTATGAAGAGGGTGTCCCCACTTCTAAAACCACAGAAATCACCATCAAAAAGAAAGCGCAAGTCACTCCTTCTGTTCCTTCTATCACCATCAAAGAAGGAGAGGAGACTTCTCTTAGCTTCGAAAGTGAGAATCTCTTTGAAGAAGAAAAAATCAAACTCACATCTACAGACGAAAATATCCTCAAGATTACACAGGACAACAAATTACAAGCCCTCTCTTACGGAACTTGTGAAGTTCAGTTCTACTTAGAAAACACACAAGAAAACACTTCTACCCTTCTGCTCTCTCTTCCTGTCACCATCCAAGAAGTCACCAATCTGAGCAAACTAAAAGAAAAGTATCAGTTACACTGTGGAGAAGAAGAAAAATTAGAGATTCATTTAGCCAGTGATGTCACTTATGAAATCAACAATACCGATTTGATTACTCTCTCAGCAGATAAGAAGACTATCATTGCCAATAACCGTGGCAAAGAAGGAAAAGCAACTCTCACTTATCATTATAAAGACAACGAGAATCAAGATCAGAGTATCACCACGCAAGTAGAAGTGAAAACTGCTGTCAGTGTCACCTCTCTCTACGATGTCGCATTAAAGATGACGGCAGGTATGAATTACCTATTACAATACACAGTGGATGGAAACTGCTTTGAAAACGAAAGTGTCATCTTGCGTTCTAGTGATGAGAAAGTTGCCACCATCACCTCCGAAGGCTATGTCAAAGCCATTGGGGAAGGAAAATGTATCATTCAAATCGTTTTGACCAACAGTGAAAAAGGAGATAAGGTTCTCTCTGAGATTGAAGTGTCTGTAGAGCCCGATAAAAAGATGCTCTATATCATCATCATCGTTGTGGCCGCTGTCTTATTGATCGCTATCATCCTTGTCTTTGTCTTCCTCATTCGTAACGCCAACAAAAAAGAAGCAAAAAAGAAGATGGAAGACTACATCCAAACCGCTAAAAAGATCTATAAGAAAACTTCTAAGAAGAATACGAAGAAAAAGAAATAAATAGAAATTGCCTATCTCTTCGGAGACAGGCAATTTTATTATTACTTATTAGATTGTGAGATTAAAACTCCTCTGGAAATGCTTTTTCTATCGCTTCTAATAATTTGTAAGGAGGAAGATAGGAACGCTCTACCAAGATGCCGTTATCTTGGAAGAATTCTCTCTTGAACCCGCGGTGATATTTCTCTTTTTCCGCGTTGATGATAATCATCGCCCTGATCAGATACACTTCTTCAGCTCGTTTAAAGGAGACCAAGAAGAAGCCGATGCCACCAAGAGATGTGATCAATTCTAGATGACGATATTGTTGTTCTCGAATCATATGATAAGGAACTTCGTCATGAATGGTTTCTTTACATTCAAAGTCGATATATTTTCCTTTATAGATTCCGACAAAATCTGTCGTGGATTTCTCTTGGAAATAAGCTTCATCGATCCTTCCCATCTTTTCTTTGCTCATCTTGACTACTTTGATGGGGGTAGGTCTTTTATAGATAGAAGCAACGCCTTGCTCACGATAATAGTCACAAGATTTACTCACATCGCTTTCAAAATTCATACCCATGTTCTTTTTGATCATGGATTCTCGGATTCGTTGTGCTTCGGTTTTGTTCTCGCTTTTTCGATGGTCGACTTTGTCTTTCTTTTTGACTTCTTCCATCACTCTGCCATCGGGATATTTGATTGTTTTCATAAATGTTTTTCAATCACTCCTTTCAATGTATCTAAGGAAGCTTCTCCCTTTTGAAGAAGGATAGAAGTGATTTCTTTATCTATATTCTTGGTATTGGAATTGACCGCATAATTCTCTAAAACGAGTTCCATCACTCTCTCTTTGTTTTCAATATAAGCTTGATAGATTTGATAAAGAACTTCAGAGTCATATAAAGGGTCATGTTCTTTTCCTTCTACATGAATAGAAAAGAGATCTCTCAGTTTTGCTAAAGAGAAACATCTCCCGTTATGGTCTACAATTCTTTTTTGTAGGAAGGACTGCATATCCACATAATTGTGAGTGACATTGTTAAAGAAATTCAGTTCTGTTTCGTTCTCTTTATCCATGGTATTATGGAGCATAAAGATATCAGAATTTCCATAAGAGAAATACATTTTCTTATATGGTCGTAAAAGCTTAGTGACTTCTAAGACCACTTGATGAAACGGTTTCGCTTGTTTGAGCATGGATGGATGAATATCCGTAAGATTCTCTACGAAAGAACCGATTTCATCTTGGCATTGAATCAAAGTGTGGTATTGAATGACTTTCCCATCTTTCTTTGGTAAGAGAGTTCCCACTTCTTTCTCTACTCCCACAAAAGCAAGAGCAATCGCTTTATGAGAAAACTGTGTTCCTTCAAAATCGAAGAACACTAAGAAATTGCTGTTGAGAATTTTCTTCTGAAATGGGGAAAAGGCCATATTAAGCTCCAAAGGAGAAATGTTTTAAATCTTCTGTCATCAATTCTGGATCCGAAGAGATCTCTAAAATCTTGAAAAGAGATTCGGTCAATTCTTCACCGAGGATAGCAAACCACCCAGCGAAAAGCAAAGACATCTGTTTTTCACACACCTTATAATATTTTTTACCCTCTTCGGTGATGTTGACATAAACCTGTCTACGATTGTCATCATCGATTTCACGAACGATGTATCCTTTCGATTCTAAAAGGCGGAGATTGGCGGCAATATTGGGTCTCGTCACTTTCAAAGAGTCTGCCATGATAGAGGGGTGGGCATCTTGATGAGTCATAAGATAAGCTAAGATTCTAAAATCGGTTTGGAAGATTGCGGCAAAGATGTCCAATTCACCGTTCTCACGGATTTTGGCGATATATCCCATCATCTTCGCCATCTTTTCTTTTAAATCTTCGTCTTGATCTAAGACCATATACAAATCCATTTCTGACATATTAAACGCTCCTTCAATTTTCAAAACTATTATAACATAAAATAGTTTGGAAGATTTGACCTTCTCTTCTCACCTTTAAAAAAGAATATTTGAGCAGCAAAAAAGGCTACATCCAGACGGATAAACCGCTAGATATAGCCTAATTTTTCATATTATTTTGCTTGGATATATTCGTGGATAGACTTAGCTGCTTTTCTACCAGCACCCATAGCAAGAATGACAGTAGCAGCACCAGTGACCGCATCACCACCAGCGAAGACACCATCTTTGGTGGTCTCGTTGTTCTCTTCATTGACAATCAAGCATCCATGCTTGTTGGTCTCAATACCAGGAGTGGTATCTTTGATGAGAGGGTTAGGAGAAGTACCGATAGCGATGATGACACAATCGCAAGGAATGGTGTAGATGGCATCAGGATCTTCTTCCACAGTGACAGGGATCGGTCTTCTTCTGCCAGAGGCATCAGGTTCACCAAGCTTTTGCTTTTGAACCTTCATACCGATGACATTGCCATAGTTAGGATTGTATTCAGGAGAACGAGGAGAAGGAGAACCAGTTCTATCTTCTAAGATCTTCACAGGATTTCTTAAAAGATCGAAAACGACACCTTCTTCTTCTGCGTGTTCGATTTCTTCTTTACGAGCAGGAAGTTCTTCTTTGCTTCTACGATAGACACAAGTGACATGTTCCGCACCGAGTCTTAAAGGAGTACGAAGAGCGTCCATAGCGACGTTACCACCGCCGACAACAATGACATTGTGAGCATGTTGAATCGGAGTAGAAGAATCGTTTTGATAAGCTTTCATCAAGTTGACTCTGGTGAGGAATTCGTTAGCGGAATAAACACCCTTAGCGTTTTCACCAGGAATTCCTAAGAATCTAGGAAGACCAGCACCGGTTCCCACAAAGCAAGCTTCAAAGCCTTCTTGTTCCATCAATTCATCGATGGAGATGACTCTACCGACAACCATGTTGGTCATGATCTTGACGCCCATTCTCTTCAAGCCTTCAATTTCGTTTTGAACGATGGCTTTCGGAAGACGGAATTCAGGGATACCATACATCAAGACACCGCCAGCGACATGGAGAGCTTCAAAGATAGTGACATCATAGCCCCACTTGGCTAAGTCATAAGCGCAAGCAAGACCAGAAGGGCCAGAACCTAAGACAGCGACTTTGTGTCCGTTCTTTTGAATTTCAGGGACAGCGACAGCAGCGTGTTCTCTATGATAATCAGCGACGAATCTCTCTAATCTACCGATACCGACAGCTTCACCTTGAACCATGACAGGTTTGCCATTCTCATCTTTGATCATGGCTCCGTTTTCATCTTTCTTAGGAAGCTTTTGGAGGGCACGGATACAATGTTCTTCGCATTGAGTCTCTTGAGGGCAAACTCTACCACAAACAGCGGGGAGAGAGGAAGATTCAGAGATGATCTGATAAGCGGCTTCAAATTCTCCTTCCGCAACCTTGGCGATGAAAGCAGGAATATTGATGTGAACAGGGCATCCAGGAACACAACCAGGATTCTTACAATTCAAGCAACGCTTTGCTTCATCGATAGCCATCTCTTGCGTATAACCGATGGCGACTTCATCAAAATTATGTTTACGAATCTCAGGGGCTTGAGTCGGCATGGGATTCTTAGTAGGTCTCATATTGAATGCCATAATTATTTTGCCTCCTTGAGAAGGTTACAACCCTCTTCGTATTTTGTTCTTTCCCAATCGCGATACATGGTGTTTCTTTCTGCAGCAGAATCAAAGTCTACTTCATAACCGTCGAAATCAGGACCATCGACGCAAGCAAACTTCAACTTGCCACCGACAAGAAGACGGCAGCATCCGCACATACCGGTTCCATCGATCATGATAGGGTTCATGGAAACGATGCAAGGGATATTGTATTTCTTAGCGACAGCGACGACATTCTTCATCATGATGATAGGTCCGATAGCGATGACTTCATCGAATTGATTCTCTTTTCCTTGACGGGCAAGAATTTCATTCTCTAAACCGACGGTGACAAATCCTTGTTCACCCCAGGTGCCATCATCAGACATCTTGATGAATTTTTGGCTAGCTTCTTCAAACTCTTTTTCTAAGATGACTAAGTCTTTGTTTCTGAAACCAGCGATAGAACAAACGTCAGCGTTCAATTCATGAAGCTTGTGAGCCAAAGGATAAGCGATAGCACAACCAGCACCACCACCGACAATGGCGACATGCTTTAATCCTTCTAATTCACTAGGTCTACCTAAAGGACCGACGAAATCAGAAAGTTCATCCCCTTCATTGAGTTGATTGAGCTCTAAGGTACCAGCACCAACGATTTGATAAATGATTGTGACCGTTCCTTGTTCAGGATCTTCACCAGCGATGGTGAAAGGAAGACGTTCACTATCTTGATAGGCTCTCAAAATGATGAACTGTCCGGGCTTTGCTTTTTTGGCAACATACGGAGCTTCAACAACCAATCTGACGATGGTAGGATTGAGCACTTCTTTTTTGACAATTTTAAACATGCGTATCTCCTCTATTTTTTACCGAAGAGTATTTTAAACATTTGATTTATATTTTTCCATAAAAAATTAAATATAATTGTAATTATTATTAAATAAAGCTTGCACCTAACATTGATGAAATCCCCTTCTCTTTATGGAAAATTAGGAGTCCATCAACGCTTAAATCCAATAGAAATTTGTCATCAAGAAAGCAATGACTATGTTCTCTTTGAGCAAAAAATGCCTAAATATTAACGAAATAATGTTTCAATATTAAGAGCGGAGGTTTCCGCTCTTTTTCAATTTTTTGTTAAACTTTTTTGTTGGTTTAGAAAAAAATGATATATTAAAGCATAATTGTGACAGCAAACAATAATTTTGGTAGTTAAATGCTTCAAGACACTAATTGAATGCAGAATAAAATTATAGTTTTTATAGATAAATATGAAAAAAGCATTTTCTTTTTTAATGTTTAGTTTTTTAGATAGTTTTCTCCAGATTATCGTTTTCTTTTTCTTTTCACCAAATCTTTGCTTCAAAAAAAGGAGAGAAAAACTCTTTCTCTTTCGATTCCAAAATAGCTTTTCTCTACCCTTAAACTTAATTTTTGTATATAATTATTATTGTTGGAGAAATAGAATGCCTGTCAAATTAAAACTAGATGCAAACAAGATCATCCATAAACATTTCTTAGCGACAAAGCCTGGCTATGATGCCTTGCAAGTCGATACTTTTTTAGATATTGTCAAAGATGATTACAATGCGATGGAAGCATATGTCAGTGAAGCAGAAAGTTTAATTGATGATTTGAAAGCCAAAGTTGATTTTCTAAATCGTGAAGTGACAAGAGTGGAAGCAGAAAATGTTTCTCTCAAATCAAAACTTGGTGACTTAGCCGATAATCAAGAAGTCAATCTTGATAATCTTGAACTCTTAAAGCGCATCAGCAATTTAGAAAAAGCTTTGGTTCGCTTAGGTATTAATCCCAACACTATTCCTAGATAAAAACAACCGGCCCGGATGACTGCAGGTAGAGAAATCTATTTGAGGAAAGTCCATGCTCGCGCCATCTGCGATGATGGCAGTGTTTGTGCCAGGCCAATCAATAAGCCTGGGGTGGGAGGAGTCCCATACGGCAGAGAAGAACCTAAAGGAAACCATGGTGTCTTTTCTTTAACGCTCCACAGTGACGAAATCTCTTGGAAACGAGAGGAGTGAAACGATGGAAAGCCCCGCAAGCGAGAAACCTAAATTTTGGTAAGGGAAGCTGCGCTCGGGAATTGAACCGAAAACGGCAGGGCAATGCCCTAGATAAATTGTCATCCTCGACAAAACATGGCTTACAAGGCCGGTACTCGATATCTCAAAGGAGATTCAAATGAACACACCGAATAAAATCACAGTTCTTAGATTAATATTTGCAATCTTGATGATTGCTGTGTTTTCTTTATCTTTCCTTCCTCAAGCCTCTTCTTTTGCTCCGGAAATTGTCATTGCTTCCTTCCACATCGGATTCAACTGGATCGATGTCGTTTGCTTTACGCTTTTCATTCTAGGAAGTATCACCGATGCTATCGATGGACATATTGCTAGAAGCAAAAACTTGATTACCAATTTAGGAAAATTCATGGACCCTTTAGCGGATAAATTCCTTGTAGATGGCGCTTTTATCCTTCTTTGCACCAGAGTGGATTGGTCTATGCATCACCAAGTCCTTCCTCTTCTCATCGTTCTCTTTGTCGGAAGAGATTTAGCTGTAGACGGTCTTCGTTTCATGGCAGCTAGCAAGGGAAAAGTGATGGCTGCTCAGATATGGGGAAAGGTGAAAACTGCGGCCCAAATGGGTTTGATTCCTGTTCTATTCCTCAACGGTTTTCCCTTCTCTTTACTCAATTTCACCAATGGATTAGATTCTTGGATGAACACAAGATGGGAATACACCTACATCATAACCAATATCTTAGTCTTCCTCGTTCTTGCTGTTTCCATTTATTCCGCTATCTTATACTTCAAAGACAATAAAAGTTTATTAAAAGAGGAGGAAAATTAGTATGGAACAAAAAGAATTGTTCGATCTCTTAAATAAACATCACCTCACATTATCTTCTATGGAATCGTTGACGGGAGGTCTTTTTGCTTCCACGTTCACTTCTA
This sequence comes from Bacilli bacterium, assembly GCA_017470005.1. Classification (GTDB taxonomy): domain Bacteria; phylum Bacillota_I; class Bacilli_A; order RFN20; family CAG-288; genus Enterosoma. Next base: position 23,265 of record JAFUFH010000062.1, on the reverse strand, counting down.
TTCCCGGTGCTAGCGCTGTTTTTAAAGGAACGGTTGTCGCTTATAACAACTCCATCAAAGAACAGTTCGGTGTCAAAGGACAGACTTTAGATGTCAATGGGGCTATCTCCGCACAATGTGCCAAAGAGATGGCTGCTAGAGCTTCCATTCTCTTTGATAGCGATGTCGCTATCTCCTTCACAGGAAACGCTGGCCCTAGCGAAAGTGAAGAAAAACCTGTCGGCCTTGTCTTTGTCGGTGTCAAAGTAGGAACCCGTCTTTACACTTATGAACTTCATCTCCACGGAGAAAGAAATGATATTCGTAGATTGTGTGTCTCCTTTGGCTTCAAGACCATTTATGAAAAAGTAACCGAGCAATATGAAAATATTTCTGACAATGTTGCTCAAGAATCTTCTGTGGAAGACAACACATTGTAAAGGAGCATCACCAGATGGCTAAAAAAGAAAAAGAAACTGCTGTCGTTTCGGATCGTGACCAAGAAATCGAAGCGACATTAAAAGATATTCGTAATTATTTCAATGACAAAGGCATCATCATGAAGATGGGAGAACAAACCACCGTAGATGTCGGTGTCATTCCTACTGGTTCTCTTCTCATCGATGCCGCTTTGGGTGTTGGTGGATATCCTAAAGGAAGAATCATTGAAATTTATGGTCCCGAATCTTCTGGTAAGACCACTCTCGCTTTAGAAGCGATTGCCGAAGTTCAAAAATTAGGTGGTAGAGCCGCTTATATCGATGCAGAACACGCTATTGATCCTGACTATGCTAAAGCCTTAGGTGTCGATATCAATAACCTCATTCTCTCTCAACCAGATTATGGCGAACAAGCTATGGAAATCGTGGACATGTTAGCAAAGAGCAACGCCATCGACTTAATCATTGTCGACTCTGTTGCCGCCTTAGTTCCTAAGGATGAATTGGAAGGAACTTTCGAAGATTCCTCTGTCGGTTTACAAGCAAGACTTATGTCTAAGTCTCTCCGTAAATTAGCGGGTGTCTTATCGAAAGGTAGTTGTACCGTCATCTTCATCAACCAGCTCCGTGAAAAAGTTGGTGTCATGTATGGTAACCCTGAAACCACCACTGGTGGTAGAGCCTTAAAATTCTATGCCACCATCCGTATTGAAGTCCGCCGTTCTGAGACCATCAAGCAAGGGGATAGAGCTTTAGGTAATATCGTTGCCGTCAAAGTGGTTAAGAACAAAGTCGCCCCTCCTTACCGCTCTTGCAAAGTTGAATTGATCTTCGGTAAAGGTATCTCTCCTGAACACGAATTGGCTCAGCTTGCTGTCGATTATTCCATCATCGAAAAGAGCGGTTCTTGGTTCTCCTATCAAGGGGAAAGAATCGGTCAAGGCATCACTTCTGTCTATGATTGGTTTGCTTCGGTCCCGGATATCAAAGAGAAGATTGAAGAAGAGGTTCGCGCCAAAGTTTTCACCAAAAAAGGGCAAGAAATCGCTGAATAAAATCAAGAGTGTGGCTTTCCACACTCTTTTTTAATTTAATCAATAAAAATTTTTGAGTTATTCTTCTAACAATGAACTACATGCATGTTAAAAACAAATCTTTTTCGTATAAGCAACTCGTTTATAAACAATGAGATTTGAAACATTTATTCCCATTTGTTTCTTTTCTATTCTTTCACGAAAGAAAATTATTGGCAAAATTGTTTCGCATTTTTATTGAAATAATTTATAATTAAGGGGCATAAAGATTGCTCAGCTTTATGTTTTATATATAAAAGATTACCTTATTTAAGAATCTTACCAATAGAATTTTTTCTTAATATATACAAAATCTTTTTACTAGAGTGGTTCCTCGAGTGCAGTGAACCTTTTTCTAGAACTGCGCTCAGAAAGGTTTTTTAACATGGAAGTATTAATCTATGTATTAGTCGCCCTTGGTGGACTAATTTTAGGTGGCGCTATCGCTGCTGTTTTATGTATCATTCTCCCTAAGAAAAAGAGAGAAGCGGCATCTCAAAAGGCGGAAAAGATCATCCAAGATGCCAATGATAAATCCAAAAAGATTGTGGATGAAGCCGAAAGCAAAGCCGAAAAATTGATTGCTAACGCTAAAGCAGAGAGCAAACAAGAAATCGAAGCTCTCAAGAAAGAAGCGGAAAAAGACATCAACGAAAGAAAAGGTGAAATTGCTGAGAAAGAAAGAAAACTCGACAACCGTGAAGGTGCTCTCGATAAGAGAGAAGATGCCATCATCACCCGTGAAGAACAAATCGACAAGAAGAGAAACGAGTATGAAGAAAGACTTCAAGCTCTCGATCTCAAAGACAAAGAAGTTCAAACCAAATTAGACAATATCTTAGTCGAGCTTCAACGCATCGCCAATATGAGCATCGATCAAGCCAGAGAAGAGCTCATGGCAAAAGTGGAAGAAAAAGAAAGTAAGAAGATTGCTCTCTTCAAAGAACAAATGGAAGAAGAAGCGCAATCTCAAGCCGAAGATAGAGCTAAGACTCTCATGTGTGTCGCCATGGAAAAATATGCCCAAGACGTCACTTGTGAACACTCCTCTTCTTCTGTCGCTCTCCCCTCTGATGATATGAAGGGTAGAATCATCGGTCGTGAAGGTAGAAACATCAAGAACATGGAACAGCTCTTCGGTGTCTCTCTCATCATCGATGACACTCCGGAAACCATCACTGTTTCTTGCTTTGATCCTATCCGTAGAGAAAAAGCAAAGCTCACTTTGGAAGCTCTCATCCGTGATGGTAGAATTCAATCCGCTAGAATCGAAGATCTTTATTCTAAGATCTCCACGGAATTCGATGACACCCTCAAGAGAATCGGTGAACAGACCGTCTTCAAACTCGGTCTTCCTAGAATCTCTTCCGGCCTCTTCCCTTACATTGGCAGATTGAAATATAGAACCTCTTATGGTCAAAATGTCTTAGACCACTCCATTCAGGTCGCTTATCTCTCTTCTGTCATCGCTTCCGAATTAGGTTTGGATAGCGTCTTAGCTAAGCGTGCTGGTCTACTTCACGATATCGGTAAATCTATCGATGCGGAACAAGAAGGAAGCCACGTTCAATTAGGTAGTATGTTAGCCAAGAAGTTCAATGAGCCTGACACGGTTATCAATGCCATTGAATCTCACCACGGCGATGCCGCTAAGAGATATCTCATCTCTGAAATTGTCACTGCTGCCGATACTCTCTCTGCCGCTCGTCCCGGTGCTAGAAGTGAAACTTTAGAAACTTATATCAAGAGATTAGAACAATTAGAAACCATCTGTAAATCCTTCGATGGCGTTCAAAACTCTTACGCCTTACAATCTGGTAGAGATGTTCGTGTCATGGTCGTCCCGGAAAAAATCAGCGATGAAGATGCCAAAGTCATGGCTGTCCAAATCCGTGAAAAGATTGAATCCGAAATGCAGTATCCTGGACAGATCAAAGTTTCTGTCATCCGTGAAACCCGCGCTGTGGAAATTGCCAAGTAATTATGAAAACATTCAAAATCCTTTTCTTAGGTGACATCGTCGGTCCCTTGGGAAGAAAGGGAGTCAAAAAATACCTTTCTTACCACAAAGAAAAAGATCAGATTGATTTTGTCATTGCAAACGGAGAAAACACCACGCATGGTCACGGTCTCAGTTACGAACATTATTTAGAACTTCTCTCCTATGGGGTGGATGTTCTCACCAGTGGAAATCATTATTTTGGTAATCCCGATCATCTAAAAAAAGATAAAGAGATGGATAAGCAAATCCGTCCTTACAATCTGGATACCTCTGCACCTGGTGTGGGAACAAGAACATTTGAAAAAGATGGTATCACCATTCGTGTCAGCAATATCTTAGGCAAAACCTATTTGACCATGACACAACAAAATCCCTTCCTTTCTTTAGATGAACTTGTCGCTATAAACCAGGAAGATATTCACATCGTCGACATTCACGCAGAAGCGACAGCGGAAAAGAGATGCTTAGCCGAATATGTGGCGGGAAAAGTCAGCGCTTGTATCGGTACACATACACATGTGCAAACTAACGATGCAAAACTGTTAAAAGGAGACACATTCTTCTTAACAGATGTAGGAATGAATGGAGCTTACTACTCTTCTATCGGTGCGGATTTAGAATCTTGTATCCAAAGAACAAAAACAGGAATCCCTGGGAAAAGTGATGTCCCTCGCAAAGGAAAAATCTTAGTCAATGGAGTTCTATTAGAATTCGATAGAGAGAGCAAAAAAGTTCTTTCTTACCAATTGATCAATGAAACCATGGAAGATGACCCGGAATGAGTCATCTTCTTTTTCAATTTGTACGTCTTGTATAAAGAGGTTTTTTCTAAATAAAATATGGTCAATTCAAACAAATTGTAAAGAAAACAATGACTTTTTTTGCATGAGAAAAATAAAAGTGTTTAAATAAAATCAAAAAAGGTATAATAATACGTAGAGAGGTTTATCTATATGACAACATTAAAAGCAAGTGGAAACACCCAGATTCAGAAGCTCGCAGGAGCTATCGCCGGCAACATTCGTCAAGAAGGTGGCGTCGACATTTCCTTAGTCGGTGCTTCTGCCCTCAATCAAGCTCTCAAAGCTTGCATCGTGGCAAGAAGATTTTTGAAGGATGATGAAACTCCCTCTGACATCGTCATTCAGCCTGAATTCTTAATGCAGAATTTCTCCGAGGCTGTCTCCGAAGAAAACAGAGAAGTCACCACCATCATGCTTCACATCAGAAAAGTCGAATTTGATCCCGCTAGAGCCGTTTCTTCTGATGTTCCTAAACACGAAGAAGCCTAAACTGATACAGCAATGAAAAAACACCGTCTTGTGTCCCTTCCCAATCTGAAAGAGGCGGCAGGGCGGAATCTCAGCAAGCCAATCGATTATACAAAAGTCAATTTGCAAGCCTCGTCTTTTCTGTCCTCTTGGGGAGCAGGAAAGACTTTTTGTATCAAGACTTATGGTTGTCAGGCTAATGTGAGAGATTCCGAAATTATCAAAAGTCTTCTCTTGTCTATCGGCATGGTAGAACAAGATGATTTTTTAGGTGCATCTTTGATTCTCTTCAACACTTGTGCGGTCAGAGAGAATGCGGAGAATCATCTCTATGGTGAACTTGGTAGAGCAAAAGAAAATTATGATAAGAATCACGATTGCATCATCGGCATTTGCGGATGCGTGATGCAAGAAGAATTTGCGGTGAAACATGTTTTAAAACATTTCCCCTTCGTCTCTATGATCTTTGGAACCAATAACATCACTTCTTTCTTATCCTTATTAAATGATGTGGTTCAATACAATCAATCTATTGTCGATGTCAGATCTAACTCCGACTTGGTTCCGGAAGGATTCCCTGAAGATAGAACAGGAAGAAGTTCCTCTATCACTGCTTTTGTCAATATTATGTATGGATGCAACAAGTTCTGCACTTATTGTATCGTTCCTTATACAAGAGGTAGAGAGAGAAGCAGAAAAGAAGAAAATATCATCGCTGAAGTAAAATGTTTAAAAGAACAAGGCTATAAACAAGTGACCCTTTTAGGTCAAAATGTGGATGCCTATGGAAAAGATTTTGGAGATGAATACGCCTTTGCTGGTTTGCTTGAAAAAGTGGCACAAACGGGTATAGAAAGAGTGAGATTTGTCACTCCTTATCCTTCTGACTTTAAAACAGAAGTCTTTGATGTCATGGCAAAATATGACAACATCATGCCTTATCTTCACTTACCCGTTCAGTCTGGTAGCGATGCTATCTTGAAAAAGATGAATCGCAGATACACAAGAGAGCAATATCTCTCTATTGTCCATGAGTTACGCCGTAGACTACCCGACGTGTTCTTATCCACCGATATCATTGTCGGTTTCCCGAATGAGAGCGATCAAGATTTTGAAGATACTCTTTCCTTAGTCAAAGAAGTCTCTTATGATGCTGCTTTCACTTTCATCTATTCTCCAAGACCGGGAACTCCAGCAGCTAGGATGGAAGATAAAGTTTCTATGGAAACAAAACATGAACGTTTCGATAGACTCAAAGCATTGATTGATGAATGTGCTCAAAAGAGAGCGGACGCCTATATTGGAAAGACTGTAGAAGTTCTCTTTGAAAAAGTATCGGATAAAGATAAGACGAGAATCTCTGGATACGATAGGCATAACAAACTCGTTCATGTAAAAGGGGACTCTTCATTGATTGGTACGATTCGAAAAGTAAAAGTGACGGAAAGTCACCTCTATTCTTTGATTGGAGAACTCCTCGATGACTGAAGAAGAACTCTATGAAGAAGCAAGTAAACTGCTTTCTGATTTCCAAACTTTGAAAGAATATACTCGCTATCAAGCATTAAAGAAAGCATTACAAGAAGATCAAGATTTACAAAAGCTTCTATCCGACAGAAAAAGATTACAAGGTGATATCAAATATCTTCAAGGAGAAAAAAGAGCGGAATGTATCCGCATCTGTAAAAAACTCCAAGACGAATATGATTCTTCTCCTCTTGTCATCAATTTCAAAGAAGCAAAAGAAGAATTATTAAAGATTTTAAGCGTTTTAACAGAGGCTTCCTTATAGCCTCTGTTTTTAAATATAGCTAAATATTATTCCTTAATCGAGAAGAATGTCTTTCTATACAAATGGACATCCCCATTAAAAGGCAAAATTTTCCTCTCGCGATGCCAAGGATTGCCTTGGTGACCCAGTCTGTGTATTCTTCTATCTCAAGAGGCCAATCATAGTCATGGCTTGCAAATTCTTGACCCATGTAGATGAAGGGAGTTCCTCATGGTTTGGATACAGATAAGAATATCCTGATCTAAGTATAGAAAAAGCTAGAAACCCCGATAACAACGGGAATTCCAGCTTTTATATTTAAAATCGAGCGTCAAAGAAGGAATTATAACTCAAAACGTTAAATAGCCCTTACGTGCAAATCAGTACTTAAAATTAATTAAATCAAAGAAAGAAAAACAATAAGTGCGATATGCAAAACGTTCATAAAAAGGTAAATTTATTTAATTCTTGCATATTTCGGGACACAAGTTCGTTTTCGTTGCCAGATAAGCTTACAAAGATGTAATGTTCATGACAAAGAGAGGAATGTTGTCATAAGATGATATGGCAATGAAGGGCCTGTCCACGATAAAGGAATGCTCTATGCCTTCATGCATATCACCAATTCCACCAGCAGAATAAGTGACAGAATCTCCTTCGATTCCATTTTGATTGAAAACAAATCTGTTTTTCTGCATAGAAGCAAAGTTGGTAAATTCCTTTTCTTTCTTTACTAAAGAATCAAATACTCCTTTGTCTTGGAATAGGGAAGTGAAGAAATCTGTGTAATTGATTTCAGAATCAACCTCAAAATAAGGGAAGAAATTATCCTGGGAATACGCTTTCTGACCAAGTTCTGTCATATTCTGATAAGCCTCAGAAACCGGGATGTCGGAAACAGAAGTTTCCCTGTCAGGAAGAAGGAAGGTAAGATCGCTGTTTCTAATTTTGAATCTTGCCCCTTCATAGCCTTCTCCTTGGTAGTAGATATAATCGCACAATGTGCTTCCTGTTCCTTTGACTTGTTTTGTATTTTGATTCAGGGAAGTGAATTCGTGTTCTTTTTCGGAAGAGAACGGAAAACGGTCTTCTATGGTAAGTGCAGTGTAAGTATAGACAGCTTCACCCTGTATTTTCTGGCTTGGCATCTCCAATTTCTTTTCCAGGGCTTCCTGAATGAAAGTTTCAGCATCTTTTCTGGCATCATCAATATTCGATTGGAGTGTTGCAATTCCATGTTGAGTCAGTTCTTTGACAGCCTCTTCTCGATAAGAGAAAGTCTTTTCGTCCTGTGCAATCTGATGGAAGATGACAGAACGAAGAAAATCCTTTCCTCCTGTTTCCTTCTCTTCCCAATTGAGGGCGGTGGAGAATTCGTCCAAGTCTTGAATGGAGGAAATGCCCAGAGAGGATCTCAGGTCATTTGTTTTAGTGGAAGCCAAGGCAACAGCAGCATAGTTGAGGCCAAGACAGGCAGGTGAAACGGCGCAGTTCTTATCTCGTTTCAATTCTTCAAGAGCATAAGAAAGAGATGTGTTGACAAAGGTCTCTTTGTTTTTGCCATGGTATTTGACCAAATCGGAGGAAATGTTGTTCTTATAATCGTAGTGGAAAGAAGTTTCAGCAGCTTTTGCTGTACAGGATGAGAGGAGAGCGACAGCTAGTAATACAAATGATGATTTCGTATATTTCATGATTTAATCTCCTTTCTATTAAACTGCGTGCAAACAACGTATGCAATTGCCAGATGAATCTAGAATATGTCTTTCATAATCATACGTTCTACCACAAGAGCAAATGATTCTATGATAATTAGTGTTTTCAAAAACAAATTGGTTGCTAGAATGGTTTCCGTGTGTTAATGGGCAATAACAATAGCAACGATGATTTCCGTCACTGATGTCTTCACAAATGTGACTTTCAAGTTCACAACTGCATAAGGAATGGGTGGAGTCTTCTACTTGAATATTATAATTATCAGAATGATCGTGCTTGATATTTGGTGCCAAATGATATGAATACCAATGATGAATCATTTGGAAATTTTCATCAAGATTGGCATGAGTCTGACCATGATATCCCCAGTTTCCATAAATAATGTCATTTGTGGAATCATATTCATATGCGACACAGAAATGGCCGTCACCACCAATTATGACAGGTATGCCCTCTTCTAATTGCAAAATGATTTGTTGTCTTAATTCGGTAGCGGAGTTCACAGTATTTCCAGGGTAGTAGAAGCTGGGAGTAGAAGGGTAATATCGCCCTTCATGTACTACTATCTTTGGTGGATTACTAATAATACCGGGGTCATATACAAGATTTAATGATGAGATAATTTCTTCTTTGTAAGCTGTCATAAATGCAGAAAAATCAGACCAAAGCATTGAGGCGTTATATACATTTCCGTAATCTAAATAACCGTTTTCTATAGCAATCTGATATAAATGTCCTATAAATGATCCATTTTCGAGCATGGCATCTACATATTGGGTGAATCTAGTTATGGGATTGGAAATTTGGATATTGGGAGTTACATAGATGTCTTCGACACAAGGGCTCTCTTCATACAATGAGTCGATTCGGTGTGTATTTGTTACATGGGCTTCAAACTGTTCATCAATAAAATAATCAGAAACAAAAGAATCAAAGAAGCCAAGTACGCTAGCAAGAGAAACATAAGCGCAATTACCGACGTTATTGGTAGGCATATTTTCATCTAGATGGCGGAAATAATTTGCTGTGTATATTGGATTAAAAGAAACACCAGAAGAGAATTTTGCAGGAAAAAATGGCGTAACAATTTCTGATTCAGGGGTATCAGAGGGAACGCTTAAATTTGTTTCGGTCTCGCTTTCCGGGAGTGTGTGATCATCACCTCCTCCTGAGCTCGAAAACATAGGGCGTGAATATGATCTATTGTGTAGAGATTGAGTGACTAAAAACGAGGATGGCAAAAAGACAACACTTAATACCGAAAGAGATTGCATTATAGTTGCTAAAAATGATAACTTCATATAATCCTCCTCCTGTCTTTATTATATATCTGTTTTTTTTAAAAAAAAGTTCATTATAAAAGAATGTGTTATTTATCATATTAAATGCAACAGAAATATATTATTTCATCGATATAAATAAGAAACACCTATATTCCATGAAAATTTAGTTCAAAAAAAGAGATTTTCTTCATGGGATATAGGTGTTTCTTGGTCAAGTGCCACTCTTTCTATTGTGAGCTCGCTAGATTCCCATACCTAATTTTTTAGAAAAAGTGATAGAAAAATGGCGGTTTTCATAGCAATGTATCTGTCTTCTATTCTTTCGTTGTTATCGGTCTTATCAATGCCTTCAAAGGAAACAAGTTCTATAAGCGTGATTTTTCTTTTCATAAGTCACATTTCTAATAATTTTCTGATAATTCTGTCCAACCGTTCCTTGATAACTATTTTATCTTAAAACCAATGTTTCTTTCACAAATTTCACAAAGTCCATCATCATTTATTTTCAGTGGTTTGAAGTACTTCTTGATGAAATATACTTCCAAAGAGCCCTCTACGATTGTGATTTTTTCTGGCATGTTGGGATTATAACCCTTTCGATGACAACAAACACATTCATTGATCCATTTTTTAAACTTAGGAAATTTACGAATATACTCTTCCCCTTTGTCTTTGTCCCTCATTTGTCAACGCTCCCCATTTATTTAATATTTTTCTCGCTTCATTTTACAATTCAGCTTAAACAATCGAACTCAACGATAAAATCCTTTTCTCTTTTTGGTCAGTTCACTCTGTACCATTGTTTCCGCTTTCATATAGATATAACTTCTTTCCAATGATGAAGAAAGAATAATGCTTCCCCATTTGGCATGGTTCATCCACTGTTCTAGTATATTCTCCCTCGACCAATTGCAATGAAACGGATTCTATTTTCGTGCCATTTTCAAAATAATAACCATTTTCATAGTACAAGATATCTGTCGCAGTAATATCAAACACAAAAGATTTTTCATGTAACTCAGACACTGCAGTAATCTCTCTGGTGTTTTTGTCAAATTTCCATTTTGTTGTCTTTTTCAAAGAATTCAGACATGGCCTTTGAACTTTCGGGTCGCATTTTTCTTCTTTTTCAATCTCGGAAGTGGTGAAGAAAAGAGCGTTTTCTGATGCGATTACCTTGGGACCAAACAGTACATTTTCAGAACTTGTCGGAATCAAGATGTCTTCATTGTCCTGCGTCAGAACCATTCCTCTTCCATCAACGAAGAAATCTACAAAACCAAAATCTTCATGACACAATGAAATGACAGGGTACAACCAGTCTCTCACTGTATATATAACGCTGTCGTAGTTCTCCCATTCGGAATATCCATGGAGAGTTTTCAAAGGCAAAAGTGCATCATAAAAGTAAATTTGATCATCGTAAACTTCCAATATATAAGGTTCTTCATAACTTATATTTGTTTCCACTACCTTCATATCTTGGAGATCATAATAGCAAATGGATCTTTTGTTTCTGTCATCTGATGATACCGGTGAAAAATACAGTCTTTCCCCCACCAATTGTTCCGATGTCACGGAATAAAGACCTAAGTTGTCTTTTATGGAAGCAATTACATGAAAGGAGGCATCTAATTTGAAAAGGGTATAGCCGTTTCTTATATACAGAAACTCACCGTCAGTGAACATATCGGAAAAATATTGTTTTTCAGTTATCTCATCCACTTTTATTGTTTCCTGATCTTCCAAACGGTAAATCGATTTCTCCTGCAGAACATAATGTTTTCCGTGGAAGAGGACTTTTGGTTTATATTCCAAGACAGTGCAGTGATGATACGGCCCATATTTGACTACATCATATACAATCCAAAAATATATATGGATAAACGCAAATAACAAAACAACGAATCCTGCAATAGAGATTATGATGATGTCTCTTTTGCGTAAAACAAATCTTTTTTTCATTTCAAATCTCTCCTAACCACTGGAATTCATTCATGATAAAAGAAAAATTTCTGTGTCCCTCATCTGTTTTTCTCACTTCATTTTACAATTCAGCCAGGATTCTTTTCATTTCCTGCAAAGCAGGATTATATAGAATAAAAGCTGAATCTTCCATCTACAGTAGCCTCATTTCTGACATCAGAATCTTTCATCGGTTTTGTCGGGGCCCATTCCACGGGGAATAACGCATTATCTAAACTTTCAATGTCAAAAAAATGTACATATCGTATAATATGTGCTTCTTTGTCTAATAATGCATATTCAAAGCCACTTAAATGATTATATTTAGCAACGCATGAAGGCAAATCAAAAAGATCATTTGACCATATAGTCTTTTTTTCTGATTTTTCATTGCCGATCAACTCTTTCATTCTAGTTAGTTCCAAATCAAAAATATCGGATGACATCTTCCATTCTAAAAATGCCTGACCTCTTTTCCATGCTCTATCTTGATATAATGGATCAAATGAAAGTAGCATAGAAGCCTCTCCCACCAGTAAGTCATCTGGAAATATTTTACAATCTCCAAGGTGTTCCATTATTTCATCCTTTTGATACATATCAAGAGCAATAGGGTTTACCTGTCCAGATGGAGAAGTCTTTTTTTCTCCTGAATAGCCAGAAAATTTAAAATCCAATCTACCTCTATCTGTTAGAATATTAAGTCCAAGAACAGCAAGGCAAAGCAAAAACTGTCCTATTATTCCTAGATGAATAAACAATACAATCTTGACACTCCGTTTCATTTGAATAATTTTACCCACATATTCTCAAGCCAATCGTTATCCGGTTCCATATCTACGCTCCTCGCGTGCTGTAATAATTCGTCAATAAATAGGTGTCATCTTGAATTTGGTGATGAATCAAAGAGGAGAGAGGAACACTTCTTAAAGTGTTATTCACTTCTGATTTTTTAGGGAAAGAAGCTATTATTTCTTCTAAAGAAGGAGAAAAAGGAACCAAAGATTTCTTCTTGTTACTTGCTTTTTCTTTCAAAAAATCTAATATGACATTCTTCTCCATAACAAAAACCTTTACCAATAGTTATTTTCACATAGACAATTGAGGATTTCAAGGGCAACAACATTAGATTCGCTTCTTCATCCAAATATGAGGGCGATAGTCTTTTCAAGAAAACGCCAATAAAAACTAGTGAACTGTCACTTGATATGATAAGCGACTGCGGTTTAACTTTTACGATTCCTTTCTTAGCTAACTAAGGAAAGAAAGTAATATCACCTCTTTATGGCTAATGTTGGTTTCACACATAATTAGTGTAAGTCTCCTCTTAGAATTGACATTATTTTAAAAAGACAGTAAAATTTCAATAGGATTGCTATTTTTTATTAACATTTAAGCAAAAAGGTAAATGTTTATGAGCTTCTTAACTATTGGTGTCTCAATTTCTCTCCTTTTTTCAAACACAAATTCTTTAACGAGTGAATCATGCACCCCTTTTACTGACAACTATTGTTTTGCTCAAGAAGAGGTGGATGAGGATGCAATTATTGCCTCTTCTAGTTCGTCTGAAGATCCTGATTATCTTTTAGATATATACAACCATTCCTTTTATTTTAATTATCAACTACCCCGAAATTTCAAATATAATGAGCTTTCTTTAAGACAAAATGTTCAAGTAGGAGATTTAGTTTACGAAAGAAATCAAATCGGTGGGATTGGACATATTGGGATTGTTGAGAGTGTGTCCACTCCAAGTGTTTACGGCAGTTTTATTCGAACTATAGAGGCTGTTTCTGGCAAAGTCCAGTATTGTTTTGTTGATGATAATCGTTTTGTTGAGAAAAACATGATGATACTGAGACCAGTGAATCTATCTAATTATGTTGATGATGCTTTATATTTTGCTCGTCAACAAATTGGCAAGCCTTATTATTTTGATCTTACAAATGCGAGAACCTCAATAGATAATCCAACCTGGTATTGTTCCGAACTTGTTTATGCGTCATATTTATATGCGGGCCTAGACATCTCTTTAGGAAGTTCTTTTCAACCAAATCACTGCATTTTGCCCAACGAGATTTATAGTAGTTATAATACAATTGAAACATGGATGACCCCTAAATTTTTGACGTATTATATTACTAATAAAGAAGTATTCGACTGGAAAGTGAAAATTTATAATCTCAACCCATTTGATTTAGATTATGTTTATTTCAACAATAAAATGGTATTCTCTTCGAGTGCTAATCATTGGACTAATTTAAATGAGATAGATGACATCTCCCTTTCTGAATATGGTGAAACAGGGTATTATCAAGAAGTTACTATTTCAGAAAATTTGGCTTGTACTCATATTACCGGATCATTTGTGTATGGAAATATTCGAATAATAACTGCAGCTGATAATATTCAATTAAACTCGACTCCAAGAATGTGGTTCAATTATGAGTGGGAAAACACATTATGAAAAGATTATTATTGCCAATTATCATGGTAGTCCTTGATGGCATCAGTTTCATCGCTTCGATATTCTCCCTATCCATTCCGATGCTTTTTGGTGCCTTACTTGCCACAGGGCTCTCTGTTTTAGTTCTCACTTCTCATCATTCAGAACTAAAAATAAAAAATAAAGAAAAAGCTATCACAGCAATTCTCTTGATTCGAGTGATTGCTTGTCCCTTATTGATGACTCTTTTTCCTTTATCTCGATCAAATCTTGTTGTTAGTTATATTGTTTTATCTATTTTCGTTTTGGTATCTCTTCTTTGTGTCATTCAATGCTTACTCGATTCCTTTTCCAGAGAGCCGGAAGAGAATTACAAACTTCCTCATTTGATTGTGTTCCTTATTTGTTTCCTTTTTACTTTCGGATACATATTAGGTATCGGTTTTAGTTACTATTTAAATGGAGAATTTACTCTTTACTTTACCCTTCCATATATCTTGATTCTCATTAGTTATGTCCTTTCTCTCGTTCTCAATTTGTTAACAAAGAATAAAAGACTTGGCATTCCTGTGTTCCTATTCTTTATTTTCCTTTGCCAGGGATTAACTTATCTCTTTTTATTCCTTAACAATCGAAATTTCATTCCTTTAGATTTTCTTATTGAAAACCCTATCGGCTTCTGTTATCCCACTGGCTTGATTTCTTTATGGCTTGCTCCTTTCTTACTTCACAAAGAAAAGAAAGAAAACCAAAACATTTCTCCGAAAGAAATCCCTACATCTCAATTGAGTGACCAAAGCAAAGCATAATATTATTTTTTCTTCCTCTAATTGCGCGAAAAGCGTGAAAACTCTCCGCAGATTTTAGCTTGTCTAAAGGTTTCCATTTTCTATATGTACAATCTGGGATAAATCCACTTTCCCCTTTGTTTATCATTATGAAGAAGAAACTCTTGTTTTCGAAAACGATCATTTTGTAAATGAAAGCTATCTTGTTTTAGAAAGAGACATTTCATACGAACAACTAATGTGGTAGAGTTTTAATTAGCATTACCTGTTTGTTTCAGCTGTTCAGAAATTAAATGCTCAATTTTTTCTTTGCTTCCTTTGATAATATTAGGAAATTGATGGCGAAGGAAAGTCCTTTGTTTTTTTGCGTACTGATGCGTATGAATCTTGATGAGATCAAATACTTTTTTATCGACTTCTTTCCCCTGTTTTAAGACTTCTACCATTTCCTGATAACCAATCGTGGAAAGGATTCTGTTATTCTCACCATATTGTTCTAATATGTGCTTGCATTCTTCTACTAAGCCCTGTTGAATCATCAAATCAATTCTTTCATCTATCTTTTTATTTCCTTCTTCTTTATCAATTTCAAGTTGATAAAACGTGGTTGGATAGAGAGGGTTCCCATCGTTTTTTAGAAGAATATCTTTTCTTGTTTTTCCTTCATCTAATTGTGCGAGAGCTCTGATGACCCTTCGTGGGTTTTGATTGTCAATAGAATCGAATGTTTCTTTGCTTCTTTCTAAAAGCAACTTTCTCATTTCTTCTAAAGACATGTTTTCATATTTCTGACGACTATTTTGCTTTTCCTCTTGAAAGACATAATTATAAAGTAACGCTTTGACATACAAGAAATTCCCTCCGACAACTATGACGTCTTTCCCTTTTGAAAGATAGTCTTCTAAAATAGGTCGGCATTCTTTTTGAAAGAGGAAAACGGACATTTCTTGATCAGGTTCATATTCATCATAAAAATAGTAAGATAAACCTTCCACATCCTTTCGTGTAGGTTTATCCGTTCCTACTTGCATCACTTTATAACACTGATAAGCATCCGCAGAAATAATAGGAAGAGAAAACTTCCTCGCTAAAGAGAGGGCAAGTGAAGTCTTCCCGCTGGCCGTTTGTCCTAGGATACAATAAATCAAAATCCAGATCTCCTAAATATTCTTTCTACATCCTCACGAGTAATCTTGATGATTGTCGGTCTTCCATGAGGGCAATTGGCAGGATTCTTGCATTTGGAGAGGTCTTTCAGTAAGGCTTCTATTTCTAACATAGACATCTGGTGATTCGCTTTGATGGATTTCTTACAAGCGATATTCGCAATGGTTAAATGTAAAAGCGAGATAGGGTCGCTTGCTTCATTATTCAAACAGGAATGAACACAATCAAAAATCACTTCTTCGTCATTGCGTTCCGAAAGGAAGGCGGGAATCTCTACAATCTTGATGGTGTTATTACCAAAATCTTCACAGATGATACCCAATGAAGCCAATCTTTGAATATGATCTTCATCATAATTGAGTTTCTCTTTAGGAGAGAGTTCTAAAGTGATGGGGAAGAGAGGAACAATTCTTGTTTTGATCGATTCAAAGAGGGCTTGTGTCTTTTCATAATTTACTCTTTCTGCCGCAGCGTGTTGATCTAGAATATAAAAACAATTGACACCATCGCAAAGAACATAGGTTTGTAAGACCTGTCCAATCGGATGCATTTCCGGCAATTGGAATGAAGAACTTTCTTGTTCAAAGATGGTCTTATAATATTTGTTTTCTTGGACAGGGGTTTGATTTACAAACTGATTTTCGTTGGATAAGTTGGTTTGTTTTGTTGTCGACTCATAAGTGGGTTCATAAGGAATGGATTCCTGGAAATAGGAATTCTCTTTTTCTTGGTGGAAAGGAGGAATAGAAGAATAATCTTGTTGCACTTTCACTTCTTCTTTTTCTCTATTTTCAATCTCAGAGAAATCAAAATCCCCCGTGCTATCTGACATCAACTTCTCACTCTTGCTATCTTCAGAGGCAAAATAGATAGGTTTCTTTTCTTCTAACAAAGTTAAGATTTCATTTTTGATATCTCTAGCGATATCGTCCTCTAAGGAGATTCTCACTTCCTTTTTGGTGGGATGAACATTGACATCCACTAAGGAGGCATCAATCTTTAAATCCATCACCGTAAAAGGATAACGAAGAGGAGGTAAGTAATCTCGATACGCATCCTCGATCGCTTTATTGATCTTATAATCATAAATACAACGTTGATTGAGGAAGGTGAGCATATCTTTTCTTCGAGAGTAATTGATTTCTGGTTTTCCAATATATCCAGAGAAAGAATAAGTTAAGGTTTCTTTTTGAATCGGATATAAAGATTTTGCGATTGTATTACCATAAATCTTTTGGATGGTTTCTAATAAATCTCCTCTTCCGGAAGTGTGGAAGATTTCTTTTCCATCGATACCTAAAGAGAAAGAGATATTTGGAAAGCCTAAAGCGAGATGTTCTACTGTCTCTATGATGCTATAGGTTTCCACTTGATTGGATTTTAAATATTTTAATCTTGCAGGAGTGTTATAGAAAAGAGAACGAATTTCAAAGACGGTTCCCTTTCTTGAAGGAGCATCCGAAATGACCAGCTCGTGATTGGGCTCGGATTCAATTCTTGTTCCCGCTCCTTCTCCTGTGGAAGTCGTCAATGTCACTTTAGAAACAGCGGCGATAGAAGGAATCGCTTCCCCTCTAAAGCCTAAAGTATGAATTCGAGAAAGGTCATATTCGGTTTTAATTTTCGAAGAGGCGTGACGAAGAAAACAAGTGGTAGCATCTTCTCTATCCATACCACTTCCATCATCTCTCACTAATATCGTGCCTTTTCCAGCATCACTGACACCAACATAAATATTGCTAGCACCAGCATCGATAGAGTTTTCTACCAACTCTTTGATGACAGAAGAAGGACGTTCGATGACTTCACCAGCAGCAATGAGGTTAGCAAGCTCTGGTCTCATTAATTGTATCTTAGCCATTATTTGATCCTCTTTTTCAAATCGATGAGATAATTGAGTGCATCCAAAGGAGAGAGAGTCATCGGATCTAGTTTTTTCAACTCATCCTTGATCTCATCTTTCTTCGGCTCTTCTTTCTTGATGACTTTGATCTGTTCTTTTTGAACTTTATCTTGGCTTTCTAAAGAGATGAGAAGCTCATCCGCTCTCTCAATGATGTCATCGGGTAATCCAGCAAGCTTAGCGACATTGACACCATAAGAACGATCCATGCTTCCTTCTTTCATTTTGTAAAGGAAAGTGACTTTTCCATCGCTTTCACTCACTTGACAATGGATGTTTTTCACCGCAGAAATCTTCTCACTCAATTTGGTGATCTCATGATAATGGGTAGAGAAGAATGTCTTTGCGTGAGTCTTTTTCACGATATATTCAATGATAGATTGAGCGATAGCCATACCATCAAAAGTAGCTGTACCTCTACCGATTTCATCAAAGAGGAAGAGAGAAGAGGAGGTTGCGCTCTCTAATGCTTGAGCCACTTCACTCATCTCTGTCATAAAAGTAGATTGTCCTTTGATGAGGTTATCGGAAGCTCCAATTCTAGTATATAAAGAATCAAAGACAGGAATATTGCATTCATATGCGGGAACATAAGATCCAATTTGGGCCATGATGACCAAAAGGCCAAATTCCTTCATATAAGTGGATTTACCACCCATGTTAGGTCCTGTGATAATCAAAACATCTGTATCTCTATCCATCTTGTAATCATTAGCAACAAAGATGGTTTCGGGAGAAGCTTTTTCAATGATAGGATGTCTTGCATCTAAAACATGAATCTTTCCTTCCCCATTGAAAGTAGGACGGATATAATGATTTTCACTAGCCACAAAAGCGAGGGTCAAATAATAATCTAATTCTGAGATAGCGTCACTGGTTCTTTGAATATCTAAAGTGAATTGAGAGATATATTTTCTCAGTTCTTTTAAGAGCTTCGTTTCCAAAGATTTTCTGAGCTCTTGTCCTCTTAGAATCATATCTTCTTTCTCTTTGAGCTCTTGAGTGATGAAACGCTCACCCGTAGTCAAAGTTTGCTTACGGATATAGCCATATTCATCCTTGACTTGGTCTAATTGTCCTGTAGAGACTTCAATGTAATAACCAAAGACTGTGGTATAACCTACACGCAAAGTCTTGATTCCTGTTCTCTCTTTTTCTTGAATCTCTAATTTCTTAATCCAGTCTTTTGAATTCTCTGTGATGTCGATATATTCATCTAATTCCTGGTTGTATCCTTTTTTAAAGATACCGCCTTCTGTCACCGTTAAAGGACAGTCTTCAGAAATAGCGTTTTCTAATAAATTCACAAGGTTGTTATATTCACCCAACTTGTTTGCTAACGCATTTACTTCCTCATAGCCTTCGATTTCATTCAAGTGAGCACGAAGCGTAGGAATGATAGAAAGAGAACGTTTTAATTGCAACAGATCATGTCCGTTACAATTCTCATAACCCATTCTAGCAATGAGTCTTTCCATATCAAAAATGGATTCTAAATCTTTTCGTAACACTTCTCTTTCTAAATAGTTTTCTACGAAAGCAGAAGTGAGATTTAAGCGGTGTTCAATCTCTGTCTGAGAAGCGGAAGGAGAGACGATTTGCGCTTTTAAATAACGAGCTCCCATCGGGGTTTTACATTGATTTAATAGCCAATAGAGAGTACCGAAAGTTTTCCCATCTAAAGACTTGGTCAATTCCATATTCGATTGAGCGGAATAATCCATCTTCATACTCTTTTGATCCATGAGATTCTCAACCGGTTTAAAATAACCTAAGTCTCTTCTCTCCATGTTCTTCAAGTAATTGTAGAGTCTTGCGCTAGCCGCAATCTGTCTTTCATCTCTAAGATTTCCAAAGAGAGCATCTGTCTCAATAGATGAGGAGTCATCATTGTAATAGGAGATACAAATATTGGAATTATTCTTTATATATAGAATCGTGCTTGCATCGATATTGGTAGGGATGATCAATTCTTTGATATCTAAAGTCAATAATTTTTCTAAGATCTTTTCCATAGAATATTCCATGGATAAAGCTTTCATCTCTCCTGTAGAGATATCCGCATAGGCGATGAAAGCAAGCCCTCCATCAATATAGAGAGAAGCAGAGAAATTATTATCTGTGGTATTCAAATCTAAATTCGCACCAGGAGTGATGATTTGAATCACATCTCTTTTGACAAGTTTCTTGGTGAGTTTAGGATCTTCTACTTGTTCTACGATAGCGACTTTATAACCTCGATCGACAAGTTTTTGTGCGTATTGCAAATAAGCGTGATGAGGAACACCACACATCGGAATGGTTTGCCCATTTCCTGCTGCTTTCTTGGTCAAGAAAAGCTGTAATTCTCTACTGGCGGTTTGAGCATCTTCTAAAAACATTTCATAGAAGTCTCCCACGCGGAAGAAGAGAATGATATCACCATATTCTTTTTTGAAGGACAAGTATTGCTCCACCATGGGAGTAAAACCTTGTTCTTTTTGTTTCACTTGTTTTTTTGCCATAAGGTTACCTGAAAAATCACTGGAAATATTATAAAACATTTATACTTTTAACTAATAATAAAATCACAAGGAGACATTCCGTGTTTGCTTTTTTTCCTGTGGAAGTCTTTTTCTCTTGAGTATATTTTGTATCTCTCTATTCTTAAATGAACCTTTAGATTTCTTTCTTTTTTTCTATACAAAGAACAGAAAATAGAGTGAAGAGATTAACGATATCACCTCATATTTTTAAAAGATTAAAGGCTTTTTTCTAAATATTCTAAAGAATATTTTTTTCTTATCGTTTTTTGACTTGAAATCGACTATCATATTATAAGACTCCAGGAGGAAACAACAATGCAAGACTACCAAGTAAAAGAAATTGCAAAAAAGCTGAACATCAATGAAGATTCATTGATTTATTTTGGAAGAGATAAAGCCAAGATTGATATCTCTACCTTAGATCCTAATTTAAAAAGAAAAGCAAAATTAATTTTATGCACCGCTATCACCCCTACCAAAGCCGGTGAAGGTAAAACCACCACCGCTATCGGTTTAGCGGATGGTCTCTCTTATATCGGTGAAAAATCTCTTGCCTGCTTAAGAGAACCCTCTTTAGGTCCTGTCTTTGGTGTCAAAGGCGGCGGAGCTGGTGGAGGAGAAGCCACCCTTTATCCAGAAGATGACATCAACCTTCATTTCACTGGAGATTTACATGCCATCACTTCCGCAAACAACCTCATCGCTGCTTTGATCGATAACGAACTTTATCAACACAGCGAATTAGATGTTGACCCCGATAGAATCATCTTCCCTAGAGCGATGGATATGAACGATCGTTCTTTAAGAGATATCACCACCACTCAAAACGATCCTAAGGGTATCCCTCACCACTCTTCCTTTGTCATCACCGCCGCTTGTGAGGTCATGGCTATCTTCTGCTTAGCCAAGAATGAAGAAGACTTCTTAGATAGAATCGAAAATATCACTGTTGCTT
Organism: Bacilli bacterium; assembly: GCA_017470005.1. Taxonomy (GTDB): domain Bacteria; phylum Bacillota_I; class Bacilli_A; order RFN20; family CAG-288; genus Enterosoma. Next base: position 1,981 of record JAFUFH010000062.1, on the reverse strand, counting down.
ATAACAAGAAGGGTGAACCTATCTTTGCAAGACAATTAGAATGTAGAGAAGCCATTCGTAAGCTCATCCACATGGCTTTAAAACCTAACCTTGTTCAAACCAAGTATCACACTCCCGCTATTGTTCACGGTGGACCCTTTGCCAATATCGCTCATGGATGCAACACCATCATCGCTACCGATTTGGCCTTGAAATTAGCGGACTATGTCATCACAGAAGGTGGCTTCGGTTCTGACTTAGGTATGGAGAAATTCTGTGACATCGTCTCTCCTTTGGGTGGTTTTAAACCCGATATGATTGTCATGGTCGCTTCTGTGAGAGCTTTGAAATTACACGGTGGTGTCAAATTTGAAGAACTCAAGAACGAAAATGTGGAAGCAGTAAAGATCGGTTTAGCCAATCTCGCTCACCACATCAAGAACGCTCAAAACTATCAAGTTCCTGTCTTAGTCGGCATCAACAATTTCAAAGATGATACCGTTAATGAAATCCAAGTGGTCAAAGACTTCTTAGAAGAAAACCACATCCCTTATGCTCTCAATACTTCTTATGCCGATGGTCCTAAGGGTGCAGAAGCTTTAGCTAGAAAAGCCAAAGAAATCTTAGAAGAGACCAAAGAGAATCATTTCACTCCTATCGTCAATTCTTCCATGTCTGTCGTGGAAAAGATTGAAACCATCTCTAAGAAAGTATACGGCGCTGACAATGTCGAATATGCCCCTGGCATCTTAGATGAGATCAAGAGTTTTGAAGAACAAGGATACGGAAACTTCAATGTCTGTATGTCTAAGACTCCTAACTCTCTCACCGATGATCAACACATTCTCAATGTTCCTCCTCATCACACCATCCATGTGAGAACACTTCGTCTGTTCACTGGCGCTTCCTTCATCGTTCCTCTCACCGGGGATGTCTTCACCATGCCCGGTCTTCCTAAAGTCCCCGCCTCCAAGAAAATGAACACAAAATGACCATACTCTCAGGAAAAGAATTAAAAGGGGTTCTCAAAGAGAGAATCCAGCAAGAATTACAAGGAAAAGATGTCAAATTCTTCCTCTATTCCAACGCTTCTGATTTCTCCTCTCAAGCTTATTTGAGAGGAATCAAGAAATGTTTGGATTCCTTTGGAGTGGAATATGTGGAAGAATTCATTCAATTAGGCCTCTCTAAAAAAGAGAACCTTGCTCTCTTCCAAGAGAAGAGCAAAGGTCGCTCCATTTTGATGGCTAGACCTTTAGGGGTGGATTACGAAGAGGAATTCTTAGAAAGAATCCCTAGTGAATATGACCCTGACATGCTCACCACTTACAATCGCGGAAAACTCTTCGGTGGAGATTTAAACTATCTCACCGCCACAAGTCAAAGCGTCAAAACAATCCTTGACCTCTATCATATCGATGTCAAAGGAAAGAGAGCCTTAGTCATCGGAAGAAGCACAGAAGTAGGATATCCTTGCTTCCAGCTTCTCAACAAATATAATGCCGCTTGTACTTTAGCCCATTCTCGCGTGGATAAAGAGACTCTTTCTACTCTTGTCAAAGAAAGTGAAATCATCGTTCTTGCCACAGGAAAGAGCGGTCTGGTTCAAAGGGAAGACTTAGATGAAAACAAAGTCATCATCGATTGCGGCTTCAATCCTCAAGGCGGAGATTTAGGCTTTGTTCCCGAAGAAGGTGAAGTCAAAGCTTACACTCCTGTTCCTGGAGGAGTGGGCGCCTTGACTAGTTATTGTCTTCTTCTCAACGCTATCCACTTAAAGAAATAATATGATTCTATATCCTATTGCGAAAAGACTCTTCTTCTAGCAATAGGATTTTTTAATAATGAATTATTTTTTTTCAAAAAATCCTGATTTGCACAGTGGATATAAACAGTATGGTGGTTTATAATCTTGGTGTCTCATGAAAGGGAGACAGTCAAGAGGACTTCAGGAGTCGATCAGTGTTGACTTGGCGGTTTCACTGGTCGGTTCCTGAATTCC
>JAFUFH010000061.1 GCA_017470005.1 Bacilli bacterium | reverse complement strand
GGAAAAACGGGCTTGAAATGACAATGGAACATTTATTCAAAAGGATATCTGGAACAAGAAAAAGCCATAATTATCGAGAATCCTTCAAAAAAACAGCGAAATGGTGAATTATTTCATCCTACATTTGCACCAATAGACGAGTAAAACAGTTCCTTCTTCAGCTTGGAAAAGAAATTCTCAGTCTTGCTGTTGTCCAGGCAGTTGCCCTTTCTGGACATCGACTGGATGATTCCATGGGACTTTAGATTCTCCTGATAAGACTCCATCTGATACTGCCACCCCTGATCCGAATGAAGAATCATGTTATAGGTCAGAGGATGCTTTGAATACATGTCTTTTAGCATATCATCTATCATCTTCATGTTAGGGCTGAGCGAAAGTGCGTAACCCAGGATTTCGTCATTGTAGAAGTCGATGATCGGAGACAGATAGACCTTGCTCCAGTCGAACTTGAATTCGGTGACGTCGGTACCGGCCTTCTCAAGGGAACGCTCGGCATTGAAGTCTCTCTTAAGCAGATTCGGAGCAATCTTGCCGACCTTACCCTTATAGGAACTGTAGCCTTTGTCATGGCCGGAGAGATTGGCGTAGATACCCATCTCATTCATCATACGGAGAACCTTCTTATGGTTGACCTTGTCACCGAATCTAAGGAAGACATCCCTGGTTATCTTACGGTATCCGTAGCGTTTTTTTGACCTGAGCCACACGAACTTTATTTCCATTCGTATTCTCTGGTTATCCAGGGATTCCTCCGTTTCCAAGGCGTTTTTGGAGTATTCATAGGATGATTTGCTGATCTTTGCGATGCCCAGCAATTCCTTGAGACTCAGTCTTCCTTCGTATCTGCTGCCTTGGCGGAGCTCACCGATGACTTTGGCTTTGTCGGTGTTTTCAACCGTCTCTTCGTCTCTGCCAAGGCGTGCAATTTTTTTAGGTATTCGATCTCCGCCTGTGACAACAAGTCCTTGTGTTCCAGGTCCTTGTTTCGGTCCTTGAGGGCAGCATTGTCTTTCTCGAGCTGCGCAATCTTGGCAAGCAACTGCTGGGCATTTCCATCAGCATTGCTGACAGGGATTTCAGGCTCCTCGGCCTTCTTGGTTTCTTTGATATCTGACATGTTCTTGGGTGGCCTCCCTCGTTTAAAACATTTTAAGCCATCCATGCCTAGAAGTTTAAATCTTTTGATCCACGAACAGAGAGTTCCCGGGTTTATTCCAATGATTTTCGACTGTTTTGCCATGGATATTTCCATTCGAATGACAGGTTCTATGATCATCAGTTTTCTCTCTGGAGAATAGACATCATTATTCTCCTTGTGCCTGAGACCATCCTCTCCCTCCAGAAGATACTTTGTCTTCCAGAATCTCACGTGTTCAGCAAATGTTTTCTTTTGACGCCTCGTCACAATCTCCTCTGGATAAAGAAACGAACCGGTTTCCAGATAATACTTGACTGCCTTCAGCTTGTCTTCTAATGTATATTTCATCGAAAAAGCCCCTCCTATGGCTTTGGAGCGGTCGATGAATGAAGTGACATGTCACTTCATTCATCCTTGACCTACTCCTTGGTCCAACAAGAGGGGTTCACTACAAATTTGCCCCCTTTTTCTATACTTAGATCAGGATATTCTTATCTGTATCCAAACTATGAGGAACACCCTAGGGTGTTCGCGCCGAATTTATTCTTGTAGTAGAATAAAGGCACTGTCATGGATGGAGACTGGTAGAGTCTCTACGAGTATCGTCACTATAAAAGGGATATATGATTATTTAACTAATTCGTAGCAATTTAGTGTTACTGGATTTGGTTTAAAAGAAGATTGATGTTCAAGATGTTCTTGATGGGTGAATTTGAAACCACATTTTTCAATCACACGATTGCTTCCTATATTTTCTACTACCGCTTTAATCCGCACTTTATTGAAACCTCTACTGAAAAGATGATGAATAAAACCTCTGCATGCTTCGGTCATCAAACCTTGATTCCAATATTTCCTTGATAAGCAATATCCAATCTCAGGGCTACCATCAATATAGTTAACTACATCAATAGCACCAATGGGATCTCCGCTATTTTTTAAAGTGATAACAAATCTGATTGTTTTAGGGTCTTTTTCTTCTTCAAGCCAGCGGTTAATAATTGTTTTAGTAACTTCAATATTTTCGTGAGAAGGCCATGTTAAATATTTAGTAACTTCTGGATCACTTGCCCAATTTCTAAACATTGGTTCAGCATCTTCAATCCTTGGCTTTCTAAGTAAAAGTCTCTGTGTTTCAATACATTTATTTTTTAAAAAATCCTCATAAAGTGACAAAAGATATAACGCTGATTCACCATAAAGACCTGTTTCATCATCATCCAACATTTCAATTACATCTGATTGATAAAATCTATTTCTTGCTTCTTCAATGCTCAACTTATATTTCTTTGCTATAAGTTCAATGGTTTGAGATATAAGTATTGTTTTAGATAAAACGTGTTCCATTATTTGACCTCGTAACTGTTTTTGAACTTAATTAGTTTTAAAGAAACATCACTACAAAAAGCGATTTGAGAATTAATCTTTTGGAATTTTAATCTTTCAATGGCATCTTCTTTTTTGATAACTCCATCAATAACAAAAAGTATTGTTTCACCGACGGAATCATCCGCTATTTTTCCTTCTACTATATCGTAACCATGTATAAAAGAAGGATTTGTTCTACATTCAATAATCATATCCAACCATTCTAAATCTGGGTTCTTAAACAATTTGTATTTTAAATTGTTTGTTTCTTTTTCGTTAAATTCAAAAACGCTAACAATGGCAGAGGCGCTTTTATTCATCCTTTGCTTTCTTTTAGCCATTCTTTCGGCTTGCTCTTTAATAGGAGTAAGATAAAAGGCACAACCAAAATCTCTTCCTTTTTCAGATTTGATAATTTTAGGTTTTTTAACTTCAACATCTGAACCGTGATATATAATCATTCTACTCCCCCTGATAATCTTTTACTTATATATTCATTTATCGAATAGGTAGACATCCCGTGCATATCTTCATAATCCTCTTTTAATTCATCAATAATGCCGGCTTTATTAAGTTCGTTATAAATGGTTCCACTACTTCGATTAACGCTAGAGGCATATTGTTCAACGCACATAACAATGAATCTATTTATCTTTTTGTCTAGGGCGCTATTTGTTCTAGTGGCTCTTTTTCTAGTTCCTTGTGTTTGGGTGCCGATACCAATAGACATGTTTAAAAAACTTACTAATCTAAGAAGGGTGTCGATAGTGTAATTACCAATTCCGTTTTCGATAGCCCATAAAGTAGATCTAGTAACACCAACTTCTTTAGCGACATCGTCCATTCTCAAATTAAGCTCTAATCTTTTATTTTTAAGTTTTTGTCCAATTTCAAATTTGCTTTCCATGCCTATAGTATACAGGAAAGCTATGTTAATGTCTATTATATTAAACATTATCTTTTATTTTCGATATAGTCCTACTACAGTTTCAACATGCCTTGGGACAATGGGGTTGATGTCATTGATGCTCGGTAACAGATTGGCCTCTTCTTTAAGCCTTGTGGTGCAAGGAAATTTATCAACCACTTTCCCCACATGATGATTACTCGGTTACCGCTAAGTACTTATGTTCCAGTGCAATCATAACTGAATCCATGACGCTTTCACTAAACTCCTTTTTAGCCACTTCCATAGATTTCAGCATTTTCTTATTTTTCTTCAGCGACTTCCATAGAAGTTTCTTATCCGTGTGGATGGAATTTATATTATTTGTCGCATTTAATATGAAAGGTAACACGTTTTTCATATTTTTATTTGTGCCATTATTTATGCCATTATTTGTGCCAAATTGTTGTCACAAATCCCCTGTTGATGTATAATGAAACCAGAACACGGAGGTATTTATGAATCTAGGAAGAGAAAATGAATTTTTGGAATTCAAGAAGACCACAGGGGAAGCACGTGAAGCGATGCGCTCCATCAGCGCGATGCTGAACAAACATGGAAGAGGTGAAATATACTTTGGTGTATCCAACAACGGCGATGTCGTTGGACAGCAAATATCCGATTCCTCACTGAGAGATATCTCAAGATTGATAAAGGAGTCCATTGACCCATCCATTTCACCTATCGTTAGAGAGGAAATCCTGGATGGGCTACATGTAATACATGTCATCTTTGCGGGTACCAAGAAACCTTATTCCTCCAACGGTGTCTACTATATCAGGGTGTCAGACGAGGACAATAAGCTGAAGCAGAATGAATTACTCAGATTAGTCAAAGAAGTGAGTTACAACGATGATTGGGAAAATGAATGGACTTCCCATTCCATCGAGGACATTGATGATGCTGTCTTGAGAAAGTTTTTCGACAATGCAAGAAACTGTGGAAGGCTTTCTGCCGAAACATACAACAAAGAATCGCTTTTGCAGACATTGGGTCTTTCAGCCGACGGAAGGGTGAACAATGCTGGTTTTGCTTTGTTCGGAAAAGACGCGGACATAAGCTTGAAACTGGCTAATTTTGCGACAAATGAGAAGCTTACATTCCTGGATCTCAAGGAAATGAGAGGCAATATCTACACCTTGGTTGATATTGCAATCGAATATATACTGAACCATCTTGATTGGAAGGTGGATATCGGGAAGAGACAGAGATTGGAGACTCCTGAGATTCCGGAAAGGGCCATCAGGGAAATTGTGGTAAACGCATTCGCACACGCCCGATACAGCGACTCTTCCACCGAACATGAGGTGGATGTACATCCAGGAAAGGTGACGATATACAATCCTGGTCCTTTCCCGGATGATTTGACTCCAGAAGACTATGTTTCCTCCGACAAGGCATCACTCAAGCGCAACCCATTGATCCTGGACATTCTTTTCAGGAGCAAAGACGTTGAAAAAGAAGGGTCGGGATTCAAGCGAATGAACTACCTGCTGGAGAAGAATGGGTTGAAATGGACATTTGACAAAGACAGTTTCGGGTTTTATTTTACGTTTTACAGACCTTCCAAAACGATTGCAAATAATGGCACAAATGGCACAAATGGCACAAATAATGGCACAAATGAAAATCTTTCTACCGGAGAGCACCAGGTTTACGATCTGTTGTCTAGCAATCCAAAACTGACGATCGAAAAACTGTCGGATTTAACTGGAAAATCAGCAAGGACAATGCAAAGAACCTTGAATGCTTTGGTAAACAAGGGAAACATTGTAAGAATTGGAAAGACCAGAGGATATTGGGAAACCATCAAGTGAGACAAAGAAGGCAGGTGACTATGGACAAAAAGAATTCCTGGTCCCTCAATACATCCAAATTCTGAATGGGAAGAAGAAATCATCGCTTCCAAATATCTGAATCGACATATATGAGTGTGCTTTTACTGGTGATATATGGCAGTTAAGGGGAACGAAATGAGAAAAAATCAAAAATAGTTCCCCTTAACTATGGTTTTTTAACCCGACAAAAACATCCAAGAGGCAAAAAGCATACTGCGACTGAGATACGACATCTAAGCAATTTCATGCTGCTTTCGCTTTCAGCAAAGCAGGATGATACGGGTATAGAAGTAGGGTGGTCTGCAATTTATTTATACACAATTTATACACTTTTTTACACAGGAATTTATACACTCTATTATCTGACCTGCCAATAACCGCCTTTGGTTTTTCCAATTCTTTCCAGTCGGTTCAGTGCCTTCAGTTCTTTGATGACAACGGAGATTCTTGTGGTTCCCAGTTCCACGATCTGGGACAATTCATGGATGGAAGCGGTGGGATTGTTCTTGATGGCTTCCAGGACTTTCTTCTGTGATGTCGTAAGGCCTTGCGTGGATATCTGTTGGAAGGAAGGAGTGTAGGCAAAAGGAATGGTCACAGTAATGTGACCGTCGGCGATTTCAAAGGCTTTCCTACCATAGACAGCGACGATTTTTGGAACACCGTGTCCGGTCTGTTCCACCATATCCAATTGCCCCATGATTTTTTGGAGCCCGACATTGACTGGATGAGAAATTCCAGAGAAAAATTCTTCTTCTGAGTAATCAAAAGGCAATCCGCCAATGGATACGATTTCGATTCTGTCATCGAAGATGTAGATGGCAGGAGGTATGTTCTTAATCCATTTGTTGTGAAGACAGGCATTTGTCCAAGCTTCATCAAAACACTGAATGTCAAATAAGGGATGCTCTTTCCTTTCCAACCCTTTGCTTAGGTCGACTCTCACTTCATTGAGGGAAGCCACATAATCAAAAGCTGATTTCATGGACAATAGCAGACAATGGTAGCCGAATTCATTTCGGGAGATCATCTCCTGTTTGTCTTTGCCTTTGAAACGGACAACTTTGATGGAACAATTGTTTTCATCCGATAGAATATCAGCCAGATAGTTGAAGGTTTTCTTTTTTGTCAGAAGCCCAGCATTAATGGCAAATGTCTTGTCATTGACGGTGTATTTATGGCTCCGGAACAGGCCTTTGAGCTGCTCAAATGTCAAATCCTGATTCAGCGCTTCCAGGTTTTCCATCTGGGCGGAGGAATTGGACAACACCATTTCCGTGATTATAGAAGGATCCATCTTCTTGTTTTCGGACCCCACTCTGATTCGATATTCTCCTCCACAGGAGTATGGTCTGTTGTATCCTTCTGCTTCCAGAACAATGACAGTCAGATCTCCATATGTTTCGAAATATACCTTTGGAATGACGACTGGTTTTATCAATTCAAAGACTCTGTTTCCGATTTTCTTGATGGTTTCCTGACCTATGCTTCCAGCCAGACCTTTGATTTCACCATCATCGGAAACACCAAAATACACTTTACCTTTTCCACCTTTGTTGAGCATGGAAGAAAGTCCTAAAATTCCTTTGTCCAATTCCGCCAGGGAAGATTTAAATTCCTGGTTTTCCGTTTCGAAGCAGTTCTCCAGTTTCATATTTTTTTCTCCTTGATTAAATAATACACCTTTATCACACTTATTTCAATTTATTTATACACTATTTTTACACTTTTTTATACACACTTGTTCCTCCCTATAGTGTAAAAATAATTAAGACTTTCCCAGCTTGTTAGACTATATAAATTGTCTTAGAACGCCCTTTTATGGTCTGCTGTCACGCCCTTTGGAGATATTGCCGGCGTCTCCGACAAAGGAAAAAAGGCCTAGAGCAAGGCCTCGAAAAGAAAGTATATAGTCTAACAAATTGGGAAAGTCTTAATTATATAAACATAATAAAATAAATTGGATAATAAATAATTTTGTCTTCTTTTTTAACTTCTCGTTCATTACTAAAAACATAGCCTTTAGTCATTCTATAGTTGGAATCTAAAATGATTTTAGGTAATGCCCTGAAATTTTTATAATCTTTACCTGATTTTATTTCTATAGGTAAAACATTTAATTCATCATAGTTATCAATTAAATAATCAACTTCTCCAACTTTTTTTCTATCATAATAATATAACTCATGACTATGTGTTTTTAATTCCTCTGCAACAACAGATTCATAAACCGCGCCTAGATTAACTCCAGCTGCGTCATTTAAAATCGCATTAATGTTATTTTTATATAAAACACTTGTCAGCAATCCAACATCATTCATATATAGCTTTATCAAATTTTTACTACTTGACTGGACCAAAGGAAATTTTGGCTCACTCACGGCTTTAACATCAAGCGCAATTCCTGATGAAATTAAATATTCAAATTCATTAACATATTTTGTATATCTAACATCATCAATATTCTCAATTTTCTTATATTGAATCCTTTTTACTTTATTCTCAATATTTGAAGGAATCATATCATAAATTCTTTTTATTACTAGTTTATGGTTCTTATCATACTTTGACGCATCTTCCGAATAAAAATTAATGATATCTTTTTGTATTTCTCTGATCTTTGAAACATTCTTTGTTTCAACAAAAGACTTAACAGCATCTGGCATACCACCTACATATAAATAAGTTTTAAATAGATATAAAATCTTATTATGCAGTGCTTCATCAAGTGCTGTTCCTTCTTCAAAGCATTTTCTCATATGATTAATAACTAATTCACCAACTGAATTAGCAATTAAAAATTCCTCGAAATCCATTGGGTACATTTTCTTCTCAATTATCGAACCCATTGGAGTTAATGTTGTTTTAGAAAGTGTTATTCCAAGTTCAGAGCCACTACATATATATTTATATCTATTATCTACTCTTAACGGCTTTAATAATGTTAATAATTCAGGGTACTCTTGTATCTCATCAATAAATATAATTGTATTATCTCTATCTTTTAGTTTATCGCCAGCAATTACACTAACTTCAATATAAAAAGATTCAATTGTTTTAACATTAGCAAATAATTTATCGCCAACTTTATCATCCGCCATATTAATTTCAATGTAATTTTCAAAATGCTTTTGAGCAAGTTCTCTAATTATATATGATTTACCAACTTGCCTTGCACCATCGATACATAATATTTTTTCTTCATTGCCTGTTAAATATTCTTCAATATAATTTGAAATTTTACGATACATATAGTTACACCCGCTTTTCCAACCATATTATATATTAATTTTTACGCTTTTCCAACTAAATTATATATCATTTTTTACGCTTTTCTAAAATGATTGTTTATGGTGGATCTCTTTATAAGTCATTAAAACAACTGTCTCAACATGTGGTTGAAATGAAAACATGACAAGTCTTTGTTATTTTTAAAAAAAAAATCCAATTGTGAAAGTGCGTGGTATTCATTTTCATAAAAGGCGTGTCGCGATATAATATAGTCGCTACGAAAGGAAGCATTCAATAATGCATTCCAGAGGTCAGTGACTGTATTGGTACTTGGCGGTCCCAGTCACTGACTTCTGGAAAGCATGGACCCGCCAAGTCTATGAGTAAAAAGAATCAAAATCATAAGATTATTTTGTCGTGGAAAGAAAGCGACTCCACACCTTTAGAGAACCTGATTGTCAGCACTGATGAGTCATGGTTCAAAGCAAAGCACCCGGTCAGGACGAAAGAGGAAATCAACTTTATTGCCTCTTTGAGGCCAGATGGGTGCCCATATTGCGGAAGCAAAAACTACATCAAATATGGTAAAAGAAAAGGAATCCCGGTCTTCATGTGCAAGTCATGTGAGAGAAGGTTCAAGGCTCTGACAAACACCATATTTGATTCAGCCAAGATTCCTATCAGTGAATGGTATGAATTCTTCATTCATCTTTGTGAGTTTCATTCTGTCTCTACCGCATCAGCAGATAACAGGAATGCCTCAAATACGGGACTTATGTGGTATAGGAAGATTTTTCTCGTCCTTGAGGGAATACAGGATGATGTTGTGCTGAAAGGAAGAATATGGTTGGATGAGACTTTCTTTTCAGTCATCAGGAAAGATGAGGTATTGAAGGATGGCAAAAAACTTCGCGGAATTTCTCGGAACAAGATCTGTACAGCAGTAGCAGTTGATGATAGTGGCACAATGCTGATTCGTGTTGAATGGGTAAGCAAACCAAGTGACAGAAGCACGCTGGCAGCACTTGAGAATCATATTCAGGAAGGATCAACTCTAATTCATGATAGTGAGAAGTCACATAACGCGCTCATCAGGAAAAGAAATCTGAAGAGCGAAGTATATGACACAAACATGACCAAGAAGCTATCAGATAAAGAGAATCCATTGAACAAGGTAAATCATCTTCATTCTCTGATAAAGCAGTTCATGGGTGAACATGGCGGATATGATAGAAGTCAGTTGCAGGGTTGGATGAACTTGCTTTGGTTCATTCTTTCAAAGCCATTCACGCCAGCTGAGAAGTTTGAAGCCTTCGTAAAGAGAGCCATCTCGGTACACAAGACACTTCGTTTTGACATGCCTTTGTCCAAAAAACACGATAGTTGACGATAATTTCACCACGCACTTTCACAAAAGGATTTTTTAAAAAATAAAAAGCAAAAAATGCTTAGATAAACTAGAATCTCATCCAACAATTCCTTAAAAATAGTTTAATTGATACTAAATCTTTATCTTCGTAATAGTTAACAAGATTCTTTTTAAATTCATCAACTTTACTATAATCGATTACAAGCAAGCCCTGTCCTTTAGAAATCAAGTAATGATTCGCATATATAACAGCAGTTCTTTTGTTACCGTCATTGTAGATTTGAGTCTTCATAACATAAAGGCATAGCTCTATGGCCTTATCGATATCGTCTAATTTGCTTTCCAGTAAGTCTATAATATCTTGCTTTACTTTATCTTCAAATGGGATAGGCGGAATATAAGAAGAACCTCCAATTGTCACTGGTACACCTCTTATTCTTCCTCCATCAGGAATTGCTAATAGACCTTCATTTACTAGCCTAGCAATATAGGAAGCTAAGTAATAATCACTTGGAGCTTGAATAACATCTTTATCCAAAATGAACTGCCAAGCGTGCTTTAAATTAATAATCTTTTGTACATCTTCAGCCTTAACATTTTTAACGATGCCGTTATCTATAATGGCTTCGGTATCTGGAAAAGTGGTTCCCACGCCTTCTAATACTGCTTGATCATAAATAATTTTTTTCATATTAGAACGAGCAAAATCTAAATTGAGAACAACTCTGTCTGACAATTCTTCTTCCCTATAGCCAAGTAAGGCTAGCTCTTTTTCAATTTGTCTAATTTCTTTTTTTATTGCCTTAGCTTCAACATTATTACGAAGCAAAGTGGTATATAGTTCCTCGCTATATTCACCAACATAAGTAGATTTAACTTTGCCTAATTCTCTTTTACGAATATATACATATCTTTTATTAGAGATTGTCTTAATCTCCGGAGTGCCATCGTATGGTAAAAGATTTAAACGAGCTTGTAGCTCAGCGCGTCTATTGAGTAACTCTTGGATTTTAGCAACTAAATTTTCCATACAACACCTCCTTAGGGAACTATTTGCTTTGATTTTATTGCATTTGTTCCCTAAATTCAATATAAACTGCACTCTAACACAGAACATATTTCCATTGAATGGGCATTTCCCCGATTACATTAATATCGAAAAGCACCCATATTTTCCAACAATACGCAAAATATTTATCATGTAAAAAGCAGATAATACGCAAAGTGATTTTTCAACAATAACACGCAATATATCATTATTTAACAGGATATTTATTTAACATATTTGAGAACAATCATTTAAAACATTTGTGTTTTTTCAATCCATTTATGTTTTAAATTTTATTTATTTTTACTCGAAATGTTTTTATGCTCAATATAGTTGTAACTAGAAAAATAGAGTTTTAGTGCTGACATATGTTTCCCAAGACATCTCATTTTTTCGTTACAACCCTAAACCGAAACTATTGTAATGCTGACAAACTTATATAAAGAAAAAACTCATTTAATCTTAAAAACTTGGTTTTTTGAATAAAATAGGCATTATTTGATTATTTTTTGATTGTTTTGGACTATTTTTTGTCAATAAACAAACAGTATCTACATGGGCCTATTCTGCATTCGTGCTGAAAGATGCTTGAAAAGCAGAGGTGGCAACTGCATAAGTGCTGTTTTTAAATACATAATATTAAATATCCCTACGATAGATAATCTTATTGTTCAACTTTTACTTTCCAATAGCCCGTTTTATTAAAACCAACACGTTCAATTAAACCAAGCTTTTTTAAGCGAGAAATTATATTATCAATAGATGTCTTCCCTAAATCACATTTTATCGTAAGTTCGTTTTTAGTAATATTTGGATTATTTCTAATTTTTGCTAACACTTTTATTTGGGAAATATTGAGTGATTTATCACCCACTTTATTACCCACTTTATTACCCACTTTATTTAATCTATTAAAAGTGTCAGCAAACAAACCGTTTCTACATGATTAGCTAAATAAAACAAAACGAATATCACCAAGGTTTATTGTATCTTTTTAGGAAAACAGATTCTTGCAATAAAGATTTCTAAAATAAGTACAGGAATCATAAATAAAGGCATCACTTGTAAGATGATGTGATGATCTGGTAAGAAGAACAGAAGTAAATAAGAAACAACAATACCTAAGATAAAAGAGAGCAACATTCCTAGATAGTGGAAGAAATAAGAGAGCTCTCTTCTTTCTTTTTGAGAGATATAATTCACTAGATGAAAAGAAATATTCTTCATCACTCCCGTCATCATGGTAGAGACAAATCCTTCTCCATTTAAAGAAGTAAAACCTGCTAATTGAATCGCAGCAAAGATAGCTAGGAATTGATTGGCGGCAAAATCAATCCAGAAAGAATTGGTGCCGATAGGAATACAAGAAGCAGGAATCAATAATAAGATACCTACCGTTAAAAATCCAATCTCTATTCTAATATTTCTTTTTTGGAAGAAACGTTTGATCCATTCCGCAAAGAATAATCCGATAAAGAATACCAAGATCACACTACCTCTGATGAGAGCTAATTCATAATTCTTATCAATCAAAGAAGTGAAGAGAGTGATCAGATTACCGGTTTGCATCGCCGCAAAAACACCTCTCACAGAAAAGGCATAAATATCCAAATATCCCGCGATGAAGCAAAGGCCCATACCAAAGAGAGCCGCTAATCTTTCCTGTTTATTAAACATGATAAATCGTCAAGATTATATCGCACGATTGACTAAGAAAATAGAAGTTACAAAAAATATTTTCTAAGCTTTTAACTATTTCTTTTATTTTTAATTCTTATTTATTTATAATTTTGTATATATGAATAAATCCAAACTCGGTTTCCTCTTATCTTTATCTGGTTCTCTTCTCATCTTTTCGGTGGTCATGACCAATATCGCTAACCAATACGAATATGAGATCAACTATGCCTTAGGGGTAGATAACACCAAAGTCATCCACGTCAAAGAAGATGAACAAGACTCTATGTGGTATAAATCCTCTTTTGGTGACTTCACATTAGAGAATTATCAAAAGCTGAGAGAATCCTGTGTCAAACAAAATGTGTTAGAGAGTGAGGAAGGATCCTCTCTCTTGATGAATAAAGATGATGCTTTACCTCTCTCTCCTTCGGATTCTGTCGTTCTATTAGGTAAAGCGAGTGTATTCTCTTCCTATCGAGCAGCCAGTGCGGGAAATCAAATCTTCTATGATTCCGAAGATAAGATCTCTCTAAAAGATGCGCTAGAGAAAGAAAAAATCATCGTCAACGAAGATGTGTATCAGAGAATCTTATCTTGTTCCAAAAAAAGAAGAGATATCGGTTCCGCTCTCAACTTTGAAGAAGATCTCTCCTTCTATAATTCTTTGGTTTCTTCTTTTAGAGATGAGAAAACCTGTATTGTCACCATCTCTAGAGAATCGGGAGAAGGTATTGATTTTGCTATGCACGAAACCGATTCTTTAGGAAATGATATCACCGCACTCTCTTTGGTTCCTGAAGAGAAGGATTTACTCACCTTTGCGAGAAATCATTTTGAGAAGGTCATTGTCTTACTCAATTCTACCAATCCGATAGAAGTATCCTTCATCCAAGAGAAAGCGGATGCCATCCTTCATATCGGATATCCAGGACAATACGGATTTGAAGGTGTCGCTTCTCTGCTTAGTGGTAGAAAGAACCCTTCTGGAAGAATTGTCGATACTTATGCTATCAACCCTCTCTCTCAACCCAGTTGTGTCAATTCCGGAACACAAACTCCCGAATTTGCCAATTACGAAGAGAATATCCGCTACGATATCCCTACCGTACAAAAGATTCATTACGCCTCCTTCCAAGCAGAGAGTATCTATGTCGGATATAAATATTATGAGACACGTTATTACGACTCTATCGCTAACCCTTCCTTTAAAGCCAACTCCTTAAAAGGTTCCTCTATCCCCTCTCAAGCTTGGCAATATGAGAACGAAGTCTCTTATCCTTTCGGATATGGATTATCCTATACCACCTTTGAAAAGAAAATCACCGGATTCAATGTTTATAATGATGACATCGTCATCGATGTCTCCATCAAAAACACCGGAAAAGTCAAAGGAAAAGATAGTGTCTTAATCTTTGTTTCCACGCCTTATGGCGATTATGAGAAAGAAAATCTCATCGAAAAGAGTGCCGTCACACTGGTGGGATATGGAAAGAGCAAAGAATTAGAACCCAATCAAGACGATAAGATCTCCATCCATATCGACCCCTATCTTCTCTGCTCTTACGATGATAAGGTTTTAGAAAGCTATTACCTCTCCGAAGGGAATTATTATATGACCGTGGCCGATGATGCCCATCAAGCCACACAACAAATCTTATCCTATCAAGGGTTTGATGTCGAAGGAGATAAGACCTTAGTCAAATCCTTCCATAAAGAGATGGATAGTGATAGCTTTGCTTATGCCTATAACCGCATCAAGACGGAAAACCATTTCCAGAATGCAGATTTGACACAAAATGAAAACAATGATGTTCATTATCTCTCTCGTCAAAATTATGATGAGACCTATCCTGAGGAACAGACCAAAGTCTTTGCCGATGAAGAGATGTTAGAAAGACTCATCGGAGATTATTATGAGCCACAAAGTGATTCGAAAGCTTTCCATGAATTACTCGCTCAATTCAACACCAATTCCAATTACTCATTGGTCATGATGAAAGATATCCCTCTCTCTGATACCAAGAAATGGAGAGACTTCATCTTCCAGATGGAGATACAAGACTTACCCAAAGCGATGTCAGAAGGATTCATCTGCCCCAATGTCTCTTCTCTTTCTCCCTCGTTCAGCAGAGGAGATGGTATAGATTCCAATAGCGAAAGCATCAAAATCTATGAAAAGAGTAAGACCATCATTCCTTTCAATGATCAAGATACTCCCATCTTAAAAGAAGCTTGTGTCCGTTATGCATCTAAACCCATCCTTACTTCCACCTTCAACGATCAACTCTACACCGGTAGAGGATTCTCTATGGGTGAAGAAGGTCTTTGGGCAAGATTGATGCAAAATTATTGTGCAGGATTAAACTTACACCGAACTCCTTTTGGTGGTCGTAATTTCGAATATATCTCTGAAGACGCCAATCTCAATTACTTAGCCTCTATCCCCGAAGTTCAGGCCATGGAAAAGACACACTCCCACGCCGCACCAAAACACTTTGCCGGAAACGATCAAGAGTTCTATAGAGAAGGGGTCGCCGTCTATTTCTCCGAACAAGCCTTTAGAGAAGGCTCCTTAAGAGGATTTGAAGGCGCTCTTACTAAAGGTGGTTGTGCGGGTGTGATGCAATCCTTTGAACGAGTCGGACCGGATTTTGCTTCTTCTAGCAAAGCCCTCAATAATGATATCCTTCGCAATGAATGGGGATTTGAAGGAAATATTGTCACTGATGCCTTCTATTCTCCTTTCAAAGTCTTCATCGGAGAATCTTATAAATCCCATCTATTAGAAGTCTGTGATGCTGGTACGAATGTCTTCTGTTTAGATAGCCAAGGAAAGAACGCTCAGTTCTTATTAGAGAAGGTGATGGAATTAGATGATGTCAATCTTCTCAATAAGATGATCGATTCCGCCATCATCTGGGAACACTCCATTGCCACAAGCGCTGTCTTAAACGGTGCAAAGAGTGGAGATATCATCATCAGAACCACACCCATGTGGAAAGTTCTGCTTGTCTCCTTAGATGCTCTATTTGGATTATCTACGGTTCTTGTTCTCTTCTTCTTGATTCTGTTAGAAAGGAGATTGAGACATGAAAAATAAATATATTCTCCCTGGTATTGGATTACTTCTCTCTCTTCTCATCTTAACTTTCTTTATCATTTTGTTAAGCGTAGGATTTGATCCTAGTGTCGCAATTCTTGTCTTTGTCATCCTCTTACCTATCGTCATCACGATTTCTTTATTTCTTCCCGATAAAATCTCTTTCTACACCAAACTCTCTGTTCCCATGATCTGCATGTTCATCTTCTCTTTCCTCATCATGTATCAGATTCCCGATTTCACCGATTTCTTCACGGGTATTGTCATGTACGGAGACAAGGAAAGAGTTCCTCTTCACATCGTCATCGATACCATCACCTTTATCACTTTCATCTACTTCCTTGTCTTGATCTTCTTAAAGATGAAAGAAGATAAAAGAGAAATCACTTATTAATATTGACACTACATAAGCTTCTCGGCTTATGTAGCTTTTATAAACGAAAAAAATGTAAAAGTAACGCCATGGTTTTTTTTGATTTGTGGCACATTTGTGGCAAGTGCTTTGTTAACATATAGCCATAAAGAAATAAAAAATATTATTAAATAAATAATATTTCATATAAAATTACTTGATAGACATAAAGGAGGTAATGGTATGAAAGGAATCGGTTTACTTTTATTAACTTCTGCTATCGGCATATCCACGATGGGAGTAACAGGCAATAGCGCCGCAAATTATCCTGTGGAAAAAGCCACATTTAAATATGCTCCTATCGGTAGAGGAGAACATTTAGAATATTCTGCGGATGTGTATTTCTCTCGCAATTATTTTGAACATTCCGCCACAGAATATGATCCCCATTTAGCGACCGCTTCTCTCTCTATGGCTATCTCTACCTTCACCTTCTTTGGCCCTTATACCGATGAATGGTATCAAAATCAGCCTAGATTTGTTAGAGGATTTTTCGACGCCATCAATTTTAATACCTTTACCACCAATGAAGATTTTGTGACCAGTGCTACCTTTGATACGATCGGCTTATGTGCGGCAAAAAGAGAATTCAATGACTACACCGTCGTTGCTGTCACTCCTCGTTCTGGCGGATATATGAGAGAGTGGGCAAACAACATGCATTTAGGAGATGGAAGCAAATCCGATTACATGCATGAAGGCTGGTATAATGCCGCCAACAAATTGATCCGCTTCGTTCAAAATTATGTTGTCGAAAACAATGTCAAAGGCAAAATCAAACTTTGGATGAGCGGTTTCTCTAGAGGTGGAGCCACCACCAATATCGCTGCCGCTTTGATTGACAACAAATTAAATAACGGAGAACAATTATTCTCCAATGGCGCTACTTTGAATAAAGATGATGTCTTCGCTTACACTTTTGAAGCTCCCCAAGGCGCAAATGTGAACGTTAGAAACATCAAGAAACCCAAAGATAGTTTATATAACAACATCTTCAATGTCATCAATCCTTTGGATATCGTTCCTAAGCTTGCCATGAAAGAATATGGTTTCACCCGTTTTGGTAGAGATAAATATGTCACCAATCAATTCTATGATCCGAACAATTACGAAGCAAATCGTCGCACCTTCAAAGCGTTACTTGACAGATTCAATTTCAACCAAGTCAAAGCCTACAATGACGATTTCGTCATGGGTGGATTCTCTATTGGAAATGGTGGTATAGATATCATCTCTACCATCATCCGTTCTCTTGCTGGAACTGATATGATGGATATCGTGAAAAGCTATAGAGATGTAACCAAGCAGAATTATGATGCCAATATCGCAGGAGCCATCATCATAGAAGAATTGACGAGCCACATCGGTGATCGAAAGGAATATGTCCGCAAATATCAAACTCCGTTAGAGAGAATGATGCTCATCTTACAAGACGAGCATATCCAAGACCCGGGGGTCTTCTCTACCGCCATCAAATTGGTCTTCATCGGCGGTATTGTCAAAGCTCTCACTGGTTCTCTTGTCAGTGCCAAAGATGCCATCAAAAAGATATGCAATGCCAAATATGCGGATGAAGTCAGTGACCTCATGTCTGTCCTTGCTTCTCCTTTGGCTAGCACCTATTGGGAGAGACCAAATGAATTGTTCTCTTTCGCTGGTTTCATTGGCGGCATCATGCAAAACCACTATCCTGATTTCAATTTAGCTCATTTGGCTAGCCAAGATAGTTATCATGTCTCTACCTTAAGCGATAAGAGTCTCAAAGTAGTTCCTTTCATCGATAATGCCGATTATGGAAGAATGAAATTCTTCGGTTATAACGATATCGGTTTAAGATTGGAGAGCAAGAAAGGAACCCGCGTCATCAATATCGATGGGCACTATGCCGGTAAGAGTGATATCCGCGATTGTAATTTAGGTTATGCTGCTGGTTATTACAGTTATGCTACCGAAGAAAAGATGGAATTATTCATGCCCATCAACCGCAAATATAACATCTCTATGAAGTCCTATTCTAAGAAACCCTATCACCGTTGTGAATATTGGGCTTATTATGAATTTTTCACTTTAGATAATTCTGGATCTGTCCGCAACGAAAAAGATCACAAGAAAGAGAATGTTTGTTTTGCTTCCGATAGACATAAGAGAGATGTCACCATCAATAAGTGAGAAAAAGTGATATGAAAAATAAATATTTCCTTTGCTTACTTCTTCCTTTCTTGATACTCACTTCTTGTAATCCAAAGGAAGAGACCACTAGAGATACTACCGCTACAAATACAGAGACTACCACTACTTCTTATAACACCGAAGAAGTGAAGAAATTAAAAGAACTATTAGATAAGCAGAATTTCTCTTCCTTTTATGAGAGAGCCTTTACTGCGCAATTTAAGCAAGACTTCAATGTCTTCCATTCCGATAAAAATGAAGGCACAAATGCGGTGGACTTCCTCTCTTATCACGCTGCTAGCGCCTTCGGTTATCAATACGCTGTCACAAAAGAAAAATACGAAGAGATCACTAGCAATGACTCCTACAATGCTTTTGACCTCATGTCTGGGGGAAAAGGAGACTACGGTTTACTTCAATCCGCCCAAGTCCGCAATTATTCCTGTGAATATGATGAAGATGAGGAAACTCTTTCAGAAATGGAAACCCATTCTCGTTTCCTTCAACTGATCAATACCAAATTCACCCAAGATAATTTCCAAGTAGACAGCGAATTCTCTTATACAGATTATATCGATAATAGTAATTCTAGCCACATTTTGTTCAATGGTCTCATCGATAAAGAAGAGTTGCTCAGCAACGTATCTACGGATGCTTTATCTGCCTTATTTTCTAGCATCAATCTCTATGATGGACCTAGAATCGTTCAAGTCATCGATATGCTCTATTTCAACATTGTCGCTTCTTTAAAAGAACAGGATGATGCAAAAATTGGAGAATTCATCCAGGAGAATCAAGTGACAATGGAAGAAAACGAGGATGCCATCCAGGTCACTTTCCATTTAGATAATGAGGAGATGAGAACATTATTCAGTGAAAACGAAGTCTTCCCTGGCATTGTGGATGGCACACTCTCTTATGACAAAGAGAGCGGAGAATTCCAACATTTTAAATACACCATCAATTACAGTGAAGAAAGAGGAGCACAGAACCAAGATAGCGTCTCTGCCGCTCTATACACCTTCGATGTAGAAGGGGATAGCGATGATAAAATGGCCCACCAAGACCCTTATATTCGACCTGATCCTGTCGTCTATGATGATGTCGTTTCCTTTATGAATGACATGATTGCAGGAATCATTCCTCCCAATTTCTAACAACTCAAAAGAAAAACACTACAGAATAATTGTAGTGTTTTTTGGTGCCTGTTTTGTGAAAGGAAAACGATTAATTCTCAAAGTGGAAATCGGTTTTGACAACACCGTCTCCATAGATGGTCTTGAAATCATCTCTCATAGAGATGACATGATATCCAGCCGCTTTCCAATTTTCACCAAGCTTTAAGGCTTTCTCACGGTTAGCGTGGTCTCTTGCTTCATCATCGGCGATCAACATGAAGGCTTCAGTCTTATATTCGGTATTAGATAAGCAATAGTTGTGCATCGCGCTATCGCCACCGCTGTTACCAAAGGAGAGAACTGGAACTTTGCCGATTTCTTGAGCGATTTGTTTCACCTTGTTGGTCTTTAAGTTCTTGATGATAAGCTCATCGGTTCTGACAAGATATTCGTCTTTACCCATAGTGTAGTTGACACCATCTTCGTCGCCTTGTTTAGAGGCTTCTAAGACCACATCCATACCGATGACACGGTTAGGTTCAATATTTAAAGAATCCACCAAAGAACGACAGATGAAACGATCCGAACCAGAGACGACATAATAAGTGAAATCGTGATCTTGTAAATAATCAAAGACTTCTAACATGGGCTTATAGAAAGACTCTCCATAAGTCATACCCGTGAAACCATTGGCGGGAGTCTTTGCATATTCTTTGACATAAAGATCAAATTCTTTTAAGGTCATACCCGCATAAGCTTTGGCAGCGGCGCGAGCGTGAATCATATCAAAGTGATCAGGAAGTGCTTTACCCTCTCTGACAAAGCCACGGATGGCTTGAGCGGCTTCTTTTTCACTATCGCTTGCTTTGTCTTTGTAGCTTTCATCATCTAAGACGCGATACTCTAACAAATTGTATTCGAAATAGGTGGGATAGAGTTCTCCAACAAAGGTTCCATCCATATCGAAAGTAGCGATTCTATCTTCGACAGGAATGAAGTTCTTCGAATTGGCGTTGGTGACATCTTCAACATAGGTCTTCAAGGCAGTTAAAGATTCACAAGAATTCCATAACTGTAAATATTCTTGGGGTTTAGAAGGCTCACTTGTAGTGGTGTTTTCTCCACAGGAAGTCATAGAGATGACTATCAAGGGGAGAGTAATCATTTTCATCCATTGTTTCATATACGTATACCTCAACTTTTATGATAACAAGTTTACTATTTTTATAAAGAAAGTACTAGAAAAATCTCTATCTTTTATCAAAAAGGATTAAAAATAGAGAATGATGATACAAAGAAGAGAATGATCTCATCCAATTCTTAATAATGATTTATTTCTGTTTATCGAAATTAAAGCGAAGCATAGGAATGAGAATCTTTCCTAAGAAATGAGGCCATCCCAAAAACTTCTTTCCTTTATCCATCTGAGCGATCAGATCCATCTCTTCCTGAGTCAACTCAAAATCATAGATATCTTTGTTGGCTAAGATATGATCTTCTTTACGGGTTCCAGGAATCAAGATATTTCCTTTTTGTAGATGCCATCTTAAGATGATCTGAACTTTGGATTTGTTATATTTCTTAGATAATTCCTCCCATAAAGGTTCATTCATCAAATCCTTATTCATGCTTCCTAAAGGATACCATGCTTCAATCTCAATGCCTAATTTCTGATGATGTTCTCTTAAAGCATCCTGATGATGATAAGGATGGCATTCCACTTGATTTAACACCGGTTTAATCTTGGCATAAGTGAGCAATTTATCGATATCTTTTTCAGAAAAATTGGAGACACCGATAGAACGAATCCTACCCGCTTCCACTTCCTTTTCTAAATCCTGCCATGCCTTTTGAATATCCCCATAAGGTTGGTGTAATAAGAATAAATCTAAATATTCCACATCCAATCTTTTTAAGGTATCTTGTACCACTTGAGGAATCTTTTTAAAGTAACCAGGGAAGACCTTAGAAGTGAGGAAGATTTCTTCTCTAGGCACACCAGATTTCTTTATTCCTCTACCTACTGCCTTCTCGTTCATATAGACATTGGCGGTATCGATATGTCGATATCCACTCTTGAGAGCAAATTCTACTGCATGTTCGGCTTCATCGGGAGTCAAACGGAACGTTCCTAATCCAATTTCAGGAATTTCATAACCGTTGTTTAAGCGAATGTTTTTCATTAGTGGTACGATATCTCCTTTGGATGGAATTATAGCAAAAACACATGTTTACCGTAAACGGATATGCTCCATAAACATTTCCTTTTTTTGTTACTTATCAAATCAAATGCAAAGAAATATGACTCTTAATCAATACAATTACTAGACCGGTAAAGCCTACAGTTATCCTTATCTATAATAAATATAGTTTATACGAATTATATTGATTCTCTATAAATAGAGACTATGTCTTCTAAAATATTTCTATCGATATTATTATCTATAAACACGAGGTTTGTTTCTCTTATCAAATCTAAATTTTCAATGGGGAGCCCTACTAATTTGTTTTCTTTTATTTCTCTAGAACAAGCACTCTTTGGCAAAATAGAAATTCCAAGATTTTTTCTCACAAGCATTTTAATAGAAGCTACATTATCCATTTCTAAAGATAAATGGAAATTGTTAATATCTTCATCCATTTTCGCCAATTCATTAACGAAAAGAGTTGAGGTACCACTTTCAAGATTTCTTAAAATAAGATTTTCTTTTTTTAAATCGTTAATAGTAACTACTTTTTTACTAGCAAGAGGATTATCTAAAGAAACAACCGCTACCAAAGAATCGGTGCCAAGTAAAATAGAGGAGAATTTTTTATTAGTAATCTTTCCTTCAATTATTGCTAAATCAATCTGATAAAGGCTTAATTTCTCATAAAGATTTTTTATAGAATCAGAAATAATTCTTATATGTGATCCACTATTTCTTTCTGAATATTTTGCCATGATTTCTGGAGCGATGTTACTCTCGGAAGTATGGGTAATACCAACTGTCAAATTATTGGCGCATTTCTTGTAATCTTTTAGTTTGCGATTCATATCGTTGTAAAGAGATTGAATACGCAAAGCGTATTTAAGCACGATTTCCCCTTCTTTTGTTAGGAAAAGATTATTGTTTGAGCGAATAAATAATTTAGCATCAAATTCCTCTTCTAATTGTTTGACATGTTGACTAACAGCGGGTTGAGTCAAATTTAGTTCTTTTGCGGCTTTAGTAAATGAATTTACTTTGCTTAATTCGATGAGAGTTAATAATTTTGCATCCATACATATAATTATAAGCTTTTTTTATAGTATTTAAAGTTTTTCTTATTTATTTTTTCTTGTTTTTTGACTAAAATCAAGTAGAAAGTTTTTTCAATTTACTGTTATGACTAATAATTTAGATTCAAAAAAGAAAGATTTGTTCGAAAATAAACCTGTACTCCAGGCAATTTTAAGTTTAGCTATCCCTTCTATTATCGGGCAGCTTATTCTTGTCATCTATAATATCACCGATACATTCTTTATTGGATTAGCAGCGAATAATATGGCGGATAAGGAATTAGGGAACGCTTTAGTAGCTGGCGTAACTATTTGTATGCCTGTATATATGATATTAAGCGCTATATCAAATTTATTTGGGATAGGTGCCTCTAGTGTTATATCTCGTTCTCTTGGAAAAGATAATCCATGGAGAGCTAAAAATGCATCTCGCTTTGCTTTTTATGCTTGTTTAATTACAACGTTAATTTATTGTTTATTCATTTTTATTTTTAATAATCCTTTGTCTAATTTATTATCAGGAAACAAATCTCCTGAAACTTCTAGTTACGCTAAATCATATATCCTATATTGCGTAGTGATATTTGGTATTCCAACAGCAATCAATACACTGTTTTCCCATTTATTAAGAGCGCAAGGAAAATCCAAGCATGCTTCTTATGGGATCGTTTTAGGGGGGTTACTAAACTGCGGTTTAGATCCTCTATTCATGTTTGTTATCATGCCATCAAATCCAGAAGTTGCCGCAGCTTTAGCAACCGGAATAGCAAATTCTATTGCATTAATTTATTACATTATCCTAATGATAATCAGAAAAAAAGATTTAGTAATTTCTATTAAATTTTCTAAGAAAATGTTCATAGAAAATATTCCTGGCGAAGTTATTAAAGTCGGCATTCCAGCTTGTCTAATGACTTTATGTGAAAATATTTCTTATATGATTCTTGATGCTTTAATTGGTTCAGTTATTATTGTTAAAGTAGAAAGCGATGCCGCACTAGCCGGTATTGGAGTCGCCAAAAAAATCAATATGTTTGCTCATTCTTCCGTGAGAGGCATGACACAAGGCGTTTTACCTATTATCGGTTATAACAAGGCTAGTGGAAATCGTAAAAGAATGTCAAAAATTGTCTATGTTAGTGGCGCTATTTCAATAAGCATTGCCCTGTTAGCTATGATTATTTCTATGATTTGGGCCACTCCTTTATCCACTATTTTCATCCACGAAAACAACTCCATTGCTTACGCCACAAAATTTTTAAGAATATTGTGTATCGGTGGTCCTTTTTCTGCCGTTGCTTATACAGTTATTTCATTTTTCCAAGCTGTCGGCAAACCTTGGAGAAGTCTTGTTTTAGCTTTATTAAGAAAAGGAGTTTTAGATATACCTTTAATGTTTGTCTTCTTTTCTATCTCAAAAATGGAAAACAACTCTATAGGACCAGAGCTTATAGTTTGGGCCACTCCTATTACCGATATTATTTGCTCTATTGTAGCAGTTGCTTTGTTTTATGGATATGTTAAACATAATAGTAAAAAAACACCCTCTTATGATAAGCAAGGAAAATTACCATCTCTAAAAGGCTAATAATTATGAATAAGATTATTGATACAAGACATAGAAAGCATGCTAGAAAAATAACAATTACATTTTGTGGTAATAGTATTTTTTTGTTACTTATCAAATCAAATGCAAAGAAATATGACTCTTAATTAATGTAAGTAAAAAGCAGGAATTCAATCCTGCTTTTTCTCATATCCATTTTTTAAAACAAAGTGTTTTATTTGAATTTTACTTCTTGAAGACATCGCTAGAGAGATAAGAAGCCAAATATTGACGGTCAAAGTATTTCTCATAAGCCAAAGGATAATCGGCTTCTACACCATCATCGATGTCCACCAATTTTCCATCCTTTGTCTTAGCGAGAATCCAAGGAGAAGAGAGCGAATAGGTGCTTCCGATAGAAGTCGCACAAGATCTGACAGGGCAAGCTCCACCACCAGAACGTTCTCCTAAGATAGCAATCTTAGAATTGTTGTTCTTAGCAGCGACAGGGAAAAGATTTCCGCAGCTAAAGGAACATTTAGAATCCAAAATAGCGACATTGTAATTCTTCGTTAAAGGAATATCTTTATCATCAATAGCACCATCTAAGTTGATATCGACTTTGTAGTAGACTTTACCATTGGCGTTAGTGAAAGGATCCATGGATTCTACAAAGAATTCCCCTAAGACCACACCTAAGCAATAGATGCAAGAATCCGCGGAACCACCATCATTATTACCCATATCGATGAGAACATTCTTAATGGCGCTATTGGAAGTGATTTGCTTATAAGCGTGAGCGAATAAGAGGGCGTTATTTTCTGCAATTTCTTCTTGTGTATAGCTAGACTTATATAAGAGTTTCTCATTCATTTCCGCAAAGCTTTGGAAATAGATGAAGGCCGTATCTCCAATCACTTCAAAAGGAGCAATAGCTTTGGCTTCCTTACGCATATTGGTAAGCTTTTCATCTAATTCTTCCCAATCCTTGCTCTCTTGAGAATAATCTCCTTGCTGAGGTTGAAATTCACTAGGACTATAGAAAGGAGAACAAGCCGTAAAGACGGTGTGATGATCATTTAATGAAGAGGCGGCAGTCAATCTAAGAAGTGCTCTATCTTGTTCTTTAGGATCTCTTGAAGTAAAGAGAGCCTTATCATCTTTGGTGAATTCTTCAAAAGAAGTGACATTCTTTTTGGCCTTCAATCCATAAGAGGTATTCAAGTTCAACATGAGTTCTTCATAATTAAACTTAGCTAAATCTTCACTGATAGAAGCTTGCTTCTTACTATATTCATAATAATGCTTACCAAGAGGAGTCGGGTTTGCTCTTGTTCCTAAACCCACATTGGGAACCAAATAAAGTTGATTGTAGTTATAAACAAGAGAGACATTGCTCTTCGTAGAGAAGAACAAATCATTGAATGTCGCTAAAGGCATGAAAATTTGATTCTCATGATTGACCACAAATTCAATGCTTTCATATTGGGATAAATCCACGGTGTAAGCATTGCCAGCATGATAAAGAGACTTGGAAGAATCAATCTTTAATGCTCTAGGACTTTCGGGAGTGATCGCAAGAGGATTCTGATCCATAGACATCGCATAGAATGTATCAAAATCCGTATAAGTAACGGTCTTCTTAGCAGAATCAATGGTACATTTTGCTCCTCTTTCATTTTCGATGACCGTATTACCTTTATTAACGGTAAGAGTATATTTTGCTCTTTGATTTCCCACTTGTTCTTGACGGACCGTAGAAAGGAGATTAAAACCCTCTTTCAAAGAAACATAAGGCATCTCTCTATCCTTTTTAAATGCGGCAGAGATATTGCCAACAAGAGAAGCCTTTCCATCCACCAAACCATAAATATCCAATACTTTTCCTTCAAAATTGGTAGGAACAGCAGAGGGAAATAAACCATCACAACTTGTGACTAACATGAGTGCGGGTAAGATTAAACATAAACCAAATTTTTTCATATTTTCGCCTCCATAGACCTTATAAGGTCTAACAATTTTAACACATTTGTTAAATTAGTCAATTCTGGGATTCTTTTTC
>JAFUFH010000035.1 GCA_017470005.1 Bacilli bacterium | reverse complement strand
GGAAAAACGGGCTTGAAATGACAATGGAACATTTATTCAAAAGGATATCTGGAACAAGAAAAAGCCATAATTATCGAGAATCCTTCAAAAAAACAGCGAAATGGTGAATTATTTCATCCTACATTTGCACCAATAGACGATATTAAACAGACATAAGCTTGTTTAATTTCCTCTATTTTTAAAATAAAGGAAGTAGCATGCGGCCTTTCGACCGCATGCAACTTCACATTGTCTACTTAGAATTTTTTTAAGCTTAGTTATTCAGAAAGCTTATTTATCTTCTCTTCTCTTCTTGAAGACTAAGGAGGTTCCTAAGAGAGCGAGAGCACCAGCGATGGTGGAAGCAGCTACGATAGAGCCACCACAACCCTTGGCAGCTTCACCAGGATCGCCCTTGTCACCCTTTTCGCCTTTTTCACCTTTTTCGCCTGTGTCACCCTTGTCGCCCTTGTCGCCTTTGGCACCAGGAGCGCCATCTTGACCATCGACACCGTCCTTACCATCTTTACCATCAGCGCCGGGAGCACCAGTGTCACCCTTATCGCCTTTGGCACCAGGAGCGCCGTCTTGACCGTCCTTACCATCTTTACCGTCGACACCGTCTTTACCATCTTTACCATCAGCGCCATTATCACCTTTGTCGCCTTTTTCACCTTTTTCACCGGTATCGCCTTTGTCGCCCTTATCGCCCTTGACATTGCCGAGATCTTCGGTGGAGCCATCTTGATAAGTAACGATGAGGTGACCTTCGTCATTGATTTCGGTCTTGACGGGGATACCGTGAGTAGTAGTGAGAGTGAAGGAAGCGCCAGTGATCATGAAGCGATCGATGATGACAGTAACTTTGATGTTGAATGTGCCAGCTTCAGTAGCAGTACCAGAGATGACACCAGTCTTTTCATTGATGGTTAAGCCTTCAGGTAATCCAGTGGCGGAGTACTTGACATCATGGCCCTTGGCCTGATCGAAGGAAGCATCAATATTGACGCTTTGGTTGCAGAGGACATCAACATTCTGGAGTTTGAAGTCATCTAAGAAGAGACCGTTCTTAGAGTGACCTTGGTTACAATATTCGTTGTACATCAAGAGAGCAGAAGTACGAACGACATACCACTGGTTGTTGGAGTAGTATCTCTTTTGTCCAGTACCTTCATTATCTCTACCGATGTAGACACCACCCTTGGTTCCAGTTAACGGGTTGTCATAGAGAGGATCCCAACGACCGGAGTAGGTGTTGTTAGCAGCAGTACCTTGGTTGGTAGTGTTGTTTCCACCAGGAGCGTGGTTGTGACCAGCACGGAGCATTTGGTCTTCAGAACAAACGTTGGATTCAGCACCATAGTAATCAGGATGGAACATGAAGCCCTTTGCACCCCATTCTTGTCTGACTAATCTAGTACACATATTGTAGGAGTCAGGAGTCGGGATGGTACCGATACGGGCGAAGGCAGACATAGCACCTTCAGCGCCGCCTTCTTGGATAGCCATCTGGAACGGCTTGACATAGACTTCACGCATGGCCTGTTCAGAGACCCAAGCGAATAAGTCACCAGAGGTACGGTTGGTTTCCTGATCGTTGAGGAACATATGTTTGACGTGAGAACCGACACCGCAAGATTGGATACCTTGGACAACAGCGGCAGCGAAGTGACCAGCATGATATCCGTCGGAAGAATAATACTCATTGTTACGTCCAGAGAACGGAGTTCTGTGAGTGTTGATAGCAGGGTTGAGCCATTGAGTCTTGTTGGAGGCATTCATGACTGTCTGACCTCTGTTATAGTTAGTGGTCATGTTGTCGAGAGTCTTGAAGAGACCTAAAGAAGCAGTGACTTGGCCTTGTTCATAACCGAGTTCGGTGTTCCAAGTTTGAGCGATAGTGGTGTTGCAGCACCAAGTGTAAGTGCCGTTGAAGGATGTCGGAGAGTCGGCGATACCACCATCAGGGATACCTAAGTTAGCAACAGCAGTACCGTTAGCACCACCGTTCCAACAGGCTGCCCAGAAGTTATTCCATGTCCATTCGTTCATGAATTCTTGCCAGGCTTCCTTGTTGGTCATACCAGCAAGTTTACCCTTTTGGATGATGTATTCATCATCGAAGTAGTTGATACCATTGAGGTCGTTGAAGAGGATCCAGTCATCACCGGCTTTTTCTTTCAAAGCGGCTTGGACTTGATCGTTAGCGACTTGTGTCCAACCCTTCATCATATCGGCAGTGACATCCATACCATGATCGATACCGAGATAGCCATTAGCGGCATCCGTGAAGATCTTATCGGAATAGATGTAGTCACCAGTGTTAAGTTCATCGATTTCGGTTGCGAAGGTGTTGATGAAGGTATCAATAGCAATCTTTTCAACATTCTTGTCATCGCCTTCTAAGACCAATCTCATTGCGGCAGTGAAGTCTTGGCAGTTTCTGTTGTTACCACTTCTAGAGAAGGAAGTACCAGTAGCAATAGCTTTGGTAACCATGACAGTGTAAGTATTAGTACGTTTACCACTTCTTTGTTGATATCTAACGACATCACCAACTGCATAATCCACTTGAGCTTTGCCATCAGTGCCAGAGTTTACCTTGATTTCAACAGCATCTAAAGCTTTAGTGATTTGATAGATATCCGTTGTACCAACTCTGACATATTCACCAACAGTAGTGAAGGTACCATCGGTAGTGAGTTCTCTCAAGGCAGCCTGATCTTTGGTTGCTTGATAGACTTTAGTAGAGTTAGCAACACCGAATTTATCGCCAGTCTTAACAGCAGTATTGATGGCATAGTCATCGTATTTTCTTGCCCATGTGTTGAGCTGATAAGAAGCATAGTAGTTAACTAAGTTGACGAAGTTTTCCGTGACGACATAACCGCCAGAGAATTCACCTTCTAATTGAGTGACTTCTGTAGGATTGAAGTCGCCAGAAGCGTGGTTAGCAGTGAACTTATAGTAAGCGACGGAAGTAGTACCAGTTAAGCCACCTTGTTCAGTGGTAACTTTGACATAATCACCAGCAACATAAGCTTTTTCTTTTCTGAATTCTTCTAAGGTGTCGATAACATGACCTTCGACTTTGATGGTCATAGCGTTGCCCTTAGGGAAGGTGCCGACTAAGTCTTTTCTAGAGAGGAGGACTTGTTCTTCATCGAATAACTTATCATCAGCATTGATGTTACCATCCATGTTCCAGTCGTTATTATTTGTACGTAAGGACTGGTTTCTCTCATCGGAGAAGAGGTTCTCGATCACTTCATCAGAGAAGTCATCTAATCCTAAGGTAGCATTATCAGTGATCTTCAAAGTAGCTTTCTTATCGGAAGCAGAGCAGTGAGAAGTGTTAGCAGCGATCAAATCATAATCGCCTTCTTCTAATTCATAACCCTTAAAGAGGTTGTGGTTAGCATCAGCATAGTCATAAGAAGCGATATCTTGGAGATTAACTTCAATCTTGACGGTTTCGCTTTCATTAGGAGCTAATAATTTGGTTTTGGCATAGCCGACTAAAGTAACGGCTGCTTTTTCAATTCCACCAACAGTGTAAGGGGCTTTTGCGTAAATTTGGACAACTTCTTTACCAGCAACTTCACCAGTGTTGGTGACTTTGACAGAAGCGGTAACTTTCTTGACTTGGGCAGGAGCACCAGCGCTGGATCTAACTTGAGCAGCAGTCAAAGAAGCCTTGTCTAAAACAGGAGCATCGATTTGGAAGGAGGTGTAGGAAAGACCAGAGCCGAAAGGATAGACGACATTGTCAGCATACCACTGATCGGCTTGTTCTTGAGTACCAGCACCAGCAGAGAGGACGCCACCTTCATATTTAAGACGGCCTAATCTGATCTCTTCATAAACCGTTTCGGAATATTTGTATCCGAGATAGATGTCTTCATCATAGTCAACACCATAGGTCTTAACTTTACCAGCGGCAGTGCCATCAGGAAGGATGTAGGCGTTAGTGCCAGCATCGTTCTGGATGTTAGCGATGGAGTTATACCATGTGGGGTTAGCAGTGAAATCTTTATCCCATGTATCGGCTAACTTACCGGAAGGATTCATTTCACCAGAGAGGAGCTTAGGAACGGCTTTGACACCATTGGCACCGGGACGACCGATGAACATGATGGAGTCGATATCCGCATCTTCTTGGAGATTGAACATTTCCATAGCGTTGGAAGTGTTGAGTAAGACGACGACCTTACCGCATTTTTCTTTTGCGAAGTTGATCATGCCGATTTCACTGGCGGTGAGCATTTGGTTGTGTTTCTTTTCGGTTGCACCATTGAGGGCTAAACGTTTATGTTTCCAACCACCAACATTTTCAGTAGCATCAGCGGCGTCTTCGTTAGTTCTAACGGAAAGGTCACTACCTTCACCACCGCCTCTCTTAAGGACGACGACGGCGACATCTTTGTATTCGCCTAAAGTGGTAGTAGCAGTTTCCGTATTAGCGGCAGCAGTTTCGTTGATGATAGAGGTGTTGACATCAAAACCATCATCTCTTAAAGCGTTAGCAACATTGCCAGTACCGCCTTGCAAAGAGGATGCAGCAGCACCGAAGACTGTGATCTTAGTACCTTCCTTGGCTAAAGGAAGAGCGTTCGCCTTATTCTTTAATAAGACAGAGCCTTCACCAGTCAAGCGGATGTTAAGATCGATGGCAGCAGCTTGAGCTTCTTCCTTAGTTTCAAATGCAGGGAAGGCATAACCGCCGTTTGCATTCAAAATAGGAGTAGATTGAGAGGGAACTTTGAAGGACGCTTCCTTATTGCCAAAGGGTGCGCAAATCATTGCACCTAAAGCAAGGGGAGCAACAACATACAACATTCTGAACTTTTGCTTTGCTAGTTTCATTCTAAACCTCCTTTTGCAAAAGATATGGCCACAGGGCCACTACAACTACCAAAATTGTATTATGGTTTGACTGATGTTGCAAGATTACGCTCGTTTTTACTCACAAAATTGAATATTGAGCATTTCTAACCTTGAAAACGCTCTCATTTAGTCACAAATAAGCACAATAAAAAAGAAAGCGTTTTAGTTATATCGTGTCAAAATATGTCCTTTTTACCCAAAGAAAAGACGATTTTCATTTATTTCTTTAATATATTTTAAATGTATCTAGCGACACTTTTGCCTAAAACACGCGCGTTTTTTATTATTTTTCTGATTTTATTTAATCGTTCTTGACTGATTGAGGTTGATTCTTTATCATATGAGCAAATAACTTAGCGAGGTAACTCCTATGTATGATATCGAGAGACAAAACAAGATATACGAATACTTAAAAGAACATAAAAGCGCGTCAGTCAACGATTTAGCCGATCTATTTTTCGCATCCCCTTCCACCATTCGTCGCACTTTGACTCAAATGGAAAAGATGGGTCAAGTACAAAGAACACACGGTGGGGTTGTCTATTCTGAAAAGTCGAATGAAGTCTCAATCCTTGTCAGACAAACAAGAAATATTAAAGAGAAAGAATTAGTTGCGAATATCGCCATCAAATATATTCCTGAGGCCACTTCTATCTTTTTAGATAATTCCTCTACAGTTCTCACTCTCGCCAAAAGAATGTCTTTTAAAGGAAAGACGATCTTCACCAATTCGGTTCAAATCGCCATGGAAATCTTCCACAAAAACGAAGGAAGAGTATTCTTATTAGGAGGCGAAGTCAACTTCTCTCTCTTAGATGTCACTGGAGCGATGACTTGTCGAAACATCAACAACTTCCATTATGACCTCCTTCTTTGCTCTTGCTCTGCAGTCAATGAAGCAGGAAGTTATGAAAACACCTTCAACACAGCGGATGTCAAACAGAGCGCGATTCAAAACTCCACCTCTAAAATTCTCATTTGTGACAAATCAAAATTTAATGCTACTGCGACTATTCACACCGCAAAACTGAATGAATATGATCTCATTGTAGCGAACATCGATGATGAAACTGCTCAACGATATAGGAATTCTGTTCACAATCTTAATATAAGGAATAAATAAAAACAAACACAAAAAGCTCTCTCAGCGCGAGAGAGCTTTTTGTAATTCAACGAAATGTTACTTCACTAAGAACTTCAAGATCTGAGCAGCTAAGATGATGAGAGCGAAGGCACTTGCTAAGATGATAGAAGCAATCATGAGTGTATCGATAGCAACTTTCCACGGGACAGCGACTTTTACCATCTTAGTTCCGGCAGAATAACCATCCATGGCTGCGGAATAGTTGACCGTGACATAGAGAAGTCTCTTGATGGATTCTCTTTGTCTTAAATTGAAGGTTGCAGAATTTCTCATTTCGGGAGTCATATCCGTATAGATGCCCTTATCTAAGAAGCAGTCGGTTCCGTTCATGAAGCCATCATCATAGACCATGAATAATTTACCATTAGAACCAGCCATATCCGTCAAAGAGTAGCCATCAAATCCCCATTCAGCTCTCATGATATCATCCATGATATCCGATGCAGCACTGGTCCATAATAAACCAGCTCTGTTGAAGGAGGTCATCAAGGAGTGCGAATTACCTCTATCGGGACGAAGAGCATATTCCCAAGGCTCAAGGTAGATTTCTCTAGCAGCCTGTTCGTTCATGAAGACGCAGATACCGTTTCTATTGGTCTCTTCGTCATTGAAGATGAAGTGTTTAGGGCAGGCAACTACATATTGTTTTTGGAATTCCTCAATCTCAAGCTGACCGGCGATACCGCTCAGATAGGGATCTTCGGAGAAATATTCGGCCGCTCTTCCACCGAAGGCGACTCTGTGGATGTTAAGACCAGGTGCATAGAGACCGTGCAAATCTTTTTGCATGGTGTTATCTTCACCTTGTCTTTTACTTCTAGCATCAGAAGCGATAGCCTCACCAACCTTGCGGATGAGATCCTTGTTCATCGTAGCGCAGATGATACCTTCACAAGACATAGAAGAATAGCCTTGACTGGTGTTAGAAACACCATAAGGGCCATCATCTTCATCGGTCATAGGCTTGGCGATAGAGGAAATTTCAGGAGTATAACCATAACACTGAACCAAGGTTTCAAAGATTTCCTGCTGAGTAAGCTGGTCTAAGAGCATATCCCACTGTTCATCGTCATAGGGAAGGCCAAGCATCATAGCAAGAGTCATGGCTGTAGATGCACCAAAGGTGGGCATCTTTGCTCCTTCATCCTCGACAATGGGCTTATGAGAAGTGATATCGTATTTGGTTCCACCTTTTCCTGTAACGGAAAGACGTGTTTTTTCAGCTGGCAATGTTCCCATCCAGTCTCTTCTAGAGACATAGGTGACATCTCCATCTTCACTGGCTTCGTTGTTAACACCTCTGAAACGGTTAGGATCCATCCAGTCGAGCTGGTTGGTGATAGGAGTCTTGAGGTCTTCCATCTCACCGGTGGAAGGATTGATAACTCTCTTGGAAGAGGAAACAGAGAAGATTTCTTTGTCTACACTATCCTGAGTGAGAATCTTATAGGCAAGAGCACTCTCTCCAGGGACATCCGTGTTAGAAAATCCCTTCTTATTGAGAATATTATTGATAGCAGAGTGAGAATCTCTAGCAGTTGTCAAATAGTAGTCACCATCTCCTAAGATATAGGTTTTATCCGCTTCAGCATCATAAGAGCGTAGTCTTTCAAAGTCCACATCGACGGTTACTTCTTCATAGGTTCCAGGTTGTAATAGTCCAGTTTTTCCAAATCCAACCAGTTCCACAGCACTCTCTTCCACGCCGACGATTCTATCGTGCTGAGTGTAGGGTTTTTGTAAATAGATCTGGACCGGTTCTTTTCCGGCGACAGAGCCGGTGTTGGTGACCTTGACCTTAACTTCATAAGAAGCAGGTTTTCCATTTCTATCTCCCTTAGGAGTGACAGACATATCAGAATAAGAGAAGGTAGTATAGGAGAGACCATATCCGAAAGGATAGGCGACAACGTCAGAATAACGGAAGTTTCCGACTTTGGCGCTGTTCATGACCACATCTTCATAACGGGTCTCATAATAACGATATCCAACATAAATACCTTCCACATAGACACCATAATATTTCTGGGTAGCATTTAAAGAGAGGGCGTCAGTATTTTCGAATTCAGAGGAGAAACCCTCATTAATTCTCCAATACATGGCGGCAGGGTTAGAGAAATTGTCTTTTAAGAAGGTGTCAGAGAGACTTCCGGAAGGATTGACCTTTCCAACTAAAGCCTTAGCTACACCTCTCATACCACTGGCACCAGGAAGGCCGATCCACATGGCGGCATCGATGCCAAATTTTTCATCATCGAGGAAGTCGCACTGCAAAGTGACGGCAGAGTTTATCAAAATGACGATTTTTTGAACCTTTCCTTCTCTCTTGAGAGAAGCGAGTCCTTCTAAGATGCCGATTTCATTGTTGGAGAGAGTAAGATAAGATCCATCTTTTCCATCACTTCCTGTATAGGATTCATCTGCACCTTCACCCGATTCACGGGTGATGACACAAAGGGCTGTGGAGTCATCATATTCTCCCTGGATAGCAGAATAAGCACTCCAGGAAGGCTCATTGATAGAGAAGCCTTGAGAACTCTTTCCTCTTCCCGTCTTTCCAGCACCTGTGGAGACAAAATCATAGGTGGCATCATTGACATTGAGGTCAGTTTCTTCTTTTAAGGCTCTTCTGAAGTCATAGAAGGCACCATCTTTCTCACCATCTCTTCTAACACCAGGTCCGTGGGTGGCATAGAAAATCTTGCCAGAGCCAGAAAGAGCAAAGGTAACTTTCGAACCAGAGGCTAAAGGAAGGGCATTGCTCTCGTTCTTGAGAAGAACAAGACCTTCGCTCTCTACTTCTTCGTTGACCTGTCTGTAATAATCGACGATATCATTTTCGTTTTTGAGAGCATGACGATCTATGGAAGAAGCGGAGTCATCGTCGACTGGGATGTAATCACTGGTTCCAAAGACGTTATGGATTTCCTTGTTGAAGGGAACTGTTGCCGCTTTTCCGACGGTGAAAACCATGAAGAGGCCGGCAAATGTAACAGTGAGAGGTTCCCAGCACTTAGCAGAGAACACCTTAAGCAGCTTGTTGTCCTTATTCATTTTCTTTTACCTCCTTGTCTGAGGAGATTTCCTCCTTAGGTGTTTCCACCTTGAGAATCTTATGGGATTTCTTTCTCAGGATAATGCCAGTGACAAGGGAAGCCACAACGGCATGGAAAAGGAGAATTAGAGAAGTGAAATAGTAGCCTGAGAGAACAGGGTCGACAGGATCACCAACAGCGCCTTGGACAATAGGATAGAGAATGGTTCCCAAGAGGGAATATTCATCCAAAATCTGGAATAAGAAGGCACCGATTCCAAACATAAAGGCAAGATAATTGAGGATACGTACAAAGGAGAAGGCATAGGCAATCTTCTCATTCTTGATTAAGAAGAGACCAACGATATCTACAAGAAGAGCCACACCAGAGAGAATAATAGTGGTGACACCAAGTCCGATGACATTAGCTGAAACCTTGTTTCCGTTATATTCGGAGGCACAATTGGCTCCATATAGGATAACGGCAATCAAAGAGAACACAAACACAAAGAGGGTGATGATGGTGGCAGCAAAGAGAATCGTGAATCTGCTTTCTTTTAATGATTTAAAGATGTTTTTCATGCTTACAATCCTCTCTTTACTCCTTCTCTCGTATAGAATTCATAGTCTGTTGTGCTAAGAGTCGCGTCAGTGTAGACATCGATAGCATCCAAAGTAGGTGCTTCAGACCAGAAGGTTCCACCGTGGTCGTTCTTGTTGTCGACATAGAGAATCAAGTAGTTCATACCCTCATCTAGAGAGATGCGGCTAGAGATGATTCTGTCTTCAAAAGGAGTCTTCTCATTTTCAAGGTCCTCACGTTTGGCGAGGTTAGCATAAGGCATGTAAAGACCATCATGATGGATATAGGAATCCATATCATAGGGCTTATTGTTCTCATAATCCCATTCGGGGTTGATGAAGATCTTGTATTCTTCATCAGAAAGGAAGTTATTCTTTACACCGTTGTATGTTTTTGTTGTAAAGAATTCATAGGATTCGGAAGAAACTCTCAAGGAGAGAATAGCGTCCGTAACCGCCTTGTCGGATTCAATTTCAAAGCGGAGGAAGCAACCGGAATAATACATCTCACGCACGAAGTATCCGTTGGAGACATTGGCTTTACCGGCAGCGAATCTTCTTTCATCGTCTGTTCCGTACTTGGTATCGACGGCTCCGACAAAGGTGAAGTCATAGATCATACCTTCCTCATTAGACTGCGTGGAGGTTCCCTGACCATGCATTCCGGTAAGGTCGACCGCCTCGGCTTCGAATCTATTTTTATCAAGGAATCTGGCATAGACATTGGTGTCCTCTGTCAGATTGGCATTCATATTAAAGAGTGCACTGAATTTGGAATCTTTATACCAATTGTCGAAAATAGCATTTTCTTTGGTAGGATCAGCCGGTTTATTAGTGGAAGCAGATGCATTGAATTCGACTTCCTTTTCGGCATATAAGGTTGTTCCGATATAATACCTGACCTTGATGGGCTGTTGTTCCACACTCTTTTCAATCCATTTGGCGTGAAGAGTCAAATCAGAGGTGACTGCCATATCAAAGGTGAACTGTTCAGTCAGTTCTGCATCGGTGAACCAACCACCGAAATTGAAGTTTTCTCTTTCAGGATTATCGAAAGCAGTGACATTCTTTCCATATTTGACCTTCTGAGAGGCTGGATTAGTAGCACCAACATATCCAAGGTCAAAAGCAACCGTGTATTCATGGAGTGCCCATCCGGCATAGAAGGTGACAGCTTTATTGATTCCAGTAAGAACAGCAGGTGTCTTATCCTTTGTCGCATCTTCATCGGAATTAGCATCGAGCTTCTCGCTGTACCAACCCTTGAAGTCATGTCCGACATAAGTCATCTTGGAAGCAAGCACTTCAGCATAGTCAGCTGCACTGGCATCCTTATTAATATAGAGAGAAGTGGTAATACCTTTATCGATAGTAGCACCATTGAGATCGAAGGTGACAAGGAATTCGTTTTCTTCCCAATGAGCAAATAATGTCATATCACCAGTGATGTTCTGGGTAAAGTCAAATAGTTCACCAGAAATCGCACCGGTATACCAACCTGTAAAGGCATAATGTTCTCTATCAGGATCTTCAGGTTTCTTATCGCCTAAAGGAGCATCGATATCAGCGACGACGCTAAGCGATGCAGGTGCACCTGTGTAATTGTAATTAAAGGTAATGGTGGCTTTAGAGACCTTCCATCCAGCATAAAGATGAAGATCTGTGGTCACCCCTTTACTGAAATCATAAAGGTTCTTTCTATCCTGTTCAGTAAACCAACCAGTGAAGGCCATAGTTCCATCAGGATAGAGAGGATCTGCTGGTTTAGAAACCTTATCTCCGTCATTGACAGTGATAGTGGTATCCGCAGTGACATTATCCATGTAATGGAAAGTAACGATATGAATAGAAACATCGGCTTCCCATTTAGCATAGACAGTAATATCGCTGTTGATGGGGAGTGTCTCATCGAACTTCTGTGTTCCAAGATAATCGAGATACCATCCCCTGAAGATGAATCCTGGATTGACTGGGTCAGCAGGAAGGGTGACGGTCTTTCCCGCTTCCACCTTCACTCTAACGAAAGTACCGTCAGTATTGTAATTGAACTTGACGGTATATTCTTCTTCATCTCCAACCACAGTAGAAATCGGTTCCGTCTTTTTTTCGGGGTCCGATCCGCAGGAGGCAAGGCCCCCAAGCAAGGTCAGCGTGGTCAGGAGGGTCAGAAATACGGATGTTCTTTTTTTCATTGAGCTCACTCCTTTTCTGGGGTATTTTTCCGGTAATGATGTCTACCGGTCATTTCCTTTTTAAAATAAAGGAAGCAGCATGCGGTCCATCGACCGCATGCAGCTTCATTGTTTCTACTTAAGCGTTTCTGAAGGTTTCAGATATGCTTATTTTTCTTCTCTTCTCTTCTTGAAGACTAAGGAGGTTCCTAAGAGAGCGAGAGCACCAGCGATGGTGGAAGCAGCTACGATAGAGCCACCGCAACCCTTGGCAGCTTCACCAGGATCGCCCTTGTCACCCTTGTCGCCTTTTTCACCTTTTTCGCCTTGGTCACCCTTGTCGCCTTTTTCGCCTTTTTCGCCTTTTTCGCCTTGAGCGCCATCTTGACCATCGGCACCGTCTTTACCGTCGACGCCGTCTTTACCATCTTTACCGTCGACGCCGTCTTTACCGTCGACACCATCTTTACCGTTTTGACCATCGACGCCGTCTTTACCGTCTTCACCATCGACACCGTCTTTACCGTCTTGACCCTTGACGACACCGAGGTTTTCGCTAGTGCCATCATCATAGGTGACGACAAGTTCGCCATTCTCATTGATTTCAGATTTGGCGATACCACCATGGCTGGTGGTGATGGTGATGTTGGAGGAAGTGTAGAGCCATCTATCGACGACGACTTCAATCTTGATGTTGAAGGTACCAGTTTCAGTTGCCTTTCCGGTGATGACACCAGTCTTTTCATCGATGGTGAGGCCTTCAGGTAATCCGGTGGCAGTGTATTTCACTTCGTGGCCAGCAGCCTGATCGAAGGAAACGTCGATATTGACATCTTGATTGCAGAGAACGGTGTAGGACTGTCCAAGTTCATAGTCATCGAGGTTGATACCATTCTTGGAGTGACCTTGGTTGGCATATTCGTTGTACATCAAGATGGCAGAAGAACGAACGACGAACCACTGGTTGTTGGAGTAGTACTTGGTCTGTCCAGTAGCTGCATTATCTCTACCGATATAGACACCGCCCTTAGTTCCGGTTAACGGGTTGTTATAGAGAGGATCCCAACGTCCGGAATAGGTGTTGTTGGCTGCAGTACCCTGGTTGGTAGTGTTGTTTCCACCAGGAGCGTGGTTGTGACCAGTACGGAGCATCAAATCTTCAGGAGCGACGTTGGCCTGAGGAGAATACATATCGGGATGGAACATGAAGCCCTTGGATCCCCATTCTTTTCTGGTCAACTGTTCGCACATAGCGCGAGAGACAGGAGTAGGAACAGCACCGATACGGGCGAATGCGGACATAGCACCGTCGGCTCCGCCTTCCTGGATAGCAATCTGGAACGGCTTGATGTAGATTTCACGGATAGCCTGTTCGGAGACCCATGCCATCAAGTCACCAGAGTTACGGTTGGTTTCCTGATCGTTGAGGAACATATGTTTAAGGTGAGAACCGACACCGCAATCCTGGATACCTCTAACAACAGCTTGAGCCATATGACCGGCATGATAGCCGTCCTGGCCATAGTATTCATTATTACGTCCAGAGAAAGGAGTTCTGTGAGTGTTGATGGCGGGGTTGAGCCACTGTTCCTTACAGTTAGAATCCTGGGCGGTCTTGGAGGACTTGAGGTTGTTGAGGTTGACGAAGAGACCTAAGGAAGCAGTCACCTGACCCTGCTTGTAACCGAGTTCGACATTCCATGTCTGGGAGATGGTGGAGTTGTCGCACCATGTGTAGGTTCTGTTCCAGCTGGTCGGAGAGTCAGCGATACCGCCGACAGGGATACCTAAGTTGGCAACAGGGTTACCATCGGCACCGCCGTTCCAACAGGCAGTGAAGAAGTCATTCCAAGTCCATTCGTTCATAAAGGCTTGCCAAGCATCCTTGTTGGTCATACCGGCGAGTTTGCCCTTAGTGATGATATATTCTTCGGCGAAGTAATCGACACCGTTAAGATCATTGAAAAGGATCCAATCCTTACCAGCTTTTTCCTTCAAAGCGGCTTGTACCTGAGTGGAAGCAGCTTGTGTCCAGCCCTTCATTTCATCTGCTGTGACATCACGGCCATTGTTGTGGCCTAAGAAGCCGTTGACATCATCGGTGAAGATCTTATCGGAATAAGTGTAGGCACCGACATTGACTTCTTCGGTGAGTGTAGAGAAGAGAGCAAGGTAATCGGCGAGTTTGACTTCTTCGACGTTCTTGTTATCTCCGCTAGTAACCAATCTCATACCGGCAGAGACGTTTTGGACGTTAGCACCATTTCCTCTAGTGCTGAAGGAGGTGCCTTTTGCGATATCTTTGGTGGCGCGGACATTGTTATCTCTCACACCGCCCCAACTAGAGGTCTGATAGGTGATGTAATCACCGGCCTTGTAATCCTGAGAGGCTTTGCCATCAGTACCTTCATTCATCTTGAAGACAAGGTTTTCGATGGCCTTGGTGACTTTGTAGATGGTATTGCCGCTGCGGATATATTCACCAACGGTCTGGAATTCTCCATTGAGAGAGATCTCTCTAGGAGCTTTTCTATCTGAAGTGGCCTTGTAGACCAATATGGAGTTTTCAAGACCGAACATATCGTTCGCTTTGTAATCTTTGGTCAAGGAGAAGTATTCATACTGAGTATCCCATGCATTGAGGTTGTATCCATGATAGTAATCCATGAGATCAACAAAGTTCTCAGTGACGACATATCCACCGGAATAGGTTCCTTCGAGGGCAGTGACTTCTTCTTCTTTGAAGGCACCAGCTGCATGAGCAGCGATGAACTTGTAGTATGCGACATTGGATCCGCCGGTCACACCAGTGGTAGTTGTGGTAACCTTGACATAATCGCCGATGGCATAAGCCTTGGCTTCGTTGAATTCTTCGACTTCATCGATAGGAGTTCCATCGACCAAAATGGTAGTCTTGTTGCCCTTAGGCATAGTGCCGACCATATCAGCTCTGGAGAGAAGCTTCTGTTCTTCATCGAACATCTTGTCTTCAGCATTGATAGTTCCATCCATGTTCCAGTCGTTGTTGTTGGTACGGAGGGACTGAGCTCTACCAGAGGAGAAGAGGTTTTCAATCTTCTCATCAGAGAAGTCATCTAAACCGAGTGCTGCATCATTATCGGTGATTTCGAATGTAGCCTTATTATCGGAAGCGGAGCAGTGAGAAGTGTTGGCGGCGATCAATTCATAAACGCCTTTTTCAAGTTCATAACCCTTGAAGTCGTTGGCGTTCTTATCAGCATAGTCATAGGAAGCGATATCCTGGAGGTTGACTGTGATCTTGACAGTTTCTTTTGCACCGGGTTCAAGAAGTTGAGTCTTGGCATAGCCGACCAAAGAGACGGCTGCCTTTTCGATTCCACCCGTTGTGTAAGGGGCTTTAGCATAGATTTCGACAACTTCCTTACCAGCGACTTCGCCAGTGTTCTCAACTTCGACAGTGACATCGACAGTCTTGACTTTGGCAGGAGCGCCTTCAGAAGATTTCACCTGAGCAGCGGTCAAAGAAGACACGCTCAATTTGGGAGTTCCAATCTTGAAGGAAGTGTAGGAGAGACCAGAGCCGAAAGGATAAACGACATTGTCCTTATACCAGGCGTCAGCTTGTTCTTGTGTGCCAGCACCAGTAGAAAGGACACCGCCTTCATATTTAAGGTGACCCTGTCTAATTTCTTCATAAACAGTTTCGGAATATTTGTATCCGAGATAGATGTCTTCGGAATAATCGATACCATGCATACCAACCTTAGGAGTGGCAGTCTTACCATCGGCAGTGATGTAAGAGTTGGTACCGGCTTGGTTTTGAGCGTTAGCGATGGAGTTGTACCAAGTGGGATTGGCAGTGAAGTCCTTATCCCAGGTGTTGTTAAGCTTACCGGAAGGGTTCACTTCACCAGAGAGGAGCTTAGGAATGGCTTTGAGACCATTTTGTCCGGGACGTCCGATGTGCATGATGCCATCGATTCCTTCGTCGTTCTGGAGATTGAACATTTCCATAGCGTTGGAAGTGTTGAGTAAAACGATGACCTTGCCGCATTTTGCTTTGGCAAGATTGATCATGGCGATTTCATCGGCAGTCAACATCTGGTTGTGTTTGGCTTCAGCCTGATAGTTAACTCTCTCACCCTCAACAGTCTTGCTGAAGGTTCTAACACCGAGCTGTTTGTGTTTCCAGCCACCATTTTCCTCTTCATCATTGGCTTCTTCGCCAGTGATGACAGGAAGGTCTTGTCCTTCACCGCCGCCTCTCTTAAGGACGACGACAGCGACGTCTTTGTATTCACCGATGGCTTCATTTGCTGCTTCATCGGTGGCAGGGAGACTTTTTCCTTCCGAAATCAATGTGGTGTTGACATCGAATCCATCTTCTTTGAGGGCATCGATAACTTTACCGCTTGCACCTTGAAGGGAGGCGGCAGCAGCACCGAAAACGGTGACTTTTTCTGTGGCCTTAGCCAAAGGGAGAGCGTTTTCCTGATTCTTGAGAAGAACACTACCTTCCGCTACCAATTGAATATTGATGTCGATAGCAGCTTGTTGAGCTTCTTCTTGAGTCGCATAGGCGGGCTTGGCATATCCGTTGTTGGCGAATTTGATTTCCGTCCTTGCAGTAGGTAATCTAAAAGATGCTTCCTTGTTACTGAAGGGGGAGCAAATCATTGCTCCGAGTGCAAGGGGAGCGACAACATACAACATTCTAAACTTTTGCTTTGCTAGTTTCATTCTAACCTCCTTTTGCAAAAGACATGGCCATAGGGCCACGAGATAACTAACAAAATTGTAGTATCCCTTTTTCCTCATTTTCAACAATCTGCTCTTTCTTGATTTCAAGATTGATTTACAAT
This sequence comes from Bacilli bacterium, assembly GCA_017470005.1. Lineage (GTDB taxonomy): Bacteria > Bacillota_I > Bacilli_A > RFN20 > CAG-288 > Enterosoma. The sequence goes on along the minus strand of JAFUFH010000035.1, from coordinate 2,927 downwards.
CACTTTTTTTGTTCTTTTAATATTGAAACAATCACATTCAGTCAAAACTCATTTTTTGAAATGAGCATTTTTTCTAAATATAATTTCAATATTAAAACAACAAATAACACGACACGTGTACTTTAAACATTCGATGGATATCAAAATCTTCAACAATTGTATTTTATTACTAATCCATTTATCTAATATAGATTGACAGTAAATGTAAAAGATATTATGATATGAGCAGAAATGAGCATTATTGAGCACACACCACTATGTACGATATCGAAAGGCAAAACAAGATTTATGAATATTTAAGAGAGCACAAAAGTGCCTCTGTCGAAGAATTATCGAAACTCTTCTATTCCTCTCTTTCTACCATCAGAAGAACACTCACCCACATGGAAAACATGGGTCTCATTCAAAGAACTCATGGGGGTGCTGTTTTTACGGATAAGTCGAATGAAGTCTCCATCTTAGTAAGACAGACCAGAAATATCAAAGAGAAAGAGGCTGTCGCGGATATCGCTTTGAAATATATCCCTGAATATTCCTCTATCTTCTTAGATAATTCCTCCACAGTTCTTACCTTAGCAAAGAAAATGTCCTTCTCGGGAAAGACAGTCTTTACCAATTCCCTTCAAATCGCCATGGAAATCTTCCACAAAAACGAAGGAAAGGTATTCCTCTTTGGAGGAGAAGTCAACTTCTCTCTCTTAGATGTCACAGGAGCGATGACCTGCAGAAGTATTCACAACTTCCATTACGATCTCCTCTTGTGTTCTTGCGCAGCGATGAACGAACAAGGTAGTTTTGAAAACACCTTCAACACCGCCGATGTCAAACAAGCCGCGATGCAGAACGCGAGTAAAAAGATGTTAGTCTTTGGAAAGAGCAAAATCGATACCACCGCCACCATCCACACCGCCAAGTTGAGCGATTACGACATCATCGTCTCGGATATCGATGAAGCCACCATCCAAAAATACCATTCTCTCCACGAAGGCATCAGAATCCACAACCAATAAAAAATGGGGGCTGTTGAAAAACCTACATAACTAATGTGGGTTGAACAACAGCTCTTTTTAATGACAAAAAGGCCTAATTCGTTGAGAATCAGGCCTTTTTTAGTAAAATATCTTTGCTTAGGAGATATTTTCCATGTCATATTTTACCACAGGTAAGATCTTTTTGTTGCCTTCCTTCGACCTTGAGGTGAAGGAGCAACAAAAAATCAATCAGTTTTTGCAATTTTTAGAAGATTCAGGAGTTGGTGTCGTCATCGCCAAGTACGTTCAGAACGAGACGAAGAAGGGTGGTCGTCCCAATTGTAATTACTATCATCTCTTCGCAGTCATCTGCTATGGCTTTGCCTTTGACCGGTGTACTCTCAGAGAAATTGAGAGTGCCTGCAAGTTCGATCTCAGATACATAACAATCATGGAACAGTGCCAAGTTGACTATACCACGATTGCCAAGTTCATCAACAAAGTGATTGTCCCGAATGAAGAAAAGATTTTTTCATTGCTTTGCAAGCAGATAAAGAAAGAGACGGGAATACTCTTTGAGGATGCCTTCATTGACGGAACAAAGTATGAGGCTAACGCAAACAAGTATAAATTTGTCTGGAAGCCTCTGACATTCCACAGGAAGATTTCGCAGAAAGCCTATGACATCATACTATCACATGGTCTTTCCGATTCTCAGCAGACCACTGAGTATATAAAGAGTTCCTTCATCGCATCGGCATTGTCACGTTTGAAAGAGAAGGAGACATCATTTGACCATACAGACTACGAAAACACACTCAAGACTCTTTCTGCCATGCTCGAGAAAATCCTGGAATATGAATCCAAGGAAGAACTCTGCGGGCCAGACAGGAATTCATACTACAAGACCGACAAGGATGCGACAGCCATGTGTCTGAAGTCTGACTATTATTCCGGGCTTGGTTCCAACATGCACGCGGCCTATAACGTTCAGGCAATGGTCATCAGGGGCTTTGTCTTCTCTTATCATGTGTCTCAATCGCGCACTGATTATAACGATTTTATACCGGTTTTGGATAAATTCCACACATTTTATAAAGTTTTTCCAAAAAGAGTCTGTGCAGATGCTGGATACGGAGTCCTGGCCAACTATCGCTATCTCAAGAAAAACGGAATAGAAAACTATGTGAAGGACCAGTCATGGGAAGGAAATGTGACTGGACGACGACCCGACTGTTTCCATCTCAATGATGACGGAACAATCACCTGCCTAAATGAGAAGATAGGGCACGAGGTCAAAATAGATAACCGGCATCCAAAGAAGGCTGATGCAGTGTTCTTTAGAGTAGAGGGCTGCAATGATTGTAAATTCCGACCATACTGCAAGCAGTTCATGAAAGAACAGAATGAGGACTTCAAGATTTTTGAGGTGGTAAGGGAATTCCAGGAACTGAAGAAGACTGCAAGAGAGAATCTGTTGTCACCGAAAGGAATAGAAATCAGAGTCAACAGAAGCATTCAGGTTGAGGGCGTCTTCGGAATCATCAAGCAGGACTACAGAAGAACAAGATTCAAGAGAAGAGGACTAAAGAATGTTAGCGTGGAGATGATGCTCTATTTTCTTGGACTGAACATTGCCAAGCTGTTTCGTTTCTTTGAAACTGGGAATCTCAATAAATACTGGGTTGCGCCGGAAGAATTAAAGGCTCAGGAAGAGGTGAAGCCGAGTTGGAAGAAACTGTCCAAGCGAGGAAGCAAACTGAATCAGAAGTGCTTTGCAAAGAAGTAGGTTTTTCAACAAGCTACGCTTGTTGACGATTGTAAATGAATCAAAAATGCTTTGCAAAGAAGTAGGTTTTTCAACAAGCTACGCTTGTTGACGATTGTATAAATAATAAAGAAAAAGAGCTGTTGTCCAACCCACATTAGTTATGTAGGTTTTTCAACAGCCCCTTT
>JAFUFH010000060.1 GCA_017470005.1 Bacilli bacterium | reverse complement strand
GTTGTGTCATAATCATCCATCAAAATGAAGAGGGCGTAGTTGTAGACGTTCTTTGCGATATGGGAAAGGAAGGAGAGGAGTCTCAATTGAGACTCATTCCCCTTAAAGTGGAATCGGATGGATCGGTAGGACTTCACTGTGTTTTCTTCCATAGCAAACGTCGTTCCGTCACCGGGACAGAATGACTGTATGTAAGGGAAGAGAAAAGAAGAAGGATTGAAGTATAATCTATATTCGCTGAAATATGTTCTTGTTTAATTGTATTTTAGTCCTTTATGCAAGGAAAATCCATAGCTTCTTATTGAGTGTTAACATCCTGTCAATGTTTTTCAAACATTCTCATAAAAGTGCCACAAAATGAGTGGAAGCGGAGACTACTCAATCGCTAATAAACGGCTTATCTAGAAAAGTATTTTTAAAGAAAATAAGTCCCCTAGGTAGTCCTGCAAAAAAAGAAAGAACTAAAATTTAAAAAAGTAAATTCCTAGAGAATAAAAAAAGATATCTATCTTTTCTATATAAAGGATAGGAAATAAGTTTTTACAGCGCAGTGTATTAAAGAAAAAAATAAAAAAATTAGCACTTCCCTATTGACAGTGCTAAAAATAGGGGTATAATATAATTAGCACTTGAGATAAGAGAGTGCTAAAAATGATACAAATAACAAAGGAGGACAAACATTATGTCTGAAAATGAAATCAAAACCAATGAAAGTAGAGAAGTCGAAACTGACGAGAACAACTATCATCCCTTCTGGTCCTTGTTCAACAGTTACTTGGATGACTTCAATTCCAACGAGGTATTGAAGACAGACATCCAAGACGAAGGCGAAGATTATCGCTTGGAAGTGGAAGTCCCTGGAATCGATAAAAAGGATATCCAAATCTCCTTAGAGAAGGGATATCTCACCATCAAAGCAAAAACTTCTAGAACAGAGAATCATCATCGTTATCTCAGAACCGAACGTTACAGCGGTACATTCTCTCGTTCCTTCTATGTCGGCGAAAGAGTCAGCAGAGAAGATATCAACGCCAGTGTCGATAACGGCATCTTAACTCTCTTAGTCAGCAAGCCTAAGAAAGTCGAAGACAAAGAAAAATTCATTGAAATCAAGTAATTACCCCTTGATAAAAAGGCGCCCTTCGGGGCGCCATTTTTTGTTTATAAGAATAAGTCTTTAATAATCAACAATCCAGCTAACAACATCATGACAACCAGTCCAACCGTGTTAGAGATATTCTTGAATTTTGACGGCAATTTCTTTCGGATGACAGACTCGATCAGAGCGATGAGGGTTTGCCAGCCATCTAAACCTGGGATAGGAAGTAGGTTGAAGCAACCTAAGTTGACAGAGATATAACCCCAGAGCATGATGAAGTAAGAGGCAGAACCAGAAGTGATACCTTCCGAAGTCATTTTATAGACAGAGACAATACCGCCGACATTTCTCCAGCCATCAGGAGTGAATAGAGAGCCTAAGGCTTGATAGATACCGACAAAGAATCGAGAGAAGTTTGTTCCCGCTTCAACTATGGCATCTCCAAATGAGTTTTGAACCGTGATGGTAGGACAAGTGATACCGAAGTATCCAAATCCGTATTCTTCTTTGAAGTCAGGGTCCGCTTGCACTGGGATTCTCTCGCTGGTCACATTTTCGTGAAGTGAACCATCGCTTGCGGATTGATATGTGAAGGTAATGGTACGATAAGAGGAACTGATAGCTTCTTTTCCTTCAAAGGCAGAAGGAAGGGTGAATAACTTTCTTCTCGACCATGTAAAGACATCTAAGACCGCATAAGAGATGCAACTCTTTTCTAAATCATCATAGGATTCTCTCTTCGTTCCTTCTCTGAAGGCACGATAAGAGGTCAATTCTGTCCTATCTTCGGCTAAGGGGAATTCGACATCAACTTTTGTTTCGGTTTTTGGATCATAGAGATGATAGGTCTGATAGAGGTAGAGAATCTTATCTCCGGTCTTTAATCCCGTGTTTGCGGCATATTTGACATCTTCGGTTAAGACGATATCATTTCTTTCAAAGACGCCGACTTGAGTAGGGATGAGCGCTGTCACGAACAAGAGAACTAAGGCAAGGATGAAGTTCATCGTGATACCAGCGAGCATGATACAGATCTGCTTGAAGTGATTGACACCGTTTAAGCATCTCTCTTTAGGGACCACTTTCCCATCCGGAGTTTCATTTCCGTCTTCACCCGCCATGGCCACATATCCGCCTAAAGGAAGGGCGCGGATGGTGAATTGAGTCTTTCCTAATTCATATTCTTTTTCTTCTGGTACTGCAGAATCTGTTGCTTCAGAAGCCGTGAATAAATTGGTTTCTTCTTCGTTCTTCTTTTTCTTCTTTCTGTGTTTGAAGGTGTGTTTGAAGATGGCGGGACCAAAACCGATAGAATATTCAAAACAATACACATTAAAAATCTTTGCCGCCGCCAAATGTCCCGCTTCATGAATGCAGACGACAGCGGAGAGACAAAGTAAGAAAATGATAATGTTTAGAATCGTTTGAAGAAATTGCATAATAGGCTCCTATTTGAGATGGGCAACGAATTGACGAGCGTAATCTTGGGCAGAAGCAATCACTTCTTTTAAGTTTTCTTCCTTCAAAATAGGAAGAGAGGGCATATGGGTAGAGATTTCTTTTAAGGCTTTGATGATATCTAAATAAGAAATCTCTCCTTTTAAGAAGGCGTTGATCGCTTCCGTATCGACAGCATTATAATAAATCATTCCTACATTACCGTGTTGCATAAAGCAATCAATGGTATAAGAGAAAGCAGGATAGAAGGAATAATCAATCTCTTGGAAGTGAAGTTTTTGAATGGCTTCTTCATCCTCTGAATTGTTGATGTGCATTCCTAATTCTCCTTTAGAGAGAGCGTAAGCGATAGGAACAGACATCGAGACGGGAGAATATTCTTGTAAGAGTTGTTTTCTTCCTTCATGTATATATTCTACTTGAGCATGCACTAATGATTCACGACAAATGATAGCTCCTACTTTTTCTAAAGGATAATCGAATAAAATAGAGGCTTCGATACATTCAAATCCTTTGTTGACTAAGGTAGCACTATCACAAGTGATCTTAGCTCCCATCGCCCAGGTAGGATGTTTTAAGACCATTTCCGGGGCGACTTTAGAGAGGTCTTCTTTCTTGAAATCTCTTAACGCACCACCAGAGGCTGTGACAATGAGTTTAGAAATATTCTCTCTAGCAATCCCTCTTTTCTCACATTCAGAAAGAAGTTTTGCTAAAGCGACGTGTTCACTATCTACAGGATAAATATGACTCTTAGAATGTTTCAATTCTTCTTTGATCAAATCCGAACCGATGACAAGAGATTCCTTGTTAGATAACATGATATCCACTTGGTTTCGAATGGCAGCAAGAGTAGGACGTAGTCCACAATTGCCAAGAAGGGAATTAAAGACAGTGCAAGAAGAACAAGTCTTCACCAATTCAAGAGAAGAATCTTCTCCCGCTAAAACAATATAGGAAGGGTGTTTCTTTTGGAACTCTTTCGCTTTTTCTTCATCGGCGATAGCCACATATTTTAACGAATCAAAATATAAAAGATAATCTTCTAAAATCTCATATCTAGAAGAAAAAGAAACACCGACTAATTCATAGACAGAAGAGAAACGCAAAATATCTAGACATTGTGTCCCGATACTTCCCGTCGCTCCTAATACAATGATTTTTTCTCTCATACCACCAAGTTCCAGCCATAGGCTGTGACAAGTAAAACAATAGAAAGAACAATAGAGTTGATCAACACAGAATCAAATCTGTCAATGACACCTCCATGTCCAGGAAACACTTTTCCGAAATCTTTGATACCGTATTGTCTCTTGATGAGGGAGAAAAGAAATCCACCCACATTACCGACAACAGGAATCATCAAAGAAACCAAAACCAACAACACAGAAGCTTGTCCATTTAAGACATGCATCAAGGCTAAAGGTTCAGAATAAGAGAACTGCAATAAGCCAGGGATGAGCGGGATATGGAAAGCAAATTCTAAAATCGCCGCAAAGCCTAACACTAAGACAGCACCAAACAGAGAACCATAGATGAATCCTTCCCAAGTCTTGTGAGGAGAGATACGAGGATTCATTCTATGTTTACCAAATAACATACCGAACAAATAAGCGCCGACATCTCCACCCCAAGTACCGATGCATAAAGCGATAATCGGGAAGCTAGACATGGTCCACTGAGGATATTTCGCCTCATTCCAATAGGCAGTGAAGTAGTTACCCATCGTGGTAGTAGCACCAGTTAAAGGGATAGAAACTTCTTTAGTTATATAATTAGCATTTTTGATGAAACCAGTAGAGTTGGGGAAGAAACGTAAGAAGTAAATGCCAACAAATCCTAAACCGATGATCAAACCCATCGTGAAGAGGAAGGTGACATCAGAAAGCTGAACTTTTGGAGTAAAAATCGCAATGAGGAAGAGAATCAAGGCATAGAGAATGATTCCCATGACAGAAACCACTAGATCCGACATAGTGAAATCAAAGAAGGTGGACGGGAATGTGGTAGGGTCTGTTAGCCAATTCTTGACAATACCCCAATAGATGAAAGATAAGACAAATAAATAAACGACACCTTTTACCAAAGGGTTATATTTGCTCTTTCCTGGAACAGCTAGAATCTCGTGAATTGCGACAATCGCTAGCAAGAAATGAAGAATGAAAAATGGCCAGGATCCCAAAACCGCAGTTGGTATGAGAACCAACATCAAAATAACACCGGTGATTGTGCGCTTGGCAAATCCGATTTTATTGCCACTAGATAATTTATTGATAGCCATAATGATTATTCTTTAATCGCACCAAAACGCCTGTTTCTGTGCGAATATTCTACAAGACAAGAATTTAATTCTGAAATAGAGAAGTCGGGCCAATAGGTGGGAGTGAAGATCAATTCCGCATAAGCTAATTGATATAAGAAGCAGTTGGAGATTCTCTCTTCTCCACTGGTTCTAATGAGAAGATCGATGTTGGAGAGCTCTTTGGTGTAAAGATATTTTTGGAACAAGGAGTCATCGATATCCTTTTCTTGGATATGTCCTTCCTGAACTTCCTTCACCACTTGCTTACAAGCGTGAAGAATATCATCTCTTCCACCATAATTAAATAAGACATTGAAGACATGTGCTTGGTTGACGCTAGTGGTATCGATTGCCTTTTGAATGGTCTTTCTCACGCCATCGGGAATGCGAGGGTCCTCTAAGTCACCTAAGACACGAATCTGTGTCTTCTTTTTCATGAAGTAGTCAATCTCTTTTTCGAAGAATTCTTCTAACAAACGGAAAAGAGTTTTGATCTCTTTTTCAGGACGATTCCAGTTCTCCGTAGAGAAACAAAACAAAGAAGCGGCTTTGATTCCATAATCTTCAAAGCAAGAATCGATGATTTCATGAATTCGTTCTACACCCGCTTTGTGACCTAAACTTCTAGGAAGGAGACGTTTCTTCGCCCATCTTCCATTTCCGTCCATGATAAAAGCGATATGAGAAATAGGAGCTATGGATTGGATATCGATCTTTTCAAATTTTTTCGCCATACTTAGATGGTTTCAATATCCTTTACTTTGTCCGCTAATAATTTCTCGATTTCAGCGATGTGTTTATCGGTAGCTTTTTGGATGTCGTCATTCATATTCTTCTTCATGTCTTCACTTAAGGTGTCATCTCTTTTCACCTTATCGTTGTAGTCACGACGGATATTACGGATAGCGACTTTGCCATCTTCAGAATATTTCTTTGCCTGCTTGATGAGATCTTTTCTTCTATCTTCACTAGGAGCAGGGAACTTCAAGATGATCGCAGCACCGTTTTGAGAAACGTTGCAACCTAAATCCGCTTTGTTGATGCCACCGATGATGTTCTTAGTAGTAGAGGGGTCAAAAGGTTTGACCTGAAGATCGGTAGGGCTGATGACGGTGATAGTAGCACCATATTTAAGAGGAGAAGTCTCACCATAAAGATCGCAAGTGACCTTGTCTAAGAGAGCGGGAGTGACTCTGCCAGCTCTTAAAGAAGCCATGCTAACTTTGATGGCTTCAATAGACTTATCCATCTTTTCATTACATTCTTTAACATATTCCATAAATTAATCCTCCTGTAAAAAGATTCTAATATATTCTACTCTTTTTAATATTTAATATAAATAATCTATTTATTTGTGACGAGAGTGCCCAAGTCATCACCGGAAACAACTGCGACAGCATTCTCGGGGTTGTTCATATTGAAAACTCTCAAATCTACAGTGGAATCTAATAATAAACCAATAGCAGTGGAATCCATGACCTTTAAACCTCTTGCCAAAATCTCTTGGTAAGAAATCTTCTTGATCAATTTGGCATCTTTGTTGATTCTAGGGTCATCATCATAGACGCCTTCCACTCCATTCTTACCCACAAAGATACCGTCAGCTAAGATTTCTTTTGCTCTCAAAGCAGCGGTAGTGTCTGTGGTGAAATAAGGAGAACCGATACCACCAGCAAAGATGACCACTCTCTTCTTCTCTAAGTGACGAATTGCTTTTCTACGAATGTAAGGTTCACAAACTTGAGGGCAGTTGACCGCAGACATAACGCGGGTCGTCAATCCTTTGTTTTCAAAATAAGAAGAGATACACATGGCATTCATGATGGTAGCAAGCATACCCATATAATCTCCGGTAGTTCTTTCCACTTCTAATGAGGCAGCAAGATTTCCTCTCCAGATGTTTCCTCCTCCGACGACAATAGCGACTTCCGTCCCCATCTCTGTGATGCGTTTAACGATGGAGTAAATCTCTTCTAAATACTCTTTAGAATAGATATCTTTTTCTCCTTTTAAAGCTTCTCCAGAGAGCTTGAGTAAGATACGGTTATACTTATTATTCATGATATAGGCTCCTTTTCCTTTAATTATATAATAAAGGCACCCCCGAAAGGGTGCCTAAATGTTTAAAGAATTTAAGATTTACTTGCCAGCGGCTTGAGCAGCAACTTCGGCAGCGAAATCATCCTGTCTCTTTTCAATACCTTCACCAACAGCGTAGCGAACGAAGGAAACGACGCAAGCACCATTTTCCTTTAAGTATTGACCGACAGTCTTGCTATCATCGAAGATGAAAGGTTCATCAGCTAAGACAGAGTCGAATAAGATCTTGTTGACCTTACCAGCGATGATCTTTTCTTGGATGGCGGCAGGTTTCTTAGCGAAGGAAGGATCTTCCTTGCTAGCTTCCATTTGAACAGCAGTTTCCTTGGCGATGACATCGGCAGGGATATCTGTTTCTTCAATGTAGGTAGGGTTGTTAGAGCAGACGTTGAGAGCCACACCATTGGCGACTTCCGTGTTTCCACCCTTTAAGACAACCAAAGTAGCGATTTTGCCCTTCATGTGGATGTAGGGACCAAAGACTTCATCATCGTTCTTCTTGACGATGACAAATCTTCTGAAATCGAGTTTTTCACCGAGTTTGACACCAGCATCGATGAAGAGTTCATTGATGCTCTTGCCTTCGGCGTTCTTGCATTCCTTGGCTTCTTCTAAAGTCTTAGGTTCACAAGCTAAAACGATTTGGTTGACTTCTTTGACTAAAGCTCTGAAAGGATCAGAGTTAGCGACGAAATCGGTTTCGGAATTGACTTCAACAATAGCAGCTTTGTTTCCATCGACAATGACAGAAGCAACACCTTCAGCAGCGATTCTAGAAGCGGCCTTCTTTGCTTGCTTAGCGATGCCTTTTTCTCTCAACCATGTGGCAGCAGCTTCGACATCATTGTTGTTTTCAATCAAAGCCTTTTTGCAATCCATCATGCCAGCACCGGTTCTTTCGCGGAGCTGTTTAATCAATTCAATAATTTCGCTCATTATTTGCTCTCCTCAGTGGCGACTTCAGCGGCAGCTTCAGCGACAGGGGCTTCTTCAGCAACTGCTTCGCTCTTTTCCTGCTTGTTAGCGTCATTCTTGTTGAAGGAACGACCATTGGTCTTCTTCACGAATTTTTTACGAGCAACTCTCTTACCGTTCTTTCTCATAGCGATAGCATCGTCTCTGAGCTTAGCACGGATAGCCTTGGTTTGTTCGTTAGGATCGACACCCTTGAGCATTTCACCCATGGTAGCAGTGGCAGTAGCGGCATCCTTATAAGCATATAAAGGTTCACCACCCTTACCTTCCACGACAGCATCGGCTAATAATCCGACAACGATACGGATGGAAGCTTCACCATCATCGTTGGCAGGAACAAGATAATCGATGATATCAGGATCAGTGTTGGTATCACCTAAGGCAAAGACAGGGATGTTGAGAAGTCTAGCTTCAGCGATGGCATTGTGTTCTGCTTTAGGATCAACAATGACAATGGCCTGGGGAAGATTTCTGATTTCCTTGATGCCTTCAAGGTTCTGACTTAATTTTTCCTTGAGATGGAGCTTAGCGGCAGCTTCTTTCTTAGGAAGTTTTTCGAGTTCACCATTGAGTTCTTCCTGTTCAAGAGTTCTCAAGAGAGCAATTCTCTTAGCAACAGTGTGGAAGTTGGTGAGAGTTCCACCTAACCATCTATGAGAGACATAGAAGGAACCAGAACGAACAGCTTCTTCTTGGATGGCCTTTTGGGCATAAGCCTTGGTGCCAACGAAGAGAACTTTACCACCCTTGGAAACGATGTCCTTTAAGGTTTGATAAGCGTCCTGTAATTGGGCTGCAGTTTTGTTTAAATCGATGATGTGGAGATTGTTTCTCTTTCCATAGATGTACTGCTTCATCTTAGGATTCCATCTAGACACTCTGTGGCCGAAGTGGCAACCAGCATCTAATAAAGTTTTGGCACTGACAACCGGATCATCAGGATTATGGACAGTGCTAGCCATGACATCCTGAGGCTGTTCTTCAACAACAGCTTCTTTGACTTCTTCGCTCATTTTGAGCCTCCTTTTTGTTGTTCTTCTAGATGTTTCAAGATGTCAACCCACGTAGCTAAGCGTAGCTGATCCTTTCTGATCAGATCGGGAGATGGGTGCGGCTAAATGGACTAGTCGACAAGATTCGCATCTATGGTTACTACGACATATTTACCTAAAGGTAAAATACGCGCGGAAAAAATTATAAATGAAATATAGTCATAATACAAGTTTTACTTGATTATTACTTCAAAAAAATATATCATTATTAAGCTTTTTAAATGGCCCCATCGACAAGTGGCTTAAGTCACAGCCCTCTCAAGGCTGGATTCACGGGTTCGAATCCCGTTGGGGTCACCAACTTAGAAACATAGGATTGATACGATGTGTCAGTCCTTTTATTCTATTTCTTCTGCTTCAATAAAATCCACCCAACTTCCATAGTCATAATTTCTTTTTATTTTAGAAGTGTGGATTATTCTAACGTAAGGAACTTTTCTTTTTATGGCATCGGACAATATTTCTAATGGATTTATATTATCGATGTTTTCTTCCTCAACAATTGCCATCTTGTACACTATTTGTATTCCGCAAACACTTCCTCTACCCCATTTTAAAACGAATTTCTTCATGCTATTTGTTATCCCCTCTTTCTAATTCATCAATTGTTGGAAGGGAGGATATGCATTTTTCAGGAACCAAATTCGACAATTGATATTCTGTAATTCCCACGGGTAAATCTACACCGTTAATTATATGTTTAGCTAATGTATTATCTTTGTTTTTGCAAACCAAAAGTCCGACAGTTTTATTGTCGTTTTCACTTTTGAGTGTTGCATCGATGGTGGTGATGTAACCAATTAGTTGTCCCATATGCTCTGGTTTGAAAGGCCCCGTTTTTATTTCTATTACCACATAGCAATGTGCTTTGATGTTGTAAAACAATAAATCGCAATACATTTCGGTATAGCCTAAATACAAACGAACTTCTTTTCCAACGTAAGCAAATCCGTTTCCAAGTTCTAAAAGAAAAGATTCAATATGTTTAGTTAACTCATCTTTGAGTTCCTTTTCATCATAATTTTCCCTAATGGTTAGGAAATCAAATTCATAAGGATCCTTCATTATTTGATTAACTATTCCATCATTTAAAGAAGGTAGTTCTTTTGCGAAATTATTTATAGTGTTTTGATGCCTTTCAAATACATTCGCCAAAATCCGACTTTCCAAATCGTTTCTCGACAAATTACTCTTTATAGTCGCTTCGATGTAAAACAAACATTTTTCAATCGTTTTACATTTGTCAATGATAATTCTATGGTGACCCCAAGGCACTAGAACCAATTTTCCCACAACTTGTGGGAGAATGTTTTTATACAGAGTATAAAATTTTTCGGCATATCTTAAATTCTGGTGATTTAATCCTTTGGCGTTAGGAATAGCCTTTTTTAATTCAACGCTTAACAAATCGTAGAATTTATTTCCATAACTTGCTTTGAACGATGTTTTAGATATTTCTTCGCCTAATCCATAATAAAATTTGATAAGTTCGCTATTAACATGAATTGCAGCTTTAATTTGAGCCTTTTTGTAATTTTGGGAAATGCTCTCTACCCATTTGACAAATTTTGTGTCGACAATCATTTCTTATCCTCCTATAAAATCGATAAGGTATTTTTTATCGGGATAATAAAAGCCATCCAACTCAAAACACCTTTTGTAACTAACTGCTGATATTCCTACCAACCATAGTTACTGGTGTTTCATCCCTCGTTGGATGGCCTCTGGTTCAAATAATAGATATTTGTGTGGAGCGTGGGTAATATTGCTACATAAACCGTGTCCTAAAGGTCGCCATTTATTTATGTACCGCCTTTACCTTCTGGGCGATGCTTTCCACAACGCAAGATCCTAACACGTCCAATCTTGCGGTCTCTATTAGGGTGTCCTATCGTTTACCTGCGTATGGTCGACTTTGCTTAGAGCTAGTTCATAACGCCGATAGTCTGCTAATAAATATGTATTTATTTTACAGCAATTTTTGTGTTAATCAACCCGATACTTTTATAGCGTGATAGAAATGAACTGTAGCGTTGTATCAAAACTCTGTAACCCTGCCACGCTAAAAATTACTCGCTACCAAATCGATAGAGATTCAATTCGATATCAAAAAAGCAAGTTTTTTATTTGCTAGCTATGCTAGAAGTTCAGCATAAAATGTGAATAGTGTTATCGTATCAATAAGGTCTGGACTATCGTGTAAGTCTTTTAAATAAGGTCCACGTAAAAAAGTAGCACACATTCGACTGCGGAAATAGCAATAGGTTCAATTGTTTCCCGACCTTAAAGGGGGAGACTATTTCTTTTGAAAACATGCGTTAGACCGTAGATAATTCGTTGCTTTTTGATAAAATAATTATTGAAAAAAATGCCGTTGATAAAAAAATAAAGTGCTTAATGGCTGATTTTTGTAATACATTGCTGTTAATTTCAATTTGTAAATTAACTTTATAATAATTTTTGTGGTTTAATACCATTAAATTTTATAGAATTAAATAAAGAGGTATTTGATATGTTTGATAATGCAAGACTAGAAAAATTAGAGAATCTATATGATAAATATGATTCAGCCACTACTAAAAGTGAAAAAAGACGTGTTCTAAATGAAATTCTTGAAATAGATCCAACTGATATTGACTCTATGCATCGTTTAGTGGATTTACTTCCAGAAAAGCAACAACTTGACGCACTTTTAAAATTAAAAGAAGATGCTTGGCAAATTATCAAAGATAATTTTAATAATATCGAAGACCTATATTATGACTACGACACTAGACCTTATATGTTTATTTTGATGGACTTATTAGGAAGATATGAAAGAAATAAAAAAATCGAAGAGGCTTATCAAATAATTAAGGAAATGATGGGATTAAATCAGGGTGATAATTTAGGAGAAAGATTCCATCTAGTGGCTTATTATATTGGGCAAAATAAAATAAATGAATTAAGAGACTTTGTTAAAAATTGCCCAGAGAATTCTAGTGTCGCCTTAAGGTTTGCTATTTTATATTTAGATAATCTTGCTAAAAAAGATAAAGAATTCAAATCACTATATGATGAATTTCCTTATTTATATGCCTTAATAGGCAAGGAATTATATTTTAAAAAATATCAATTTCAAAGAATAAGAGGTTTGATCCATTATTATCGTCCGCTTGGATTTTTTGACTGTTTTCTTTTCTATGAGATGCTTATCACATATTGTAATTCTTCAATAATGTTTTTGCTGCAGGATAAATGTGCTTACTATAAAGATATGCCAAGAATATCAATTACCGAATCTTTGCCAAGAAATACAAAATCATATTTATTCGCTCTTGTAAATACATACAATGAGTCTTATAAAACTTTTTTGAAGAAATTAAAAGATTTTAATATAGAAGAAAAAGAGTTTTTAAAAGATTATGAAAAATTAGAAAAAATGCAAATTCTAGAAAAAAGAGAAGATAAGATTTATTTTAGTGAAGCAACTTATGCATTATTAATTTATTATGTTAAAAAAGAAGAACAGACTCTAGATTATATAAAAGAGGTGATTGGTATTTAATATGAATGAGAAAAATAAACAAAAAATAATCGATTTAAAATCTAAAGAAGAAGAAATGGATTATGATGCTTGGGTTGAGGAAATAAGCAAAGCAAATAACAAAATTATCGATGAATTCGAACAATTTTTAAAAACAAAAAAATTATCTAAAAAGACAATTAATCGACATATTGATAATGTTGGTTTTTTTGCTAATTATTATTTAACTAGCTATTCCTACTGTGGAACTATCTTTGATGGATATAAGGATTTCGGAGATTTTTTTGGTTATTGGCTTATAACAAAATATCTTGGAATTAGCAAATCCTATATGACCGCGATGATTACCACGATGAAGAAATTTTATACTTTCTTATTCTTAAAGGATTATATTGATGAAAATAGTTGTGTAGACGCTTTGTCGACTCTTACATATGATAAAGAAGAGTGGCTAGAACAACTTGAGATGTTCGAAGATGATACGTATTATTCCCAATTTGATGTCTGATAGGAGAAATATTTTGCTGACTAAGATTCCTTTGACGATATCGAAAATTTTATTAAAAAGAATATTTAACTAACTTTTATTTGTTCCAAAGGTTTCAAGTTTGTTCCACTTGTATTAAAACTTTACACCCTACCACAAGTTGATAATTAGATTGATACAAAACATCAGTCCTTTTTTCTTTATAAAATAAAGAATAAAGGGGTATTTTGAGATATTAGTTATGCCTAGAGAACTAAAATTTGACAAAAGCCAAAAATGCCTATTCTACAAAGCGGTCCAAATAGGTACAAATTTGAGGAGCTAGTTACCTAGACATCAAATCGTTTGTTTCACCGTTAATCCTGTTCTTTTTGTTTAAACCGCTTTAATTTTTGTGACCAAAAATACATTTAAAAGGCCGAGCTTGTAAGAAAATATGTATTTTTTCAATAATTTATGGCATAATAAGGGCGGAGACAATAAAGAGTTTTTAAGGTGGAAAAGATATGAAACATTTTTTATTAAAAACAATTTTACCAGCATTCTTATTATTAGGGGCGGCCTCTCTTACTGCGTGTAATAAACTTCCATCCACTAGTTACGAGAAAGTAAAGTTTGCTTTTTCTGGTGTAGAAAAATCATTCCAATCTCCTAAAACGGCGAAGAAATCCGTTACGGTACCCAAAAAAGAACGTCTAGGTGGTTCTAATACGGATGCAGGTCTATCAACAATATTTAGTCTTTATACTGACGAAGATAAACGCGATGACTTTTTTGAAGATGTTGAATACAATCAACCCCCAATGATTCAGTTCCAATACATAAAGAAAGTCTTGGAAAAAGTGGGGAACGGGTATGAATTTGGCACCAAATTCTTTGATACAGTGACAGGCGAAGTCTATTTAGATATTGAAACCGGTCTTAAATCAGATAAAGAAAACGATAAATTCAACTATACATTTGGTATGGGTATGGATATCAATATCGATGATAATGATTTAATTACCGCGGACGTGTCCTTTGATATCAAGATTAGTCGAGATCAAGAAGAATATAACACGAAATGGTATGTCGCTATTGAGCTTGACTATGACATGAACAATAATACGCCAAACTATGAAATGACCATGGTCACTGAAAATAATGAGTCTGAATTACCATATTATCAACACTACACATACGAATATGACTATGTCAAAGTCAAAGATAGCGCGATTAGTGAGTGGCGAAAATTCTGTATGGATAATAACCATCGCTTAGTCAAAGATGCGGCTCATCCAAATTTTGAATCTTATACGACTGGCGACGCTAAATATAAAGTGGATGCCTGCTCATGGTATAAGGATGGTGTTTATTATAAAAATAAAAGAACAAGAGAGTTAAATGGTAGTGAAGCTAAAATCGTTGGCGAAGCTCTCTATAATGATTTAGGATTGAACGCTAATGAAATTAACGCTGACGTTTTCTTTCATAAATCCAGCACCCAAAATAGCGTGCTTAAGACTTGCTATCAAGAATTCAGCAATATCGCTAAAGAAGATATTATCTATAGCTTATTAACTAGAGAAGAACAAGGTGGAGATCAACAGAAACAAAGATCCGCTATTAGAGCCATGAATGGTGATTTAACTGGCGGAGCAGAACACTATTCTATTCCAAAAGAAACCACCGTCGGTCAAATCTTTAATGGCTTCATTGATGGATATGGGGAAAAGACTGTTATCGTTTTATACTATGTTGATCAATATGGTGGCTTAATGGAAGAAATTAGAGACTTTAATTCCTTGACCTTCTTCTTTAAATTAAGAAATAAAAGTTTTTCTGTGATGTTTGATAGCACTAGTGAAACTTTAGAATCCGCTTATAACAAATTAATTGAAAGCCATGAGATTGGTGAAAATGATGTGCAACGTGAATGTGAAATCGATTTTACTAGCAATGAAAATCCAGAAATTAAAGGTGCAATGCCATTTACTTATTCTGGTGATTTACCAAGCACTTATACAAAACCAGAATGGCCTGAAGCATTAAAGAATTTAGGCGTTCCTGAATATGATGGTGAAAAGGTGGAATACACCTATAGCGAAGACCCATATTTACAAGGTAATAAGAAATACTTAAATATCAAGAATTCTACTTACGAAGAAGGCGAAGCATATTGCACTAAATTATTAAAAAACGGCTTTGAATGGTGCAATGAATTTGATTTCTTACCAAATGAAGTGGCGTTTAAAAAAGCTATTTCCGACCAATATAACCTTTATGCTATTTTCTATTTCGGAAAGAATATGGATAGTTTCACGTTAACTGTGTGGAGAGAAGAAGTACAAGTTAATCCACCTGTACCAGAACAACCATTCCATGTCTATGTAATTGGTGACTTCAATAACTGGGGTAAGAATACTCCAGATGAATTTGAAGCTTCTTATGTAGATCAACAGTGGACATTTACTCTAGAGGACTTCCACGTTAACGCTGGTGAAACATTTGCGTTTGTCACTAATGTACAAGATCCAGGGGTACAATACTTTGGTCTTGATCAGATGGTCGATAGCGATTGGGGTGGCTTCTTAATGCCTAATTTTGATAAAGGCCCATTTGCGATGAAAGCTTTATGCGAATTTACTGTGACATTTGTTATTTACGGTGATCAAACACTCCATGCTGATTTTGCTAATGCCACTATTGGCATCAGCTATTTAACAATCGTTGGTAGCTTCAATAGTTGGAGTGAAACCGATGGCGTCATTGAAATGACAAAGAACGGGGATAGATTTGAAGCACGTGTTAGTTTAGATGCCCAAATGGAATTCAAGGTCATGCAAAACCACTCCTGGACCATTAATTATGGCTATAACGAAATTATGGCGGGTCAAGACGCGAATCTAAAAGAATACTTCACTTATAATAGTGAATATGGCAACATGGTCACTATTAAAGCGGTAACATTTAATATTACCGCCGTTAATGATGGCACAGGTCATGCATCTTTCAAAATTAATATTCTTAGCTAATAATTATATGGGTACAAAATGAGCTGTAGTAGATAGTACTTTTATATTACACGAAAGGGTGTTTCACTTTTTCCTAGGGTGTTTCATTTGTATTACTATAGTGGTCCTTGTACAACTTAGAAACATAGGATTGATACAAAATATCAGTCCTTTTTATTTTTTTGCTTGACCTAGAGTTAACTCTAACTTTTACAATATATGTGTGAGGTGAGAAAAATGAGTTATTCCATATTAGAAATAGCTAAGATGCTCAATGTCTCAACATATACGATTAGATACTATGATAAAGAAGGATTATTTCCTTTAGTAAAAAGAGTAAACGGCATACGCGTATTTGAAGATAAGGATTTCCCGTGGTTATGAATGCTTAACTGTTTAAAGAACTTAAATATGCCGATTAAAAAGATAAAAGAATATGTCGATCTAGCTTTAAAGGGGGATGGAACATTAAAAGAAAGATACCAGCTTATTTTGGAGCAAGAAGAAAACATTAAAAAACAAATGAAAGAGCTCAATTATTACAAGAAACAAATAGATTTTAAGAAAGCTTATTACGAAAAAGCCATTGAAGCAGGAACGGAGAAAGCAGTAGAAGATTGGCCAAATCCTGAGCCTACTTTAAAAGTTGATGAATTACCAAAACATAAATAAATGGAGGAAAATAAAATGTTAAAACTAGTTAATGAATGGGATAAAGTTTTCCCAAAAGATGAAACTATCAATCATCAAAAAGTAACCTTTAAAAATCATTTTGGCATTGAAATTGCCGCAGATATGTATTGGCCAAAAACAGGAAATATTTTTCCTGCTATTGCGGTATCTGGTCCTTTTGGTGCGGTTAAGGAACAATCAAGCGGATTGTACGCTCAAGAGATGGCCAAAAGAGGATTCTTAACCATTGCCTTTGATCCATCTTTTACTGGTGAAAGCGGTGGTGAACCAAGATACATGAATTCACCAGATATCAACGTTGAAGATTTCCAAGCCGCAGTTGATTATTTATCTAATTTAGATAATGTTGACCACGATAAAATCTCTATCATCGGTATTTGTGGTTGGGGTGGCATGGCGATTCAAACCGCATGCATCGATACAAGAGTTAAAGCGACAGTTGCCGTCACTATGTACGATATGTCTAGAGTTACTGGTAATGGATATTTTGATGAAGGTAATAATGAAGAAAGCCGATATCAAGCAAGGGTGGCCATCAATAATCAAAGAACAATTGATTTTAAAAATGGTAGTTATAAACTTGGTGGTGGAGTGGTTGATGATCCAACTGATTTTCCTTGGTTTGTTAAACAATATTATGACTACTATAAAACTCCACGCGGATATCATCCTCGTTCTTTAAATAGTAATGGCGGTTGGAATGTTACCGCAGGAACCTCATTATTAAATACAAGATTATTTACCTATGCCTCAGAGATTAGAAGTGCTGTTTTAATTGTCCATGGTGAAAAAGCCCATTCTTTATATTTTGGACAAGATGCTTATAAATTATTAAAAGGTGATAATAAAGAATTTTTATTAGTAAAAGATGCTACACACTGCGACTTATATGATGGTGGTATAAATCACGACAAAATTCCTTTTGACAAGATTGAAGGATTCATTAAAAAGAAAATTTAAACTAATATTTATCTGTTCCACGGGTTTCTGATTTGTTCCACTTGTATTAAAACCTTTACACCCTGCCAACTAAGTTAAATAGGATTGATACATAGTGTCAGTCCTTTTCTATCACTTTTTCTTAAAAATTAGGTATGGGAATCTAGCGAGTTCACCCAAAGTGCTTCTTCTTTAGAAGAAGATAATCGCATTAGCTTAATAATTGTACTCCAAGGAATTTGGGTCACAGGTTGTGACCTATTTCGTTTTCATTAAAAAAGTTGGCAAAACGTGCCATTCTTTTCAATTGATCAACTGAACTATGAAACACGCAGTTTTTTGTATTCATACAAGAGTTAGTATTTCTTTTATTATGCACATATTGCTAGAGCATTTCTTCTTTGGAAGAAGATTTACTGATTATTCCATAAAGTGTCCCCAAGGAATTTGGGTCACAGGTTGTGAGCCAATTACATTTTCTGAAAAGAAATGTGCAAATTGTGACATCTTTTTGAGTTGCGAGTAAGAATAACCTTTCCCATATTCTTTTAAATCGCTTGATAACCTTTCGATATACTTATTACCCCACTTTTTTCCTTTGATTGATAATTGTGCCTATTTGATAATAGGTGATAATCTAGGTATCCACCCATTCCTTAAAAAAGGTTTTGTTACTATTTTTATGCCTTTAATTTATGTAAAATGATACATATCTGTCATGAAAGGATAACGCTTATGAAACTCTTACATAAATTGATGCCGCTATTCACTCTTCTTCCTTTTATTTCGGGATGCCAAAATAAACCGGTAGAATATATCGGAATTGTCTCAGCGATGGATAATGAAATCGCTTTGCTTTTGGATGAAATGAAAGTAGAGAAAAAAGAGACGGACGGGAGTATTGATTACTATGTTGGCAAGCTTCGTAATAAGGATGTTGTCGTAACCAAATCTGGCATTGGAAAAATCAGAGCCTCTTTGGGTGTTACCACCATGTTAAATGACTACAATATCAAAGAAGTTTATTTCTCTGGTATTGCTGGTGGCCTTCTTGATGAAGAAAATGTGTTAGATATTGTCGTTGCAGATTCTTTGGTAGAACACGATTATGGAAGATACACCAATGATGGTTTCATTTGGACAGGTGGAGATCCGGGCATGGGAAAGGATAAAGGGGAATACTATTACTGTGATCCGGAATTAGTAGAGCTTGCCTATAACTGCTCGGTGGAAGTCATGGGAGAAGTACATGTCTTTAAAGGAACGATTGCCACAGGGGATCAATTCATTGAGAACGAAGAATATTGCCATCGATTAAGAGAACAATTTGATGCCTATGCTTGCGAGATGGAAGGCGCCTCTATCGCCGTAGCTTGCGATAAGTATAATATTCCCGTGGTAGTGATTCGTGCATTGAGTGATAAAGCAGATGGACACGCACATGAAAGCTATTCAGACTTTGGAGATAAAGCCGCAAAGAATTCTAGCCAAATCATCTTAAAAATGTTGGAATCTAGATAAAATCAAAGGGAAGGTTTCAAAATAAGAGCTTCTATTATAGTGATTTATAGTAATTACCAAACACTTCCATGGAATCAATAATGGGCATCAATTGTCTTCCTAGTTCGCTAAGAGAATATTCCACATGAGGTGGGTTGGTTTGATAATCTGTCCTGATGACCAGTCCATCATCCATCATTTGTCTTAACGAGTCTGTTAACACTTTTTGAGAGACTCCTTCTAAGGATCTTTGAAGCTCATTAAATCTCCAAGGTCTAGTTCTTAAATTTCGAATAATTAAGATTTTCCATTTCGATCCAATCAAGGAAACGGTGGTGGCAACAGGACACGCCGGCAATTCTGATTTCTTTTTCATAGCATTATTATAATACACATTCATTTTATTATGCGCAGTTACTTTTAAGTGCGTACTTTTTCCTATCAAATGAATGTGTTTAAATATTGATGTCCGAGGTAAACAACATGAACGATATAGAGTGGTGTATTGATTATTTAAAAGAGAGTAACCATATCAAAGAGAATCTATCTTATGATTGGTCTACATTTCGAGCGCTTTTAAATATCACGATGCCTTTTCATTTAAGTGAGGAATTTTATCAAAGACAAGACAAGGTCTTAAAAGATATTTTATCCAAAAGTCCTTACTTGCACATGACTGATAGAAAGAGCCTATTTGTCGTTCTTTTTCGAGAAGACGTCCCTGTATTTGATTCTTTTGTTCGTCGAAATGGCCATTTCGATGAACCTCGCAACCTTCTCCACGCGGTTGGGCGG
>JAFUFH010000059.1 GCA_017470005.1 Bacilli bacterium | reverse complement strand
GGGCAGAGGGAATCGAAAAGAGGATAGAGGAACACATGAGGAAGAGGCTTCCCAATCCATGAAGAATAAAAGGAGACAACCTGACATTATTATGCCGGTTTGCCTCCTTTTTTGCTATACGCATATTTAGTAACGCTTACGTTTTGACCACCTAATTTTTAAAAAAAGAAAATAGAAAAGAGCTGTCCAAAAGAAGAAATTAGCATTTACTTCTTGGACAGCCCCTATTGATTTAGCGATAGTTTAAAGAACAGGAGGCACGGGAGGAACAGGAATAGAAGAACCAGTAGCAGTAACAGTCTTATTACCACCAGCGATAGAGAATGTTGCACTTCCAAAAGGAGTAGAGTACTTGATGCAGACATTGCCATCGACAAGAACATAATCGAAGGTGTCCATGAAGAAAGCGTTGTTCTTGTAGCAAGTCAACTTACCAGTGGCTTCATTGACCTTGAGTTCCCAAGTATTTTCAGCGTCACCAGTGTATGTGCCAACCCAATCTTCTGTTTTGAATTCATATTTAGTCATTGCAGTAGTGGTTTCGCCAGCTTTTGCGGAAGCGGTGATAGCACCTTCTTCTGCGACAGTGAAACTAAAGGTGTATTCATCATTAGAAAGAGTGTAGCTACCATCTTCAGCTTTTGCGGTGGCAACATTGATAGCTTTACCATCTAATTTAACCGTAGTGCCATCAACAACAAGGATGTGTTCACCAAAGGTCCAAATACCTTGAGCATAGAAAAGGTTTTCATTCAAATAGATGTAACCAGTAGGAGAAACGATGGTATTGTTGACATAAGTGAAGGGAACAGGGACTGTTCTACCATTAGAGTTGACATAGACAGAGATGATAACATTTCCATTTTTGTCGTGGCTGAACATATATTTGTCATAACTGACAATTTCAGCTTGGTTTTCACCAGTTTCAGTGGTGAGGTTGATCATACCAGTGGTTTCATCTAAATCGAAGATTTCTTCACCATATTTCTCAGACTTAAAGATGTATCTACCATCAGCGATTTCATTGTATTTGTCAGCAAGTAAGACACTTTCAGTGAAAGAAAGAGTTCCATTGTTAGCAGCATAAACATTGATAGCACCAGCAAAGTCAGGAGCAACGTAATATATAGATGTACCACAAGCTAACATGAAGGCGATTGTATAATCTCCAGCACCAGAGCTTAAAAGGGTTAAAGCAGAAGCTGTAGCTTTCACACCACGATAAGTGAATTCATGATCTTGATATTGGAGAGCCTGATTGCTTCCGTCTTTGACAAGACCAAGATAAGAGCCAACTAAAGCGTCGAACTTTTCTTCGTTGATGAACATGGTAGTAACATCATCTTTAATCAAGATGTAGATACCGAGGTCTTCGCTTAAAAGACCGAAGGAATACTCGCCAGCTTTGATGACGATGATACCGAAGTCTTCATTTCTTTCCACAGTACCTTGGACTGCTTCAGCACCACCGATGGAAACATTACGACTTTCATCAATAACGACAGTGGTATAACCATCTTGAGTGAGAGTGGCAAATCTACCAACATAATAATTAGTTAAATAATCAGAATCATAATAGATGGAAACATTATCTTTTTGGTCTTGAATTTTTAAAGAATATTCAGATTCACGATAACCATAATAGACAGTATCATCTATTTGATATTGGAGATAAGCGATACCCTGTCTAGAACCGATAAGCTTTGCACCTTCAATAGCGACATCATCGATAGAAAGAGCAAAATTGTAAAGCCATGTATCCCAATCGATATCGAAGCCAACAGTGATTTTCTTTCCATCACCTTCGAAAGTACGAGGAGTATTTTCTAAGTCAGCATAGAAAGTCCAAGCAGGTGCATAACCGATTTCTTCACTTCCATTATCGAAAGTGAATTCATTGGCATTGATACGGAAGGTGATAGGATCAGTCTCACCAAATGTGAAATAGAATCCTCTCTCATCAGAAGCGACATTATAAGTGCCATACTCTTGATAAGTATCTTCATCGACTAATCCACCGGATTCCGCTTCATAGGAATACTGATAGTTCTTACCATTTTCATCGACAGCTCTATCACAAAGAAGAGAGAAATCAGGATACCAGGTATCAGAAGTATCGCCAACATAACGAAGACCAGTATCAGTGACAGTGAAAGGATAGCCGAAATATTCATTGTCTTCGAGAGTGTATTCATCCGCAGCGATGACATATTCACCATTTTCTAAAGTGAAGAAAGTGTGAAGAACAGCGTCATCATAACTTCTGCCGTGAGTAGAACGCTGCATGATATGGATAGGATATCCACCTAACACACTCAAATCAGGATCATATTGGTTACCATAGATACGAAGGACATTGCTTGCATCTGTGCTGCCAGCTTCCCAGAGGTTAAAAGCACCACCAAAGGCACCAGTTTCAGGCATAAATTTATCGTATTCAAGCCATTCACCTTCGTCGAGAGTTTCCATGATGACAAATTTGTATTCTCCACTGGATAAATGGATACGATAACCTTCTTTGTAAACAACAGCTTTTAACTCCTCGCCATCGACTTTGATAGTTTCATAAGCGCCAGGAGTTAATTGTACTTCATCATAATCGCCATCAGGAGTGAAGGTGGCACCTTCCATCTCGACAACTAAAGTGCCAGAGGTAGAACGGAAAGAACCTAAAAGAACACCATATTCCTCTTCAGAGGGAGTGAAGGGTTCCCAACTAGTTTCTTCCACAGAGGTTCCCTCAGTTGTTTGGTCAGTTGTAGTTTCGACTGTTGTTTCTTCAATTGTTGTAGTTTCAACTGTAGTAGCAGGAATGTTAGAAGTAGTTTCTGGTTCACCACAAGAAGCGATAGTAAGAGAAAGAGCAGAAAGAATGGTTAAACCAATAAGAGATACTTTTTTCATATTTTCTCCTTTTATGTTATCGTCTAATTAAGACGCTTGAATATTTTACCCACATTAGATAAATAATTAAAGAATAATTTTATTATTGCCTAATAAGATTTCATTTATTTTAAGAATATGCAACCAGAGGTATTATAATAACTATATGAATAATAACGACGAAATATACAAGAAAATAGGTGCTGAATACCGTTTGAAGTACTCTTCTTATCGTGTCAAGCGAATCATCATCGAAGCGTTAGTATCTTTGGCCATCATAGTTGTAGCGACACTAATTCTTTATTGTGCCCTTGCGTTAGTTGATTACGAGAACGATTTGCCCAAATTCTTTTGGTTAATCGTGGCAATATACATCGCTCCATTATTCATTATTTTTTTAATCAGAATCCTGCGCAAAACTTTTAAGCAAAACAACGAATTGAAACAAGATGATATTTGGCTTGGAAAGCGCTATAAATACACAAACAAAAATGTTCGTGGCGCCGCAATCCATAAATGTTTACCTGTATTGATAGCCTTTCCGATTATTGCAATTGAAGTTTTCTTTATTGGTTTTGTTCTTTTCTATCCAGTAGCAGCTAGTGAGTCGATAAAAGAACAAGAATTTATGTATGTAAGTGGCGAAATAGATTTTTTAGAAGTGCAGGATATTAAAAGTGGAGCACTTACTTTTGGTTTCAAAGACAGTGATATCAGATATCATATGACGAGTACGACATATTCACTTTGCAATCGAAGTTTAGAAAAAGAGGTCACAGAAGGAACCATTGCTTATACTTATGTTATTAAAAACGATTATCAAGAAGTAATTATTTCAGAAGCCGAAAATAAGTACATCAATGTATATTCTTTTGCAACAGATGATAAGGAATATCTTAGTTTAGAAAACTATATAAACGACCAAATCGCGTTTGAAGACGCATGCAAAAAACTATTCATAAGTTTCACAATAATAGGGTCATTATTTATGGCTGGTTCGCTTGCGACCACTACTTACACAATAATAAGAAGCACAAAAGAGAGATTAAAAGTGTGAGTCGATTTTACCTTGAGTTTCCTATCGTTTCGTTAAAAACGTCAAACAAAAAATGAAGCCAATAACGCGACTTTGTTCAGCATTTTTTTATTAAAAATGGCTTAAAAACAAAAAAAGATTTGATACATTACTGCATCAAACCTAGATGTTCTATATGGTGGAGCTGAAGAGGATCGAACTCTCGACCTCCTCCATGCCATGGAGGCGCTCTCCCAA
The DNA here is from genome assembly GCA_017470005.1 of Bacilli bacterium. Classification (GTDB taxonomy): domain Bacteria; phylum Bacillota_I; class Bacilli_A; order RFN20; family CAG-288; genus Enterosoma. The sequence continues at coordinate 9,602 of JAFUFH010000059.1, read as the reverse complement.
TTGAGCTACAGCCCCACAACGATATTGCTTTCTTCAAGCTGAATAATTTTACAGCATACGCAAAGAATAGTCAACAAAATTTTTATTGAAAAAGAGAGAAGATTATTCTTTTATTTCGGACTCCTGGAAAACCGAAGAGAGAACGTCTTCGGTAAACTCATTAGAAGAGGTTGCAACATGGTCTAAGCCATCATTTGCCATTTCTAATTCTCTTTGGAAAACACAAGTAAGAACTTCTAATGCTAAGTTTTGAATGCCGTCGTTATTGACAATCAAATCCGCGTAATTCGCACTTGGTGCAACAATCTCTTCATACATAGGAGCGACAGTCTTGATGTATTGATTCACAATATTTTCGTAACTTCTTCCTCTCTCTTTGTGGTCACGGATAAAACGGCGTAAGAATCTGACTTCTGGAGTGGCAGAGATGAAGATTCTCAAATCTCCCATATCTCTCAATCCCCGATTGACTAAGGCCATAATACCTTCCACAACCACTAATTTCTTAGGAACGATATGTTCAACTTTATCACTTCTATTATGAACGGTGAAATCATAGACAGGTTTATCAATAGGTAAATCATTCTTTAAATCAAAGATCTGTTTTCTCATCAATTCCCAATCGAAAGCTTTGGGATGGTCATAGTTGACCGTGATTCTCTGTTCCATAGGAACTTTGCTCTGATCTTTGTAATAATCATCGATGGTGATACGGGTCACTTTATCTTCGCCGATTTGTTCAACGACTTTTCTAGTCAAATAGGATTTACCAGAGGAAGAACCTCCACCGACAAGAATGATTCTAGCCATAACTCACCTCGATTTTCTAAGCAATATTATATAACAGTGACGTTCTCTTTAAAATGAGAAATCAAGAACAATATCTGAACATCAAAAAACTGCTTGAAAAGAAAATCTCTTCGCAAGCAGTTATTATCTCTATTTCAGTTCAAGAGAATAGATGTCTAAGCTTCCTTTTCCTTCCAAAGTGAAGAAGAGAGCTTCTTTTTGACTAAGAGAAGGTAAAGTGATGTGAATCACGCTATCCTTCTCGGTATTTACATCTTGAACGACTTCTTCTTTAGAGAAGGTAAAGTAGCAACGAATCTTTCCTTGGAATTTGCCTTTCACATGTAAAGCAACTTCTTTGGTGTTAGAGAGGTCGAAATATTTATAACCGAAGGTAGTTCCACCTCTCACATTGTGAATATATTGGGTTTCTTTCTCATCGCTATCTTTACCAGATTGAGTGATATAGGTCTTGCTTCTCTTCAAGAATTTCGGTAAGAAGAAGGGATAAAACACATTTCCTTTAGGAGGAATCAAACAACAGCAGATGGAAGCAGGATACGTTCCTTCTCCCTTCAATGGGCCATCATTTAATCCACAAGAAGTCATCTCCACTTGAGGAATAGAACCATCCTCTAATATCTCTACTCTTTCCGCTAATCCTTGACGATCGGTATTGGTATAGTTGGTGTGACGATGATAGAAGATATACCACTGACCCTTAGCCTTCACTAATCCACCATGGTTATTTCCTAAAGGATAAAGAGCGTTTTCTCTGCTTCTTCCTTGATAGCCAACATCTCCGTTAGAGATGATGACACCACCATATTTAAAGGGACCAAAAGGAGAAGAAGAAGTAGCATAACAGAGTTCGTGTCCGTTGATAGAGGAATAGACAAGATAATACATTCCGTTGATTTTACGGATAGAAGAGGCTTCAAAGAATTCATGACCTTTCGCTCCGTGAATATCTTCTTCTTTGGCGGTATTCATGACTTTGACAGGGCCTTTTTTGATGGTGACCATATCGCTTTCTAGCTCCATGCAATAACATCCCATGGGCTTATTTCCCTTTTTGATTTGAGGGAACCAAGTTGTGGCACCAAAACCGCTATAGAGATAGACTCTTCCGTCTTCATCGGTTAAAACTCCAGGGTCAAAGTGGAAGATGGAATGTCCTTCTGTACCGATTTCTACCCCATCTTTTGTTTTGACGTGTCCTAAGAATTTAAATTCTCCACAGGGAGTATCACAAACAGCGACACCGATTTTCCCAAGCCAATCATAAGCGTAATAGATATAGAATCTGCCATCCGGTCCTTGTGTGACATCGGGAGCGTAGAGGTCAAGTTTTCCGTCTTTGTTATCGGGATCTTCCTCTCTTTTTAAGATGATACCCTCATATCTCCAATCGCTTAAATCCTCTTCGGGAGCAGACCAGGTGACATAAGGGTTATGACAAAACTGGAAAGCACCGAATTGATCGTGGCTTCCATAAACATAGACTCTTCCATTGAAAAGATGTGGTTCCCCATCAGGGATATATTCATACAGAGGTAAATAAGGGTTAAATACTTGTTTTTTCATAATTATTTCTTGAAAGGATTTTCGCTCTTGTAGGGAAGAGAGGCACTTTGATTATACGAGATATCTTCGATTCCTAAAAGCTTCATCACTTCAAAGAAGGCTTCTCCATAGTGACCAAACATGACCGCACCATGGTGAGGATAATTCTTTTCGATCAAGACATGGCGATAGAATCTTTCCATCTCCGAGATGGCAAAGATACCGATGGAGCCAAAGGATTGGCAATCCACATCTAAGACTTCCCCTTCCGCAACATAAGCTTTCAATTGAGTTCCAGCAGTAGATTGCAAACGATAGAAAGTAATCTTACCGGCTTTGATATTTCCTTCCATGGTACCACGAGTGATATCCGGTTCTTCCAAATCGGGTTCTAAGTCTCTCTTCATGATGAGTTGATATCCCATGTGAGGATCTTTTAAGAGAGAAGAGCAGGTGTTTCCGCAATGGAATCCCATGAAGGTTTCTCTTAAACGATAAGGGAACTTTCCTTGAATCTCTTTTTCATAGATGTATTCCGGAACCGTGTTGTTGATATCTAATAAAGTCGTAGTCTTACCAGAGATACACATACCGATATATTCACTTAAAGCACCGTAGATATCCACTTCGCAAGAAACAGGAATTCCCATGCCAGCCAAACGAGAGTTGACATAGCAAGGAACAAAACGGAATTCGGTTTGGAATGCGGGCCAGCACTTGTTTGCAAAGCAAACAAATTCTCTTGCTCCTTTGTGCTGTTGGGCCCAATCTAAGAGAGTGAGCTCATATTGAGCAAGACGAGGGAGAACTCCCTTGTAAGGATTCTTCAATCCTAATTCTTGATTCATCTCTTCAATTTTCGCAGGAATTCTAGGATCATCTTTGTGTTTGTTGTAAGCGACAAGAAGATCTAATTCAGAATTTTCTTCTACGGCAACACCTAAATCATATAACGCTTTGATGGGAGCGTTACAAGCTAAGAAATCATCTGGTCTAGGACCAAAAGCGATGACCTTCAATCCTTTCAAACCTAAAATCGCTCTTGCGATAGGAACAAATTTGGTGATTTCTCTAGCGAGTTCTGTTGCATTTCCCACAGGAGATTCTGGGATATAAACTCTACGATTTCTCAACTTGAGATTGTAAGAAGCGTTGAGAAGTCCACAATAGGCATCACCTCTTCCGTTGATGAGATTTCCATCTCCTTCGGCAGCAGCAACATACATGATAGGACCATCAAATTTATCCGCGATGATGGTTTCCGGAGTTTCCGGGCCAAAGTTTCCTAGATAGACAACTAAGGCATTGACTTGATGAGAGAGAACATCTTCGACAGCATGAAGGGTATCCACTTCATTTTGAACGATGACTTCAGATTCATAAATCTCTCCATGATATGCTTTGACTAAAGCTTTTCTTCTCATTTCAGAGAGAGAGGAAGGGAAACAAGAACGGCTGACGGCAATGATGCCAAGTTTTACTTCAGGAATATTATTCATACGAACCTCCATTAAATATCCTTGCTCAAATCGATATTCTTACCAACAAGGGAGATGAGCGCTCCTTTGTTGACTTCATTTGCTTCTTTATGGGCGAATAACCACTTGTTTCTAGCAAAGAGGTATTCGTCTTCTTTGTCTTTGACTTCCACATTGGGTTTTTCGGTATTGGTACCTTTGGGAAGAACTACTAATACTTTGAATCCTTTATCCTTCTTGCTTTGACAGGGAGCGTAGTGAAGAGTTGTAGAATATATTTCCACTAATTCTCCTGCTCTAACTTTGAAGGCGACGACATGGGAAGTGTCTAAACAATGATCGATCATATCCCACTTTCTTGCTAGAAGAAGGATGAAATCTTGATTAGAGAGATTGAGTTCACTATCTTTGTGGAATTCTAAGCAATTCAGTTTAGTATTGAATCCATTGCAATAACCGAATTGAATGGGCATTCCTCCATAGATGTTATCTTGTAGTTTGGAAAAGAGTTCATTCTTTTCTAAGTTTTCATCGCTAGGAACATAGATGGTTCCTTCCTTTGGTAAAGGGGTGTTTTCTTCTAAGTCTAGGCAAAGTTTAGAAGTGTCAAAACCACGAATGACTCTACCATAGGTTTCAAACAATCTTTCATCAGTAGAATGGATGATCATAAAAGCCTCCTATTGCTAATACTAATAATATTATAAATTAACTTGTAGAAGATTCTACTTTACTATGTCATGAAAAATGTTGTTTTTGTTCGCTCTTTAAACTATAATCCAAATATATGATTTCTTATTTTAATGAAGAAGAACTCAGCGAAAAGCTCAAGGATTTCTACACTCTGACACACATTCGAATCACGGTATTCGATGCCTCTTTTCAAGAGATCCTTTCTTATCCGAATGTGAAAGTACCTCTCTGTGCCTATTTTAGGGAGGACAAAAGATTTAATCAGGATTGTAAAGAATGTGACAAGATTCACATGCAATTAGCCATCCATAACAATGAGCCTTTGATTTATACCTGTCATGCCGGTATCACAGAAATCATTTCCCCTTTGATTTTAGGAAAAGAGACCATCGGGTATCTTTTCTTCTCTCACATCTTGAATTCTTCCAGTCATGAGGAAGCCTTAGAAAAGATTCTGATGCACCTAAAAGGGCGCTATCCTTTTGAGAAAGAAAAGATTGAATCTTTCATCCAAGATATGCCTCTATTTGATGGCAAATATCTTTTGGCTGCTTCGCATATGCTAGAAGTAGTCGCTTCTTATCTTGTCTATAATCATCTAGCCTATTTAAAGTATGAAGACTTACCCCTCAAAATCGATCGTTATATCCAAGAGAACTTAGAAAAAGATTTGTCTGCTCCCGCCCTTTGTAAGTATTTCTCTATTGGGAAAACGGCTCTCTATGAAATCAGCAATCGCTTGTATGGAGAAGGGTTAGCCTCTCACATCAAAAAGCTTCGCATCGAAAAAGCAAAGAATCTGATTCGAGAGGATAAAAATGTCAACATCTCTAGTATCGCAAGTGAGGTTGGCTTTGAAGACTACCCTTATTTTATCGTCGCTTTCAAAAAAGAGACGGGTATGACACCTAAGAAATTTAAAGACTCGTTAAAATAAAGATTTCACGCTGGGATAAATGCGAGAAAATTCTTGATATCTTTCCTCATAAAGAGCGACAAGCTCTTTCTCAGGGAAGATTTTTTCTTTCACTTCAATATGTTCTCTCTTGGCTTCTTCTAAGCTCTTAAAATGTCCTTCTGAGACTAAGGCAACAAGCGCCATTCCATAACTAGGGCCATAGGAGGTCACAGAATAAAGAGGTATATTCAAGATAGAAGAGAGCATTCTCTTCCAAAGAGAAGAACGACTTCCTCCTCCGGTGAGATAAGATTCTTTGATCTCTACTCCCATTCTCTTGATGGCAAGAAGAGAATCCTTTAGGGCAAAGCAAACACCTTCTAAAACCGCTTGGGTGATATCTTCTCTTTGATTATCCATTCCTAATCCAAAGAGAACCCCTTTGGCTTTTGGATCGTTGATTGGGCTTCTTTCCCCCATCAGATAAGGGAGGAAATAGACATGGTTTCTACCTAAATTTTCTTCTTTGATCTTCTCTTGATCTTTGTTGTAATCCTTCTCAAAGAAGATATTGTCATTGAGCCACTTTAAAGAAGAAGCAGCGGAGAGCATACAAGCTAATAAACAATAGGAAGAAGTACCGCTATAGAAGGAGTGAATCGCTCCTTTTTCGTCATAAGTGTATTTCTTAGAATTGACAAAGATCGTGCCGCTAGTTCCTAAAGAGATATTGCATTCGCCTTCTAAGATGATGCCATTTCCAATCGCCGCAGCGGCATTATCCGCAGCGCCTTGGTACACGTTGACTTCTCTTTGTATTCCTAATTCTTCTAAGATTTCTTTCTTCACCTTTCCTAATAAGGTTCCCGTGTCACAAAGAGAAGGATAACAGGATTCTTCTAATCCTGAGATCTCTATCATCTTCTTAGACCAACATTTCTTTTCCACATCCAAAACAAGAGTTCCTGCAGCATCAGAATAATCAGAAGAGAGAACTCCAGTTAATACATAATTTAAATAATCTTTGGGAAGTAAAACGGTTTTGATTCTGTCAAAGTTCTCTTTCTCATGATTTCTCATCCAAAGAATCTTAGGAAGCGTAAACCCAGGATATGCGATATTACCCGTTTCTTTTAAGAGAACTTCTTTCCCGATTTCTTCATTTAAATAAACACACTCTTTTTCGCTTCTAGAATCATTCCACAAGATACAAGGACGGATCACTTCCCCCTGTTCATCTAAAGCGACAAGGCCGTGCATCTGTCCATCGATACAGATAGAAGAGATCTCTTTTTCTCTTCCTTTCGCTAATTCTTTCACACCATCAAAGAAGGCTCTCACCCAATCGTGAGGATCTTGTTCGGAATAAGAAGGGAAAGGAATAGAGAGAGGGTATTCCTTCTCTATACTAGAAACGACATTTCCTTTTTCATCACAAAGAGTGATCTTGATCGCGCTGGTTCCTAAATCGGCTCCTAAACAATAAGACATAATCCTTCCTCCATAGCATCTTTATTATATCTTGCTAATAAAAAGAAAGGAAAGCAACCTTTCCTTTCTTATTTTGATTTTGTTCTCTATTTTAGAAAGCAGAACGATTTTTCTTCCTTCTATCCTTACCGGCTCTACAATAATAATCTTCTTTGTTCTTATACATCATCATATCCGCTTCTTCTAACAATTGCTTATAAGGCAAAGTCATATCTTTTCTTGAAGCATATCCTAAAGAGACAGAATATGGTGTGACACTTAAAGCGTCTTGAATCTTCTCCGCTTCTTTTTGAATGGCGTCTTCTTTTTTGGAAGTAGAGATCAAAATGAATTCATCTCCACCCATACGATAAGCGTACATATATCTGTTATCCATCGTCTTAAGAATGGAAGAAGCAATCGTGCTGAGCGCTTTATCTCCGGCTTCATGCCCTTCGGCATCATTGAGTTCTTTCAAAGAATTCATATCGATGACGATGACACCCGTGATCTTATTCTCTACTTTTTCAATATCCGAATAATAGGCTTTGCGGTCCAATAAATTGGTGAGAGGATCATGAATCAAAGCTTGTTGATAAAGGTGAACGACATAGAATAAACAAGCGATAGCGACAGTGGTATTCAATAAATTATCCGCAATCAATAATGTTTCTAAAATGACAGCAACTCCGACAAAGGCGGCGCAGATAAGAGAAGCGATAGCATCCAGTTTTCTTCTGCCTTGTAAATGATAGATGGAATAGACGATAAAGAATGCCATCATCACACCAACAATCACATGAGAGCAATAGAACAAAGGACCGCGAATGACAGTGATTACTCCCTCTACCACCGTGTAATAGAAGATGACATGCGTAAGACCAGGAGCAAAGGTGAACAAGGACAAAAGATAAACGATTCCGTTAGCTCCCATCAAAGATAAAATAGTATAGTTGATCCATTTTTTATCCTCAAAGTCGATAGAGATGCGGATGAAGAAATATAAAACAAAAGGTCTGATGATAAAACCAAGGGCACAACAAAGAGTAGCTAAGAAGAGAAGATCCTCATGTTTGGCTGCAAATTGTTCGATGGCATAAATGATAGAGAGAAGGAAAACACTAGACACAACTAAAACAGGCATCAGCACTGTGATACCTCTTTTGGCTCGATAAGATCGTAATACCATGACGATGGTGCTGATGACCAAACAAACCAAAAAGAAATTGTGGATAAAGTATTCTTTTAGTGTTTCCATTTTCGCTCGTTAAAACAACTGACTAAATTATAAAGCTTATAACCCTCACTTACAATTAATTTCGTAATTTATGAATAAATTATCGTATTTTTACCTTGTTGCTTGCCTCTGTAGAGTCTCTCATCCGCTCTACCAATCCAAGTGTGGATGGTTTCTTCTTTTCTTTTGTGTGTGCAACCTATTGTACAAGTGAGGTGGAAAGAATTGCCTTCAAACTTGAAAGGATATTGTTCAATCTTTTGACGAATTTCTTCTAAGACACCAAGTTGTTCCCCGACACTATCCTTCCCTAACAAGAGGAATTCTTCTCCACCCCAACGACAGATTTTAATTCCTTTAGGTACATCTTGCAAGATTTTAGAGACCGTGACTAAGACATAATCACCACAGTTGTGTCCATAAGTATCGTTGATGGCTTTAAAATCATCCAAATCCATGATAGCAACCCAGAATCCTTCCTGTTCTTTTTGCAATTCTACATAAGTGAAATAATCACGGATGTAGAAACGATTGGGAAGAGAAGTGAGAGCATCATGTTTCACTTCATCGGTTAATACTTCTTGTGTTCTCGTAGAGATCACAACGAAGTTATGAAGAATCAATGACATGATGACAAAGACGATGATTGCCCATCCGATTTCAAAGAAGATAACGACATATTGAGGGAGAGAATAAGGAGCTTCATGGAATAATCCAATCACATAGAAAGTCACATAAACAGCAAAAGGAAGAGACATCATATAAATGGCGCGAATGGCTCTATAGTGCAGTGTTCTTCCGATATATTCGGCATAAGCTAACAAGATACAAATACCAATCAAAACAATCTGGAATCCATTTCCCCACCCGATGAAATATATCGTGACTCCCATATTGATACAAATTTCTATAAATGAGACGATGGTGAAAGTAAAATACCACTTCTTATAAACAAAGAAGACCATCAGCACATAAAAAGAAGCGCTGAAGAGATTTAAAATCCATAGCGGAGTAATGCTGTGAAGAGAAAAAATGATTAGTAAGGAAACATGTAAAAACATGAATAGGAGAGATAGCGTGTAAGAGATGATTTTCACATTTTTTTCGTTGACAAAATTATTCATATAAAGTTATTTATAAATTTAATTATAGGATGATTTAAAGATATTTTAAAGGAAAAATACATAAACACGATATCGAATAATTAATCTAGTTTTAAAAACTAGGAAGCCGTTAGGCATCTTAAATTTATAAATAAATGTTTTAAAACACAAGCCAACTTTCTAATTATAAAACTAGTTGCTAACTAGATAAACAAGCTATAAAGAAAGAGCAAATAGCGTCCTAGCGGACACTTTTACTGGTTCAGACTAAAAGTCTGACCAGTTTTTATTTTATACTATTATCCATGCCATTTAATTATAAGATTTTTCAGCGATGCCGTTTCACTCGGCAGCAAATTCGAGATAAT
>JAFUFH010000058.1 GCA_017470005.1 Bacilli bacterium | reverse complement strand
TATCGACATTCCGGAACTCTCTATTTCTTTCTTCAGTTTTCTGTAGTCATCCTTAGTCATAATTAAAAATGCCTCCTTTTGCCTACTATCATAGGCAATCAGAGGCATGATAGGAATGACGCTAATTTAGTTACGCTTACGAAATAACCAATGTTTTGATTAAAAATCAAAGGCTTTATATTCTCAAAAGCTTTTTGCATTCTATCTTTTCCATCCGTACTAAAAAGATAGAGTCTTTGAGAACTATTATTGCTTTGATAAACGTTTCCGCTCATTCTTTTATTTATTTCTTCAAGATTATAGATATTGACAAAGTGAAACCCATATCTGTTGCAAATATATAGGTTTAGAAAGGCGATATCCGATACACCTTCTACTAAGATAACAACATCATTATGAATCTTTTTTAAAGAAGGCTGAAAATCAAAATTTTCCATTACTGTCTAACCTCAATCCCAAGACTCTGGTATCTTCTTAACTCTAAATCCGAAAGAGAGCGGATATAAGAACCGTCCTCCTTCTTACGAAGGGTGTAGAATTGAATACTTGCATTTGCCTCATTATTCTCATTAAAACTTGCAAAAGAAGAAATTACCTCTTCATTATGTGTAGTGATAAATAACTGAATATGGAAAGCTTTGCAAGCCTTTATCAAGAAAGAAAAGACATCTTGATAATAGCTGTGATGTAAAGAAGTTTCAATCTCATCTATCAGTAAGATGCCATCTGTAGATTGTGCAATCATAGAAGCGATACTGATCACTTTTTTCATGCCATCGCCATAAATCGATAAAGGGACAGGATTTGAAGTTCCGCTTTGAATATAAACCTCGGGCCTTAAGGCATTTTCATCTTCGATTAATTGAACTTTTTGGATGTTAGAATCAAATATCTGAAGAACTTTAATAAAAACTTTGTAATACGCTTCATTTCTTAAAATATAAGAGATATCAGAAGAAGAAATGCGGAAGTGAGAATAGGGAGATTGATAATGAATAGAGTATAAGTCTCGATTTTTTTGTTTTTCCCTCATAAACTGAGAAATAAAATTTTCTGGAAGAAGAGAATAAACTCTTTGAAAACTATTAAAAGCAAAAGAAATCCTCATCAGCTTTGTTTTCTTTCCTTCTAATTTTTTCCCATCAATGTATTTGAGTAAATAACGATAATCATCTGCTGAAACGTTCTCATCTAAAAGCATTTCTTTTTGGAAGATGATATCTTCGATAGTGTGATTTAAATAAACTCTTACATGCTTTCCATTGATTTGAGCATCCATATCTATATTTTCTCTACCATTAGGGAAAGCGTAAGCAAGATTGGCAAAATCAGATTGGTTTGCTTCTCCATTTCTATCTTGTAAAGAATTCAAAATGTTATCAAAACTAGGACCACGGAAAAACTGAATCGCTTCTAAAAGAGAAGTTTTGCCGCAGTTGTTATCCCCTAAAAGGATATTTACATCACCGCAGTTTTCTACCGTTAAGTTTTTGATCCCACGGAACGATTTGATAGATAAGGAATCTATTCTTGCTTCTTTCATTTTGCTACTCCATTGTGATTTGAATTTTCATCTGTAACGCATCCGCTATCTTTTGAAGTTGAGAAATGGTTAAATTCATTTGTCCTTTCTCAATTCTTGATAAGTTTCCTTGATCAATTTTGCAAAGGGAAGCTAATTCTTTTTGAGATAAGCCGTTAGCTTTTCTTAGATTTTTGATTTGCGTTCCTAATTCCGCTAATAAAGATGTGTTATTTTTGTTTTCTTTAAAAGATATAGAATCTAAATTTTCGTCTAAATATTTTTGAAGCTCTGACATATATGCCCCCCAAATTATTATATAGTATGATAAGGTGCGTTAGCAAAGGAAAAATGTTAAATAAAGCAAAATTCTACAAAAGAACATGTATAAATATGTTGTTTAAAACATAATTGTTTTCTCATTTTTTACTTTTTATCACAATTAATAAATTGAAAAATATAGGTTAGCTTTGAAAACATAGGGGAAAAACTTATTCTTTAAAAAGTTCAAGAGACTTACACTAATTATGTGTGAAACCAACATCAGTCATAAGGAGGTGGTATTACCTTCTTTCCTAGAACGTTTTCAAAGTCAAACGACATTTGTTTAATTTTAGATTATCACAAGACACTATCTTAGTAAAGATAATATGCGCTTAAAAAGAAAGGAGTAGTCCCCTCTTCGTTAGAATTGTTTCATCATTTTGACCAAAATTGATTCAAAACGAAAAAAAACGTTGCTTTTCGTTTAAACATAGTAATATAGTATTATTACCAGGAGAAAGCTATGGAAATTACAAATATTACATTGTGTGGTTTTAGAAATCTAGATTATATTTCTATAGACATTAGCAAATTGACGGGATTAATTTCTTTAAACAACGTTGGCAAATCTAATATTTTAGATGGCATTCATTTCGGACTCAATTTTATTAGAGCTACCGAAATGGAGAAAAGAAGTTTGTTCCAAAGAGGAATTGGAAATGTTTTTGATATCCATGCTATAACAAAACCATTTAATTTTGTTGTTTCTGGCACTACTACTAAGGAAGATAAAGTGTTCGACTTCGTTTATTCCTACACTTTGTCTTATGACTCTAATTTAGCTGGAAGCATTTTAGAAGAAAACTTAAGAGCCCGCGTATCTGGGAACTTAAAGTTTGAGACTTTATTAAAAAGAGACGGGAGCGAATGTTTCTATAAAGCTTCTATTACCGCTCGCTGCAATACACCCTTGTCTATAAACAATCACCAATTAGCTATCAATAAATTGATGTTTTTAGATAAGATTGACGATCAATACCCGGGTTTAATAAACGAAATTAATAATATCAATGTTTATGGTGAAGATTGTTTTGATCCTAGAACCAGATATCAAAGTGATATCTTGTTACCCAAAACAAATAATTCTAATTTATTAGATATGGATAATTTACCCAGGGCGCTCGTTGCCTTAAGGGAAAAGAATCCAAATAAGTTCGATCTAATCAAGAACGCATTTTTAGTGTTATTCCCTGATATTGAAGATTTTGATGTTCAAGTTGTTCCCATTCAACCCAACTCTTCCACTCCAATTCCTCAGGACGCTTCATTTGTTATGGCAGATAATTTGTGTCTCCCTATTGTTAAGATGAAATACTTCCCAACCTATAAACCATTCAATATTGTTTCTGATGGAACTAAAAGAGTGTTGTTAATCATTGCTCATGCAGTATTAGCGGATGAAGCAAATATTCCTTTGATGTTGATTGAAGAACCAGAGAACACAGTTCATCCTTCTTTGCTCAACGCATATGTTCAAGTATTGAGCGATATTACAGATCGCACTAAAATTATTATTACTTCTCACTCTCCTTATATCATTAGTTCCTTATCTAAATTCAACATTTATGCTGGTTACAAATCTATTGAAAACGGCACAGCTACCTTCCACAAATTAAACAATCATAAATTGATTGCTGATGCCAAAGAATCCGAGACTAGCATGGGTGATTACGTTTTTGATGTCTTAGCTAACGAAGACAAGGAATTGCTTCGATATTACCTTGTAAATAAAGGAAATCGTCAAAGGTAAGCGTCACTAAATAAGCGTTTTAAAATTACGGGCTTATTCCTAAGTCATTATACATTAGGGTGTTCTTATTTCTCGAGCATTCATTTACCGATGCTGGAATCACAACAATAAGAATCCCACAAGGACAATTGTTATTTTTGAGCTTCCCAAAAAAGATACACTTGCTTTTATGAACTCTCATTAAATCTATCTTAGAAAGTTATTGCGTATTTAGGTTTATAGCTTTGATATCTTTCCCACCCAATCAACTCTTCTTTTTGTAATCTCCCAATCACTATAAAAGGGGCGACATTTTGGGATTTAGCAAATTTTTTAATTGAAGCAATTGAAAAATCGTTAGATTTCACAAAATTTTCAAAGTCTTGTTTGTTAATCAAAGAATTCTTCGCAAATTCATTAGCTTCCCTTTCTTCGCTATCCAAGATCTTGTTTTTGTCATAAGAAATAGTTGGATGTCTCTTATGATTTTTTATTGCATGTCCGATTTCATGAAAAATCGAAAACCAAATTTTATCTGCGTCTTTGCCACAATCATTAACGGCAATCATAACGCAATCTTCATTAGGTATCCATTTAGTTACGCCATTTGTGTTACTTCCTCTTAAAAAAGGTAAAATAACCAATTTAACACCACATTCTAACAAAAATTCTTTGAGCTTTTTGCTCATGATTTCTGGCTTTTCTAGAGTTAAAGACCTCAAATAATTTGTGTGTGCGAGAATTCTTTCTTTATTAAAAGGAGAACAAACCATCTTTCTTGCTTCCTGTTCTGCAAGAGAAATCCATGCGTTTCTCATAATGATTGTTTTTTCATTCAAGTTTTTATTAGTGCTTGTTTTGTGAAACGCATATAAATCCTCGTATTTTAGGTTTTGCAACAATGTGACATTAAAGCATTTTCTTAATTCATCAATAGTGGTCTCTTTATTGCTTTTATCTATTTGAATATGCAAGAAATTTGTGACAAATGCTTTATCAAATTGTTTGGCAATTTTCCAATCTTTAGTGTACTCTGCGTTTTTCTTTTCTTCGTTCAAAAAGAGATTATATTTTGTCTGCAAATTGATCCAACCATCAATATTATTATGGAAAAAGCTTGCCAATTTTGTAGCCACATCAAAAGTGATATTACTTTCTCCATTAATAAGAGTTGAAACAGTTTTAACGGATAATCCTGTTCTAAAAGCAAATTCACTTTGACTCAATCCTAATTCTTCAATAGCGTCCTTAATATAGATACCTGGATGACTTACAATTCTTCCTTTAACAGTCATAATGTTCACTTATCTCCAATATTTCTACTATCACAGCTTTACCAAGCAATTCTTTTTCGTTTGTTCTATTTGTTAGTAGCTTACCATTTTCATCGAGCGGGTATACTATCAATCTCCATTTGGATCCTTTGTGTATGACAAAGGAGTACTGATTTTTTCTATTTTGAACGAGAGCATGCAATCGATATTGTGGAAATCCCGCTAAATCAAGAAGTGTAGGGAATGATTCAATTGCATTTAGCAAATCAAATAATTTTTGGGCCACCTCTTTGCCAAATTCTTTAACTGCTTTATTAAAGTCGTTGCAATATCGTTCTGTTTTTTTGTTGCTGTATAATATCTTCATATGCTCGCCGCTTTACTATTTCATTTTACCTTTTTGGTAATTTGAAATCAACAACTTTTCTCTTTTTTAACGCATAATAAATAGTCCAAAGTATAATTCATAGGATATGATATTTAAAAACTAGCTGAGTTGTAAAATTAAGTGATAATTATCAAAGAAATATTAGGGTATAAAAACAAGTGATGGTTATTTTCTGGAATCTGAAAATGGTAATCTAAAAAGCATTTTTAAAAATTACTGACTTTGTTCTATATTAAGAGACGTCAATATGGACTTTGATAAGCGACAATAGGTGAGATCGGTTCTATGTTTGTTAACAGCCGAATTCATAATTCCACAAATCTCAAATTATTCTTCATAGCCATTATATGATTGGATGGTACTATATTTCTTTCCTATAAGAAGCGTTCCTTCTCGAGAAAGAGTGAACTTGAAGGGGATACCCATTGAGGTATGATATATATTAAATTTTGAGAAGGAATCTATTGCAGGGAAGACTCCTTTTTGTAAGAGCACATGTTTAGTGATGCTTACTGTTATCTAAATAGTTTGTTTTAAAGCGTCAAGACATTTTGGGTACATTTTGCCAAACAATGAAAAAACGTACCCAAAACTCTTTCTTTTTGTTATAATAGGTGTGAGAGGTGGAAGGATGGGAAAACATAATAATCTTTTGGATATTTTTAATAAATATATTGCCTCCTCGTTAATAACAGTTATTAAAACAGATAAAAATGATGAAGTTGAATCTTTTCTGGTTTTGGATAAGTATTTTTCATCTGAAAGTTCTTTTGCAAAATCTTTTGCATTAATTGATTTGGAAAAATGGGACGGCCAATCGAATCTTGATAAAGATATTATTTTTATCTATAACTACGTATTCAATAATGAAAATGATTTGTTGGTAAGATCTATTTATGATGATTATGAAAATATAAAAATCTTTTTAGTTTGCAAATCATCATTTGATTATAATTATGTAACTACTCATTTGGCCGGTCGTGTTGAATTGTGCACTATTTATTTCGACGCTTACGAAAATAATGACACTCCATATTCATTTAATGATTATCTTTATTTTTTGCCTTTTTCTAAGGAAAGAAAGAAGAAATTTACTGAGGTTAAAAATTATATTTGCAATAAATATTCATCGAGAATTACGCTTGAAAAACTTAACTCTTTATTAAGAGTGTTAGCCTACAATGTAGGTGTAACACTTTCAAAGAGAAAAATAGCTGATTTGCTTTATGAGAATGGTGTTTTTATCCATAAGGATATTTTAGGAAAAGTTGTAGATGATTTGGTCAAAAATGGCCTTATTGTACCTTGTTCTAAGTATGATTCGAAGAAAGAAAAGAGATTATCAACAAATTTCTTATATTTCTTTAGGGATATTCCGCTATTAATACAATTATTGAAGGGGTGTGATAAAGGCGTTCATTCTGAACAAATATTACTGAATGGTGTGTTTTTGGAACTTTATTTTAGTTCTTTTAAGGTGGATTTTGTTGAACGCAATTTGGATGAAAAGAATTATATTTTTATTACCGATCTTTTTAATCAACAAATGAAAATGGTTTCTTTTACATATCAGTTAACTTCTGAAGAAGTTGATAATTTATCTCGTGAGATGCGAAAAATTGATAGATTTTGCCCCAAAAACATACTATCTGGAACAGAAACTATGAGAATGTTATTTTATGATGTCACCGTAGAAACAGTTGATGATTATTTTGGAGGCAAGATAAAATGAACTATGATAGGCCAAGATATTTAAAAATTTTAAATCAATCAAGAAACGATGGACTTATTAAAGTTCTTACTGGTATTAGACAATGCGGAAAATCTTATATTCTTGTTAATTATTTTGAAAAATTGAAAGCGGATTATTCATTAGACCAAGTATTGACGTACAAGCTAGCCAGTAGAAGTAATAAAGCTTTCCGTGACAAAGACAAATTTGAAGATGAATTACGAAGTAAAATAACAGATAATAGTAAGCCATATTTCATCTATATTGATGAAGTTCAAATGTGCCCAGGTTTCGAAGAAATGCTTCTTTCTGTCAGAGAGGATTTTCCGAATGTTGATTTTTATATAACTGGCTCGAATTCGAAAATGCTTTCTAAAGATATCCTAGAGAAACTCGGCACTAATGGAAGAGAAATAAAAGTTTATCCGTTGGATTTAGAGGAATTTATTGATTTTTATCAACGGATTGGAAGGTTACAAGAAAATGTTGATATTTTAGAAGAGTATTTGAATGTTGGTGGGATGCCAAGCGCAGTTGTGAACCCCGATAATGCAGGAGGTCTTTTCGATTCAATCAAGCAAACTATTTTAATACATGATATTTGTGATAGATATGCAAATGTAAATGAAGACGTTCTTAAAAGAGTCCTTGAATATATTTGTAGTTCCTATGGTTCTCCCTTTTCATTGGATAACGCAGTGAAGCAAATTAAGAATCCTTCTATCACTAAAGATGTGGTTCAACAATATTTGGGTTATCTAGAGGATGCGTTTTTGCTGTATCCAATGAAAAATATTAAAACGGGACTATCTTCGTTGAATGAAGAACAGGATGAGATAGTGAAATATTATGTTGTTGATCATGCGTTAGCTTGTAGAATAGCTGGCGGTTTTTTCAATGTTGGATCTAGAGTAGAAAATATTGTGTATATAAACTTGCTACGAAATGGAATTAATGAAATCTCTATTGGAAAGAAAAGTAATAATCAAAAAGAAATAGATTTTACTTTCCAAAAAAACACAGAAAGATATTTGTTACAAGTAACAGAGAAAATGGATATTGAAAGCGAAACAGAGAAAAGGGAATTTGATTCTTTCAAAGGGAAAAAGGGTGAAAATAAATTACTTATAACCCTAAGGCCTTATTTTGGATCTTATGGAAAAAAATATCCTGAGGTTCAAATTGTTTTGTTAAAAGATTTTTTGCTTGGGTACAAAATTTAAAACAAATAAAAAATGTACCCAAAACAATTCCTAAAGAAACTTGCCGACAGTGATTCATATGTTTTTTATGAAAATGCGTTTTCATTCAAAAATTTTTGGTTTTTATTCCCAATAATATGCAAAATCTTTGTTATATATACAATATTTGGGAATAGTCTTTCTTGCCTAGAAATTAAGAAGAAAAGACCTATATTCTTGAAAATAATAAACCCCAAAAATAGAACCTATCATCATTTATAATATATAGGAATAATACCTGAGCTTAAGGAGGAAATCATTATGGAATATGTAATCATTGTTTTATTATCGATATTGATAGTGATATCTATTGTATTGCTCATACTTTTGATTAAAAGAAAGACCACAACCAGTGAGGCTGTGGATCCTTCACTAATCAATGATATGACCAATTCTATGGATAAACATATGCTAGTCATAGAAAAAGAACTACTGAAAGAAGTCTCTCAACTCAAAGATGAAGTCAATCAAAAATTATTAGATACTTCTAAACAAGTATCCGAATTTAAAGAGAGCTCTTCTACATCCATTAATAACTCCTATGTAAAGCTTTTAGATTCTGTGAATCAAAGATTAGATGAGATGAATAAGAAAGTGGAAGAAAGACTCACAGAAGGATTTAAAACCAACGCACAAGGATTAACCCAAGTCAGTGAAGCTTTAGGAAGAATTACAGAAGCACAAACGAATCTAGATTCCTTATCTAAGAGTGTCAATTCTCTCAATCAAGTCTTAAATAACACCCAACAAAGAGGTCGCTTTGGAGAAGTGGTATTAGAGAATCTCTTACATGATGTCTTTGGTGATGTACATCATTGTTATGAAACACAATATGCCATGAAGAACAAAGGAGAAGAAGTAAGACCTGATGCGGTTATTTTCTTACCAGAGCCTGATAAATTACTCTGTATCGACTCTAAATTCTCCTTTGAGCCATATTTAACTCTCTTTGATCCAGAATCTTCTAAAGAAAGTAAAGATAGTGCTAAGAAAGAATTAAAGAATGCTTTAGTCAGTCAAATCAATAAGATTGCCAAAGACTATATCATCCATGGTGAAACCTGTCTTTACGCCATCATGTTTATTCCTAATGATGGATTCTACGCTTATATCCAAAGCGATGATGATTTATATGATGGTGTAGTAACTCTTGCGAGGAAAAAGAATGTAGTGATTTGTTCTCCTTCTACCTTACAACCTATCCTTGCTAACTTAAGAGCCTTAAAGATCAATGTAGAGATCTCTAAGAATATCTCCTCTATCATCAAAGAGATTGATGCTTTAGGAGCGGAATTTAATCGCTTTGCCGAAAGATGGACTAGATTAGATAATCAATATGAGACGGTCAATAAAACTAGAAAAGAACTCAATATCACTGTAGAGAAGATCACAAAGAAATCTAGTGATATCATTGCTGATGCTTCCAAAAAGAAATTAACCGAAGAAAGTGAAATCGTGTTAGAAAGCAATTAAAGACTCTTTCACACCTATAGGAAAATTGCTAATATTCCCTTGTTTTCCTATGGAGAAGGAATGAAACATGCGCAGTTTTCAAAGCTCAAGTTTAGAATTTTGTGATTTCAAAGCTCAAAAAGCCAAGAATTTTGTGATTTTATGATTCTGGGAGGTTTTTACGAGAAAAGAATTAGAAACCTGTAAAATAATTATCTAGAAATATTTCTTTAATAGACATGTAAAAACTCCCTAAAAGATTGACTTTTAGACTTTACAAGCTAGAATGATACGGGGTACTAAAATGATCAAACTAGAAAATGTAAGTAAGATATACACCCAAGAAGGTAACGCCTCCGTCGGTATTCGAAAGATCAATTTAGAATTTAAAACAGGGGAATTCGTTGCTATCACCGGTGAATCTGGTAGTGGTAAAACCACTCTTTTGAATGTCATATCCGGAATCGATACGTATGAAGAAGGTGAAATGTATGTCAATGGAGAAGAGACATCCTATTTCACCATTGAAGAATTAGAAGAATATCGTAATAAATATGTAGGATTCATCTTCCAAAACTACAATATCATTGACTCCTACACCGTCAAACAAAATGTAGAAGCTGCTCTCTTATTAAATAACTATCCTGCCAAAGAAATCAAAAAGAAAGCCCAAGAATTGATTGAGAAAGTAGGATTGAGTCACAGAATGAGAACCAAAGCAAGTAAGCTTTCAGGTGGCGAAAAACAAAGAGTCGTCATCGCAAGAGCTCTTGCCAAAAATCCACTCATCATCGCCGCGGATGAGCCTACCGGCAACTTAGATAGTGAGACCAGTAAACAGATCATTGAACTCCTTCATGAAATCAGCAAAGATAGATTGGTATTAATTGTCACACACGATTTTGAAGAAGTGGAAAAATACGCGACAAGAAAGATCAGAATCTTTGATGGTGAAATCAAAGAAGATGTCATCTTAAAACCTAAGGAAGAGGAAGAGGTCATCCAAGAAGAATTGATCTCTAAACCTACCAAGACCAAATTCTTTAAGATGATTCCCTTTGGACTCAATGATATGATTGCTTCTCCTAAGAGAAGTATCTTCAATATCATCGTCTATTACATCATGTGTCTTGTGGTCGTCTTTGCTTTTACGTTTGGCTTCTATAGTGTCTCCTTAGAGACAGGAATGTCTGGCGTCAACAAAGATGAGACTCGAATCCAATTAAAGAGAGAAGACAATCAACTCTTTACCGATGAAGATATCGAAACGATACAACAAGTATCGGGAGTAAAAAGTTACGTCAAATATAATTATTACCTCGATCAAAGTTATTATATTCAATGCCCTAACATCCGTTATGGGTATTTAAATACGATCTTACGCCCTCTCTCCTCCTTCCAAGATAGACTCACCTATGGAAATATCCCAACTGACGGAAAAGAAGCGATTATGGCATTACATAGTGATCAAGTCACTACGGAGAATTTAAATGCGTTTGTTGGTTCAAAAGTTTTGAACTCCTATAGCTCCGCTTATCTAGAAGAAAAAACAGAATTTACGATCTCTGGTGTCTTTAATATCGATCATTTAGGAGATAATTATCCGAATTATTTATATGTCAATGATGCCTTCTATAATTCTTTGGCACACAATTATTATCGTTATCATCTCTTTACTCGATATTTATATCAAGATGACGCTCAAGAAGAAGCACAAAATAAATATATCGCTCGTATCTTTGCTAGCGATGAACTGGAAGGAGATGAATTCTATTATTTAAATCCCGATAGCGAAAATACCATTCCGGAAAGCGAACTTCCTTCTCATTCCTTCCATCTAGAATTAGGAGATGCCTTATATGGAGCAAGAGAGAACATCACTCTCCATGCCAAAGGATATCTAGATCAAGAAGATGTGATGGACCTCTCCGAAGCGGAAGAAGGCCATTATATCCCATATACTTATGGTAACTCCTATTACTATATCCAAACCTTTATGATGGTATCCAATGCCATGTATGAGAGAATCTTCTCTCATGTCTCTGACAGCTATGAATTATCGGTATTTACCAATAGTTCTATGGCCAATGCCGGCGTAAAAGCCCGCTTAAAAGATTTGCATTATATCGGTATCTCTGTCTCGGAATTAGAGAGTGTCAATGTCTTTGGTGTTTTCACCTCTTTACTCTTTGGCTTTGTTTTACTTCAATTCTTAGTCGGTATCTTCTTCCTAGTCTTTGCCATCATGAACCACTCTGTCAGAGCAAGACGCGGAGACATTGAAATCATGAGAACTATCGGTGCAACCAAAGGCAATATCCGCACCATGCTCATCAGCGAATATGTCGCCTGTGGAATCATCGGATATATTCTCTCTATCATCACCTTCCTATTCCTTCGAAACTTTGCCGTTAGAGAAGTGAAAGCCTTCTTAGCTTATCTATTGCCAGGACACTTCATTCTCATCTTCTTAGTCGTATTAGCGCTCACCACCTTGATGTCACTACTCTTCACCAAGCTCATCTTCAAGAAGAGTGTCAGAAAAGGTCTCATGGGAGCAAGGAGGTCCTAGTATGATTCAAGTCAGTGAATTACATAAATACTTCGGTAAAGGAACCTCCTCTACAGTTCATGTGTTAAACAACATCAATCTCACCTTCCCAGAGAAAGGCTTAGTCACCATCTTTGGTCATTCTGGCAGTGGTAAAACCACCCTCTTAAATATCTTAGGATTGATGGACACCTTTGATTCGGGTCACATCAACTGGTATGGAAGAGTATTTGATAAATATCAAAGCAAAGTCTTCGATGAGATTCGAAATAGAGATATTGGATATATCTTCCAAAATTATCACCTCATCGAAGAAGAGAGCGTTTATGACAATGTCGCCTATCCATTAAGACTATTAGGTATCAAAGATAGAAGCGTCATTGATAAACAAGTCATGTACGCTCTTACCGCCGTAGGCATGGACAAATACAAGAAGAGAAATGTCACCATGCTCTCGGGTGGTCAACAACAGCGTGTCGCTATCGCTAGAGCCATCGCCAAAGACTCCAAAGTCATCATTGCGGATGAACCTACTGGAAATCTCGATTCGGACAACACCTTTGAAGTCATGAATATCATCAAGAAGATCTCTAAAGAACGCTTGGTGATACTTGTCTCTCACGAAGAAGATTTGGTCCGCTTCTACAGCGATAGAATCATTCAGATTAAAGATGGCTCTATCATCTCCGATAAAGAAAATCAAGGAACTTCCTTACAACATAAAGATAGTAGAAACTTCTATCTAAAAGATCTCCATTTCTCCACCAGCTCCAATCAAGAAGATATTCAAGTCAACTTCTACACCGGAGAAGAAGGAGGCAAATTAGAAATCGATGTCGTCCAAAAAGGAGACACCTACTATATCAAGCCTCGTGATGATAGAAAAGTCATCGTTGTGGATGAGAATAGTGAAGTACAGTTTGTTTCTCAATCTGAGGATGAATTCCGCAAAGAATTAGAACAGAGCGAACATGATTTTGACCTCTCCGAAATCAAAATTGAAGAATCTTATATCACTAAGAGAAATGTCTTTGCTTCTTTAGGTAAAGCCATCAAAGATTCCTTCTTCAAAAACAAGAGATTCTTTAAGAGAAGCAAACTCACTCCTGTCGTATTCATCATCGCCTCTGTCGTCTTAGCTTTCCTCTTCCCTCTCTTAAACAACGCTTTGTTTGTCAACAAATCGGATTATCTAGATGCCTCCGCTCACACTTTAAAAGTCGTGGTTAACGATAGAGAAGATGGACGAAGTGTCTATGATCGATTAAAGAATCGATTCAAAGAAGATGATAATATCTTAGCCATCACTCCCGCCCAAGCGGATTCCTTCTCTCTGACCGGAAGATCCTTCTATAACTATAGAGATACGTTCACCTTCCGTTATTATCCTGTCAATAACGCCAATTATCCTTATGATATCTATCTAGGAAGAAAAAGCACTAAGGATGATGAAGTCGTTCTCTCTCGACTCACTTGTGAAGCCATACTCAATTACAAAGGCTCTAAAGCTGCAGGAATTGAAAAAGAAGAAGATATCCTTCATAAGGCCATCAAAATCAATAATCAATCCTTTAGTATTGTTGGTATCAGCACAGAAGATAGTTCTGCTTTGATGCTCTCCCCTTTCATCTATCAAAGCATACGTAGTGCACTAGATCCCTACGCCTATGCTTACAATGTCATCTATATTGATGCCATCGATAAGGAAGCGGTCAAGAAGGAATTGAGAGGCGCTTATCGTATCGTTGATCCTTATGTGGATGGATTCTTCTATCAATTAGAACTCAACTTTAAAGGTAGCGCCTTCTTGGTGGTCATCATCTCCATCATGATCATCGCTATCGCACTCTATATCATCTTAATGGTGAGATCGACGATGTTTAAGAAGATCAAAGAGATCGGTGTCTTAAGAACGGTCGGTGCCAAAAAGAGCGATATCCGCAATATCTTTGTCGGTGAGATGATTGCACTAACCACCGTCTTTGGTGCTAGCGCCTATCTTGGCGTCTTGCTCTTCCAAATCTATTTCGGAATTCGATATCAATTTGAAACGATTGGATTATCTCTTACTCTGATCAATCCCTTCATCGCAATCTTCGGTTTACTTTTCCTCTACATCATCGCTATCGTCTCCGCGCTCATCCCCGTCTCCTTGCTCTTAAGAAAGACACCGATTGAAATCGTCAAGAAATACGACATCTAAAAATAACTGCAATCTCTATCGAGGTTGCAGTTTTGTTTAGCCAAAACAATTTTAAAAAATACTTAGAAATGTTTATACACCTAATGTAGAGATGGGGACGACATAGATACCGTCTTTTCTCTGATAGGCGATATCTCCGCTAGCGGTTAACACCATCAAAAAAGAGGGTTCTTTCATCTTATCTGTGTCGATTTTACCAGCAAGTTTTAGAAGAGATTTGCAGCCTTCTTCTATTAACTTTTCTCCACCTAATTTTATTTCCACCAAACCATAGTTTCCATTTCTTAAATGAATGACTGCATCACACTCTAATCCATTCTTGTCTCGATAGTGATAAACATTTCCCTCTATTGCATCCGCATAAACTCTAAGATCTCGAATCGCCATGGTCTCAAACATAAGACCAAAAGTCCTTAAATCATTCATCAAATCCCCGGTGCCAAAACCTAGTGCGGCAGCGGCAATCGATGGATCGATAAAATACCTTGTGTTTGTAGTTCTAATGGCGGTTTTCGAACGGAGAATTGGATTCCAAGCGGGCAGATCTTCAATGACAAAAATCTTTTTGAGGGCTTCGATATAGGAGTTAACGGTAGCTCTTGTGATAGAAGTATCGTTGTTTCTGATATCTTCTACAATGGTATCTATACTGATTTGACTTCCCTGATTTCTTGCATAAGATTGCAAAATTCTTTTTGCTTTTTCCGGATCGCGTTTTTTGTTATCTACTCTAGAAATATCCGAATATATAACGGCATCGAAATAATCTCTTGCTTGATTTAAAGCAATTTTATCTTTTAAATATGTGGCTACGGGCCATCCGCCTCTACAAATGAGATAAGCAATCTCTTCAAGAGACACATCACTCTTGCTATAAATAGCATTCGGAGCATCAAATAATTTCTTTAAGCTTATTTCTCCATTCGATTCTCCCGATTCTAACAAACTCATGGTTCGCATCTTTAACCAAGAGAACCTTCCTGTACCTGTATGATTTACTTTGCTCAAATCTGCAGGAACACTAGAACCAGTGAAAATGAATTGTCCCATTTCTTTTCTGTGATCCACCTCAAACCTTGCTGCATCCCAAAGTTTTGGTGCTAGTTGCCACTCATCAATTAATCTTGGTGTGGCTCCTTTTAGTAAATAATCTGGATTGGTATCCGCAAGCATCATGTTCTGTTGGAAAGATCTAGGGTCTGCCATGTAGAGAACACTTTTTGCTACTTGTTCGGCGGTGGTAGTTTTACCACACCACTTAGGTCCCTCTATCAATACAGCCCCTTTACCTTGGAGCTTTTCTAAAAATATAGAATCCGCTATTCTTTTCTTATAATCAGACATGATTGCTTCCTCCTAACTTAACAAAATTATATTCATTTTAGCCAAGTTTATCAATGGCATTATACAATTTGGCGCAAATCCATTATACAATTTGGCTGATTTTGATGGTTAAGAATGTTGTTTTACCATAAACAAAGCCATTTTTAAGCTTACGTCTGAAAAAGTAATATAGAGTATAGAGGACAATTCTCATTTGTAGTAAAATGTTAGTTGCGAAAGAGAGAATACATATGAAAATTTTAGTCACAGGTGGTTTAGGATACATCGGATCCCATACCGTAGTTAAATTGATTGAAAACAAAGATGAAGTCGTTATCGTAGATAACCTCTTCAACTCGAAATTAGTGGTCTTAGACCGCATTGAATCCATCACTGGCGTTAGACCTACCTTCTATCAAAATGATGTTCAAGATGCTGAGAAATTAGATGCCATTTTTGCTAAAGAAAGACCTGAAGCAGTCATTCACTTTGCGGGATATAAGGCAGTGGGAGAAAGTGTTGCTAAGCCTTTGATGTATTATCAGAACAACTTAGAATCCACCTTTGTTCTTCTTCGTTGCATGGAGAAATATCATTGTAACAATATCGTCTTTTCTTCTAGTGCTACTGTCTATGGTTTACCCGATTCTGTCCCTGTTACAGAAGAGAGCCCGGTAAAGAGTGCGACTTCTCCTTACGGAGAAACCAAAGTTATGATTGAGAGAATCTTAAGTGATGTGGCTGCCGTTCATCCGGAAATGAACGTTGCCTTACTTAGATACTTCAATCCTATCGGTGCTCATAAATCTGGTCTCTTAGGTGAAGATCCTAATGGTATTCCCAATAACTTACTTCCCTATATCAACAGAGTCGCTTGTGGCTTATTAGATCACTTAAATGTCTTTGGTAATGATTATCCTACTCCGGATGGAACCGGTGTAAGAGACTATATCCACGTTGTGGATTTAGCCCAAGGACACCTCCTTGCGTTAAAGAAATTACAATCCAATCCTGGACTTGTCATCTATAACTTAGGAACTGGTAAAGGAACCTCTGTCTTAGAAGTCATCCAAGCTTATGAAAAAGCTACCGGAGTTAAGATTCCTTATGAGATCAAAGAAAGAAGACCTGGGGATGTTCCTGAAAACTATGCCTCTACCGATAAAGCTAGAAGAGAATTAGGCTTCAAGTGCCAATACAATGTCGAAGATGCTTGCTTAGATGGATATAACTTCCAAAAAGCAGAATTAGAAAGAAACAAATAAGTTAAGACACTAACCCCGAGAACCATCTCGGGGTTTTTAAGTTATTTAAAGATAATGAGTTAAAAAACTTATGTTTTTAAGAGAGAAAGAAGAAACGAAATCACTTTCATGATAGGAAGAGACACTTGTCTCTTTCTTTTTCTTTCGTTTCGTGATTAAATACAATCATGAAAAAGAAAGCCTTTGATTTTTTCCATCCGAAACATAGACCCGAATTTCGAAAAGTTATCATTGATGTTTTAAAAGTGCAAGTGGAATTCACCCCCTTACACATGGTCACTTCTTCCTACTTCGAGTATTTTTTAATGAACTATTTTAGCGATACTCTCGCAGGAGATGTTCCTAATTCCACCTTCTTCTCTCAATATCAAGCAAAGACTATGGCATCTTTATTTGCCAATATTTTAAAGAAAGACGAAAAAGTCATTCAAGAAATCCGTTCTTTAGAAAAGAAAGAACTCGATAATCTGTTAAACTTAGTTGACAATGTCTATGACTATTGGAGAAAAGCAGAAAGATATTTGATTCACACCTATACAGGAGAAAGCTATTCTCACCGTTTATTCATCAAGAAATTCTCTTCCTTTGCTACCTGTGTGGTAGAGACATACCGTGATATTTATGAAACCATCATCGGAAAAGAACAAGACGTTTATCGTTTGCTTCCTTCTGGTGGTAATGCCGGAATCTTATTAAAGAAAGAAAAGCTTCCTTTACCCAAAGCTCTTCACTATCTTTGTGATATTCCCATCATGGAAAGCTTAGTCACACAACCTCCTTTCATCATGACCACCAGACAGAATACCAGAAAAGGATTCTTCTATGAGAATGAGGTCAAAGTAGGCAAAGAAGATTTTGATGTCGAAAACGCCTATGGTGTTTTGATTGAAGTCTTCGATCAAAAAGGCTTAGTTTATTTTGATAAGGATTACATGGGATTCTTAGTCGCTTTAGGAAACTTATTCCAACTTACCTCCTATGATCCTCAAAAGCATGAAAAGATTGATTTTGTGGTTCTCTTTGGAACTCAAAAAGGAGATTCCTGCTACTATTATAAAGAAGAGAATCTCTATGTCGGTGTCTGCCCCAAACGCGCCCATATCGATTACTTCGGCTATGCCAAAAAGATCGTGTTAACTCTCTTCAATCTCAATATGATTGAAAGAAAATGCTTACCGATTCATGGCGCTGGAATTCAGATGAGAAAAGGCGATAAAATCAAAAACTTTGTTCTCTTAGGTGACTCTGGAGCCGGCAAGAGCGAATCCTTAGAAGCCATCAAGAATCTCTATTCGAAGAAATATCAAATTGACACCATCTTTGATGATATGGGTTCCTTCCACATCCAAAATGGAGAAGTCTATGCCACCGGTACAGAAATCGGTGCCTTTGTCCGCTTAGATGACTTAGAACAAGCCTATTCTCTCCGCTCTGTGGATAGAGCTGTCTATCTCAATATTGATACCACCAACTCTAGAGTTGTTGTTCCTATCGAAGACTTTGAGATGACTTATCACTTCCATCATGTCGATGCTTTCCTTTTAGCCGATAACTTCACCGATAGCAAAGAAGGAATCCACTTCTATGATGATCCTATACAAGCCATGGAAGATTTCAAAAAAGGGGAAAGAATGGCTATGGGTACCTCTTCTGAGATGGGACTTGTCTCTACTTATTTTGCCAATCCTTTCGGACCAATGCAAAAGAAAGAAGAAGTGGAAGCTTTCTTACCTGACTATTTCAAAGCCCTCTTTGATCACAAGGTTCCTGTAGGAAGATTGTATACAAGATTATCTTTAGATCGAAAAGAAGGACCTAAGGTAGGTGCAAAGAATCTAGTCGACCTTTTTGAAAAGTTATAAATTGAGAGTGAGAATTTCTCGCTCTTTTTTAATTGATAACGTTAATTTACATCGAAAACCAATAATATAGTGTTTTTGATCAGGAGGGACATGTCAAAGCGTCCTATTGTACTTGATTATGTACGCTTATTTTGTATAGTATACTCGGGAGGAAAAACTAATGACAATTACAAATATTTCTGTTTTGAGAAAGAATCTCTTTAGTTCGATTGATAACGTCATTGAGTATAATGACTCTATCACTGTGAGCACCAAGAAAGGCAATGCTGTTATTATTTCTGAATCTGAATATAATGCGATGCTAGAAACGATTTATTTAGTTCTCCAAAAAGGTCTTGTAGAAAATATTAAAGAGGGTGAAAAAGAAGACATTTCCGAAATGTCTACTTATAATCCAAACGAAAAGTGGTAGTTATGTGGGTTATTAAATTTACTAAAAATGCTGAAAGAGATAAAAAACTACTTAAAAGCGCTGGATTGGAAGACAAAGTAAAGAAATTATTAAATCTGATTGCTCAAACCCCTTTCCAAAACCCACCAAGCTTTGAAAAGCTGGGTGGTAATTTACAAGGTTATTATTTTAGAAAGATCAATTTTCAACATCGATTGGTTTACAAAGTTCATGAAGATATTAACACTATTGTTGTACATTCCATGTGGTCACATTATGGAGATAATTAGAAAAGATTCGTATGAAGATTTTGCCTGAGGTCCACTAAATAAGTTTTGTTGTTTTGAGTTCTCATGTCATACATGACTTCTCATAGTAAAAAAGGAAATATTAAAATAAACATCTTAAACACTTCTTCGAAAAGTTATAAAGAGAGAGTGAGGTTTTCTCACTCTTTTTCTTTTCACTTGTTAAATAAAAGGTCTATATTATATCTATGCGTAAACATAGACTTCGTAAATTTATCATCATCTTCGCTAGTATTCTCACCTCTCTTGCTATCATCTTAGGAATCATTGTTATCGATTTTGAGGATAATACTCCTTCTTATACCAAAGAATTAGGAGATATCACTTTAAGTGATTATCTTTCCAATAAAGCAAAGAAAGATTTCCAAGATAGTATCTTAGAGAATGATTTTGAATATCTCTTTGATGAGAAAGAACTCAACGAAGTTCTCTCTTTAGTCACTCCTTTTATCTCTATTCCTTTCACCCATCTTTCTTCTATCTATCTTCATATCGATGAGAACGACAACATCAAAGCTTATGCACCTTTTTGGTTCCTTTTTTATAAATCCATGGCTAGAGTAGATGGTTTTCTCTCCTATGATAAAGAACAAGTCATCTTAGAATTAGATGATATTCGAATCAGAGAACTCTCTTCTCGTTTCGGTATCGTTAAAGGAATCCTTTCCCCAGAAAGAATTGAGGATATCGATAAAGCGTTAGATGATGTAGGAGTAGAACTCACCATGTGGAAAGAGGAAGAGAAGATCTTTGTGAAAATGACCAATATCGATATCTGTCTCACCATTATCCAATGCACCAAAAACGGAATTGGATTACTCTCTTCTGCTCTAGCAGCAGGAACTCTCAATTCCCGCTCTGTAGAGCTTGTCATCAATCAAGAAGGGAAGACAGGAGTCATCATACATAAGCTGTTGTTATAAGCGTTAAAATGATAAACAAACGCAAAAAAGAGCGTTTTTGCAAAGTAAAGGAATGAATTTGATAGTTGACTAAATTTAGAAATCTTTTAAAATGTAGTTGTCTTCTAAAAGCAAAGGAGGATGAATAATGAAACGTGCCTTAATTTTTGGTATCGGTGGTTTATCTGGTGTTTATTTGGGAAGAGAGTTGAAACAAAAAGGATATGAAGTCATTGGTTTTGATTTAAAAGACAAAGAGGATAAATACGCATTTGATGGATATTATCAAGGAGATATCTCCAATCCGAAAACGGTATCTAGTGTCATCAACGAAGTCAATCCGACTCACATCTTTAACCTCACCGATATCGGTGGTGTAGGACAAGCTTGGAAAAAGCCTCGTCTCACTGTCGATGTCAATGTCAATGGTGTCATCAATATTTTAGAGACTTGTAAGTCTTTCTTGATGCAACCTAAGATTCTTTTAGTCGGTGCCGATGATGAATATGAACCTTCCGATTATGCCTTAAGAGAAGATTCTCCGTTAAAGCCTTCTTCTCCTTATGGTATCGCTAAGATGATGCAAGGGCAACTTGCCGAGATCTATGTCTCTAAATATGACATGCAGATTTATCTCTGTAGACAGTTCTCTCACGCCGGTATCGGACAGAATGAAATCTTTGCTATCGCCAACTGGTGTAAACAAGCTAGCGCCATTGAAAAGAGCGGTGAAAAAGGAACCATTTATATCGGAAATATCGACATTTATAGAGATTTTATTGATGTGAGAGACTTAGTAGACGCTTATATTCGACTCATTGAGAGTGATAGAAGAGGAGAAGTCTTCAATATCGGTTCTGGTAAACCCGTATTGATGAGAGATCTTCTCAATAAGATCATCTCCATGATGAAGACTCCTGTCGAAATCCAAGTCGATGGCAATATGCTCCGTCCTGTGGATAAGAAATATGCCTATTGTGATAACACCAAACTCTGCAGAGAGTTAGGTTGGGAAGTCAAACACGATATCATGGATACCGTGGTAGAGATGTTTAAAGCATACATGAAATAGAAATAGGGGGTGGATGTCCACCCCCTATTTGATTTCTCTTGATTAGCGAAGGATGAGGAAAGTCTTCTTCATCTTGTCAAAATATAAACGTAATTCTTTGTGATTGACGGATAGAAAGTCTTTAATGTCCCGAATATAACGGAGAGCTGTTCTCCTAGAACAGTCATATTTTTCTTGGATATCTTGTATCGTGATTTCTTTTTCGTTTAGAAGGTCATCGAATATCTCGAGAATTGCGTAAGATTTTTTCATAAAGACACCTCTTCCATTCATTTAACACTTAAACGTCTAATAAATAAACGAATTTAAAAAATATGAAAATATTTTATTCTCATTTAAATCTTTTATGTGTATCGAAAAAACATTTTTTGAAAAAAGCCCGATTTCTTGCCAATTGTTGACACTTACATTTAGACATTTATAAAAAAATGTAAAGGGTAATTTTTTGAAAGAAAACCAGCAATATATAAATGTTTATTATCGGTTTATAATAATAACATTCGTAAAGGAGAGTGAAAAAATCATGGAACAGAGAATCAACACCAATCCGTTACTAAACAAAAAAATCTTTTTATTCATCACCGAATTCTTAAGCGGAATTGCGGTCATGGGTGTAGAGACAGCCGCCTCTAGATTGCTCGCCCCTTACTTCTCGTCCTCACAAGTCGTCTGGACATTGATCATCGGTACCATTTTGATTGCGATGTCTTTAGGAAACTTCTTAGGGGGAAGGATGGCGGACAAACATCCCGATGTTACAAGGCTATATGTATTGATTCTCTTTTCTGGTGCTTATATCTGTTTGATTCCTTTTGTGGGTAGATATGTCATCGCCTTTATCTCTGCTCTCTTTGCTCTCTTTGCTACCAATGGACTCATCGTTTGGTCCTCTCTAGTTTGTTGTTTGATTCTCTTTGTTCCTCCGTTGATGATCTTGGGTATGGTCACTCCTTCCTTGATCAAATATACGATGGGAAATTCTATCACCTCTGGTAAGATTGTCGGTGGATTAGAAGCGTTAAATACCGTTGGTAGTATCATCGGTACCTTCATTCCTACTTTCATCACCATTCCTACCATCGGTACACAATTAACCTTTGCCGTCTTTGGTGGCTTATTAGTGTTGATTGCTCTTGTGTTTTTAATCACGGGAGGAATCCACACCGTGAAAGAAAACAAGAAAGAAGAAAATGAGGAAAAAGAACCTTCTCACATCTTAAAGAAAGGATTACTCACCTTTATTCCCACCGCTTTTGCAACATTAGGAGTTGTTTTATCTTTCCATTCTCCTTTTGTGTTCTGGGAAGATAAGACCATCAAAAGAGAATTTGAATCCATCTATAATTATCTTCAAGTCAAAGAAGATGATAGATCCATTTATTTCTCTACCAATGTCATGTTCTCCGTAGAATCGATGGTAAGAAAAGACGGGTCTCTCACCTCTATGTATTACGATTATTGTTTGAGTGCTCCTTATATGGCTAATATCCCTGCGAAAGGAAAAGGTAAAGTGTTGGTGTTAGGAAACGGAACCGGAGCTTACGCTTCCTTACTTAGAAGATACGTTCCTTATCCTTTAGAAATCACTGGGGTAGAAATTGACCAAGCCATCAATGATTTAGCCACTTCCACTTTTGGATTGAGCAAGGAAGTGGAACTGATTACGGATGATGGAAGAAACTTCTTGAATCATTCCAAAGAGAAATATGATGTCATCATGGTAGACGCTTATTCTTCTATCTCTGTTCCTTTCCAAATGGCCAGTGTGGAATTCTTCACCCAAGTTAGAGATCATCTTGTGGATGATGGGGTGATGGTGATGAATATCAATATGGCCGGAGAGAAAGATAATTCTATTGATATCGCTCTCTCTGATACGGTTTATTCCGCTTTCTCTCAAGTCTATAAATATCGTGTTCCTTATCAAACCAATGATGAGTTATTCGCTTCTAATAATCCCGAATTCTTAGAGAATTTCTATCAAGAGATTCCTGATGTAGAAGATGTTGAATTAAAGAACACCTTTGAGAAAGTCAAAGAAGTCATCCATCCTCATAAAGATTCCGGAATAAGAATGAGTGATGATAACGCTGATGTCGAGCTTCGTTCTATGTTTGCTGTGGATGATATTGTCTCTGGTCAACTTGCTTTCTATCGTCAGATCTATGAAGAGAGAGGATTTATGGGACTATTAGAATATTTGCTCAGCTAAAGTGAGCGGATAGATATACTTTTTACTTTCTATTTT
Source organism: Bacilli bacterium (assembly GCA_017470005.1). Lineage (GTDB taxonomy): Bacteria > Bacillota_I > Bacilli_A > RFN20 > CAG-288 > Enterosoma. The sequence continues at coordinate 2,038 of JAFUFH010000058.1, read as the reverse complement.
TTATAATGATGTATCTATTAAGGAGGGTTAACCATGAAAGAAACATGGGATTTAAGTCGTATTTATGAAAGTGAAGAAGCTTTCCAAAAAGATTTCTTAGATATCAAAGAAAGAGTGATTCCTGCTTTAGAAAGCTTAAAAGGACAATTGAATCAAGAAAGAAAATTCTCTGAATACCTTTCCTTGATGAGAGAGAGCGATGAAAAGATTTCTCGTCTTTATATGTTCTGCTCTATGAGAAGTGATTTGGATAAGAGAGTTGTCGAAAACAATTCTGCTGTCGCTAAGATGAGAACGCTTCTCAATGATTTTTCCTCCGCTATCTCCTATGCGGATCCTGAGATTCTCTCTTTAGGAAAAGACTATGTCGAATTGTATTTCAAGAATCATCCTGAAGATAAAGATTTTGATTTTGAATATGAGAAATTATTTAGAGGTGCCGATTATGTTCTCCCTGCGGCATTAGAGAAATTAGCCACTTGCTTTAGTCCCTTACAGAGCATGGGAGGAACGTTATATTCTCAACTCTCTGTCTCCGATTATGTTCCTAAGAAAGTCACGTTAAAAGATGGTAGTGAAGTTGAAGTCAATCAAGCCAACTGGACTACACTTGTTTCGGAAGCCAAATGTGAAGAAGATAGAAAAGCCATCTTTGAATCTTTATATTCTTATTATGACGAACATAAGAATGTTTATGGAGAAATCTATAACGCTGTTCTTCAATCTCAATTAGCTGAGATGAAAGCCAGAGGATATTCCTCTATCCTTCAATCTCATCTCTATCGCAATAAGATCGATGAATCTGTCTTCCTCAATTTGATTGATGTTGCTTCTACTCACGCCGCTCCTTTACACAAATATCTTCAAATCAGAGCTAAATACTTAGGATTAGAGAAATACCACACCTATGACCGTTTCCTCTCCTTAGCAGAATCGGATAAGAAATACACTTATGAAGAAGCAAGAGAACTCTTCTTTAAATCCATTGAAAAATTCCCTGCTGACTTCCAAGCAAAAGCGCATGAAGTATCCGCAGAAGGATATGTCGATGTCTATCATCAACCTGGGAAGAGAACCGGTGCTTATTCTAACGGTGGTGAGAATGTCCATCCTTACATTCTGTTAAACTTCAACGGACAATTAGAGGATGTCTTCACTCTCGCTCATGAATCTGGTCACTCCATCCACACGCTCTATTCCATGGAGAGTCAACCTGTGATGAAACAAAGCTATACCATCTTTGTTGCCGAGATTGCCTCTACTTTCAACGAACACAATCTCTTAGATTACTTGATGGAAAGTGGAGAACTCTCTAAACAAGATAAGATTGCTCTCTTACAAAAGTCTATCGATCAAATCATGTCCACTTTCTATCGTCAGACTCTCTTTGCTCACTATGAATACAATATCTCTAAGAAAGTCGAACAGGGGATTCCTCTCAACTATGAAATCCTTTGCCAAGAGATGATCTCCTTATATAAGACCTATTATGGACTCGATATTCAAGAAGAGAAGGTTAAACCCTTCGTCTGGGCTTATATTCCTCATCTCTTCTATTCTCCTTTCTATGTCTATCAATACGCCACTTCCTTCACCGCTTCTATGCTCATCTATGAGAATGTGAAGAAAGGAAAAGCAAACGCTTTTGAAAACTATATCCAAATGCTCCGTTCTGGTGGTTCAACCTATCCTATCGATGAAGTGAAAATCGCTGGTGTGGACTTAACGAAGAAAGAAGCTTTCTTAGCGGTCACTTCCAGAATGGAAGAATTGGTCGATCAGTTAGAAAAACTCTTATTCGAATAAAAAATTCCCCTATTGCCTAAGGCAGTAGGGGATTTCTGTGTGACGGGCACGTCACAGGCCTGAGGTGAAAGTCCTCGATGGGTGGCCTTGTGAAGAAACCCAACATAGCCAAACCCAACCTTACTCGGGCGACCGAGGCGGGGAAAGAAGGGCGAGGCGAAACCAAGACCCTACGAACAGGAACCCGATATAAGGCGTAGTCGGAGAGGCGAGTCGGCAAAAAGCGACAGAG
>JAFUFH010000002.1 GCA_017470005.1 Bacilli bacterium | reverse complement strand
TAAATGAAATCATTTATATTATTGTTAGCAAAAAAAATCTATATATTTATATATAGTTAAAAAAACTCAAAGGAGCAAATCAATGAAGCACCAAGAAATTATCAGTAAGATGTCCCTGGAAGAAAAGGCCTCCCTTTTATCTGGCAAAAACTTCTGGGAAAGTATGGATTATCCTGAATACGGAATTCCTTCTATGTTCCTCTCAGATGGCCCTCACGGTATTCGTAAACAAGCCGCTGCCGCTGACCAATTAGGTCTCAACCCTTCTTTGCCAGCCACTTGTTTCCCTACTGCGGTTTCCTTAGCTAACACTTGGAACAAAGATTTATTGTTAGAAGTGGGTACTGCTTTAGGTGAAGAAGCTGTCAAACTTCATGTTCACATGTTGTTAGGCCCTGGCATCAACATCAAGAGAAATCCTCGCTGCGGTAGAAACTTCGAATATTATTCTGAAGATCCTTATCTCGCTGGTAAATTAGCTGCCAACTTAGTCAAAGGTATCCAATCCAATGGTATCTCTGCTTGTGTGAAACACTTCGCTGCTAACTCTCAAGAAGAAAGAAGAATCAATTCTGATTCCATCATCGATGAGAGAGCCTTAAGAGAAATTTATCTCACCGCTTTCGAAATCGTCGTCAAAGAAGGTGAAACCAAATCTTTGATGTCTTCTTACAATATGTGCAATGGTTTCTACACCAACGAAAGTGAACACCTCGCTGTCGATATCCTTCGTAAAGAATGGAATTACACCGGTCTCATCGTCACCGACTGGGGCGGAGAAAATGATCGTATCGCTGGTTTGAAATGCACCAATGAATTAGAGATGCCTGGAAATAACGGTGACACCGATAGAGAATTGGTCAAAGCCGTCAACGATGGTACCTTAGATGTCAAATACATCGACGAAGCTGCTGATCAAGTCATCTCTTTAGCTTTAGAGACAGACAAAGTCTTCCAAGATTATAAAGAGCCTGTCATCTTAAATGAAAAAGGCGAAAAGCTCACTGGTCTCAACTGCTATCCTGAAATCAGAGATGCTCACCATCAAATCGCCAAAAAGGCTTCCGACGAAGTTATTGTCATGCTCAAGAATGAGAACAATATCCTTCCTTTGAAAGCCGAAGACAAAGTCGTCGTCATCGGTGACTTCGCACAGAATCCTAGATTCCAAGGCGCTGGTTCCTCTCTTGTCAACTCCACCAAATTAGATAACTTCACTGACCTTAAGGACAAATATAAATTCGCCTGTGAAGGTTATGCTGTCGGTTATGATAGATATGGTAAGAAGAAACCTAAATTAGAAGAAGAAGCCTTAGAATTAGCTAAGAAAGCGGACACCGTCATCTACTTCATGGCTTTGGATGAAGTCACAGAATCAGAAGGTTTAGATAGAACCAATCTCAACATTCCTCAAGTTCAAATCGACCTCCTCAAGAAATTGAGAGAAGCTGGTAAGAAGATTGTTGTTGTCTTATCCGCTGGTAGTGCTGTCGATCTCACTTGGGATGATAACTGCGACGCTCTCCTTTACACCGCTCTCTCTGGTCAAGCAGGTAGCAACTCTGTCTTAGATATCTTAAACGGAGATGTCAATCCTTCTGGTAAATTAGCGGAAACCTATCCTGTCTCTTACGAAGATGTTCCTTCCAAAGAAAACTTCGCTGAAAACCGCGTCCAGATTCAATATAGAGAATCTATCTATGTCGGTTATCGTTATTATGAAAAAGCTGATGTTGCTGTCAAATACCCCTTCGGTTATGGCCTCTCTTACACTACTTTCGAATATTCCAACTTAGAAGTTACTCCTGAAGGTGTTAAAGTCACTGTCAAGAACACTGGTTCCGTCGCTGGTAAAGAAATCGTTCAACTTTATGTCGGATTGAAAGATAGCGTCATCTTCCGTCCTGTCAAAGAACTCAAGGGCTTTGCTAAGACCAAGTTATTACAACCCGGTGAAGAAGAAGTTGTCGTCATTCCTTTCGATGATAAGACCTTCCGTTACTTCAATATCAAGACCAATGGTTGGGAAGTCGAAGGAGGTGTCTATGACATCTATGTCGGCGCTTCTAGCCAAGATATCCGTCTCTGCTCCACAATCAAGAAAGAAGGAACTACCACCGAAGTTCCTTACGATAAAGAAGCTCTTCCTTCTTACTTCTCTGGCAAGGTTCAATCCACCAGCGAAGAAGAATTCAAAGTCTTATACGGAAGTGAACTTCCCGATGATAGCTTCACCTTCTCTAACAAGAAGAAGACTAGAATCCACATCGGTTACAACACTCTCTTCTGCGACTTAGTTAGAGCGAGAGGTTGGACGGGTAGACTCACCGGCAAGTTGCTCCGCTTCTTAGTCAACTTCGGTAACAAACACAACAAGGGCCTTGCCAACATGATCGTCATGGGTCCTTATTCCTTCCCGATGAGAGCTTGCTCTAGAATGCTTGGTATGCCGATGAAACAAGCGGATGGTCTCATCATGATGTTTGATGGTCACTTCCACAAAGGTTTGGCTCAATTCTTCCGCGGTGGCAAGGATAAACCCAAATATCCAAAGGATGACCACTACGTCAAAGTCGAAAAGAAGAAAAAATAAAGTATACACTTCTTAGAGGGAGCTTAGCTCCCTCTTTTACTTTCTATTTATAAATGGTATAATTCCCTTACGCTTTTAACGTAAATAATGAGGTTTTAACAATATCATGAAATTATTATCCATCGTTGTATGCTGTTACAACTCCCAAGATTACATGGCCATCGCCGTAGAATCTCTTCTCAAAGGAGGAGAGGATGTTGAAATCATCATCGTCGATGACGGAAGCAAAGACAACACCGGTAAGATCGCCGATGAATATCAAGCCAAATATCCTTCTATCATCAAAGTCGTCCACCAACCTAATGGCGGACATGGTGCTGGTGTACAAGCGGGTATCCGTGAAGCCACTGGTAAGTTCTTCAAAGTCGTCGATAGCGATGACTGGGTGGATGAACAAGCCTACAAGACCATGTTACAAAAGATTGTGGAAGTCGGTGATGAAGTGGATATGTTCATCAACGATTATCGCTATGTCCACAAAGATAAAGAAACTGGCGAAGAGCTCTCCTCTCAACCAATCCATTATCAATCTGTCTTCCCAATGGACAAAGTCATTGGCTTTGATGGAATGAAGAGAATGAAGATCTCTCAAAACTTCCTCATTCACTCCACCATGTTCAAGACTCAACTTCTCAAAGACAGCAACTTACAAATTCCGATTCACACCTTCTATGAAGACGATTATTGTATCTATGCTCCTTTAAAGAATGTCAACACGATGTGTTATGTTCCTGTCTGTCTCTATTGCTACTTTGTCGGTAGAGATGGTCAATCCGTCCAAAAGGATGTCGCTGTCAGAAGATATAACGACTATCTTAAAGTCGCTATGGCTTGTATCAAAGAATACGATCCTTATTCCTTCTTGAATAACAAAGCCAAATTTAGAGTCATCTATCACCACATCCGTATCTTTGTCTCCTTAGGTTGGATTCACGCCAAGATGAACAACTCCAAAGAAGCCAAAGCAAACTTGAAAGCTTTCATGAAGGAATTCAAGCAAGTCAATAAGAGACTCTATCGTAGACTCCGTTACTTCTCTCTCATCGCTCCTCTCGTCTTCGTCAATCCTTTCGGTCTCATCAACTCTAACTTCACTTACGCTGTCTCTAGAAAGATTGTCAAATTCAACTAAAACCAAGGCTCTGAAAAGAGCCTTTTTTTGCCAGATTCTCTCATTTTGAAAGCGAAACATATCTAGACCATGTTTTCTTCTTTCCAAGAAGGAAAGAAATCACTATAATAACAAGACGAGGTTGTTAATATGGAATACATCAAACAAGTCATGTCTCTCTTATCCAAATCTTATTCTCCCTTCCATGTCGTGAAGAACATCAAGGAAGAATTGTTGAAGAATGGATATATCGAGTTAGACGAAAAAGAAAATTTTGCATTAGAAAAAGGAAGAAATTATTTCGTCACTAGAAATGATTCCTCTATCATCGCTTTCGCTATCCCGGCGAGATTGAATTCTCTCTCTTTCCAGATCAGCGCAAGCCATACCGATTCTCCTACCTTCAAACTCAAACCCAGCCCAATTGTGGAAGCAGGCAATCTTTTGAAGTTAGACACCGAACCTTACGGCGGCGGAATCTATAACACTTGGATGGATCGCCCTCTCTCTATCGCAGGTAGAGTTTTGGTGAAAGAAGGGGATAAAATCAACACCCATCTTTTAAACATTGACCAAGATTTGCTTTTTATTCCTAATGTGGCTATTCACATGAATCGTGAAATCAACCGCGGATACAATTACAATCCCGCTGTCGATATGCTCCCTCTCTTTGGAGAAAAGACGAATCACTTTGATTTTGAAGAATATCTATTAGAACAACTCGGATTAGATGATGGGAAAATCATCTCTCACGATCTCTTCTTATACAACCGCGACTTACCTCGTTTGGTGGGAAAAGAAGGAGAATTCCTCTCTTCGGGAAGAGAAGATGACCTAGCGAGCACCTACACCGCATTGCTTGGTCTTCTCAATTCTAGAAAGAACACCCAAATCAATGTCTATGCCGCTTTCGATAATGAAGAAGTAGGTTCTCTTACCAAGCAGGGTGCAAACTCCACTTTCTTAAAGGATATCATCCAAAGAATTGTCGCCTGTTTCCAAAAAGAAAAAGATGACTATCACAAAGCGGTGGCTTCCTCTGTTCTCATCTCTATTGATAACGCTCATGCCAATCATCCCAATCACCCGGAATTATCCGATAAAAAGACCGATGTCAAACTCAATGGTGGCATCGTCATCAAATATAACGCAGATCAAAGATACACTTCCGATTCCTTCTCTTCTTCCATCGTCAAAGCTCTTTGTAAAGAAGTGGAAGTTCCTTATCAGGAATACACCAACCGCAGCGATTTGAGAGGTGGTTCCACTTTAGGAAATATCTCTAACTCTGAGATTTCTCTCACCTCTGCGGATATCGGTATCGCTCAGCTTTGTATGCACTCTTCCAATGAGCTCTGCGGATCTTACGATATCGATAGAATGGTCGAATTTACCAAAGCTTTCTTCTCATACCGCATCCAATTAGAGGGAAACAGCATCTCTTTGATTCGAAAAGCAAGATAAAGCAAAAAAGAGGGAAATCCCCTCTTTTTCTATTCCAACTGTTAAGTTCTAAAAAATAAAAAAATGCTCTTCTTGAGCATCACCTATATAGAAACCTTTCTTAGAAAGGATATAACCGCAATGGTGGGCCCTAGTAGGCTCGAACTACCGACCTCCCGCTTATCAAGCGGACGCTCTAACCAACTGAGCTAAGGGCCCGAATTTTTACGGCGTTGATAATCTTACCTTAAACAGAATGTTTTGTCAATTCTTTTTTATCAAAAACTTTGATATTTCGATGTCTTCTTTTTTTAGAGCTCTTTTATAGACAAGGATGGAATGTTTTATAAAGGAAGTGCACAAAAAGATTAGACATATCTAACTTAGCACTTTTTGTCCACTTTTTATCAAAAAGCAGCAATTTTTTATATATTCTTAGTCCTTTCAAACTCTACGAACAAAAAAAGTCTTGTTTTTTAGTTTGTGTGTTTTTAAAATGAAGTAGTCCATGGAGGAAATCTATAATGGCAAAAGTTAGAGTCAACCCCGATTTATGCATCGGATGCGGAGCTTGCACTGGTATCTCCGATGTCTTCACTTTCAACGATGAAGGCAAAGCTGAAGTCACTGGTGAAATCAACGCCGATAATGAAGCCGCTGTCGAAGAAGCCAAAGTCAGCTGCCCTGTCGGTGCTATTGAAGACGCTGAATAATTATTCAGAGCAAGAACATAAGGGCTGTTGAAAAACCTACATAACTAATGTGGGTTGAACAACAGCTCTTTTTAATGACAAAAAGGCCTAATTCGTTGAGAATCAGGCCTTTTTCGGTAAAATATCTTTGTTCCGGAGATTTTTACCATGTCATATTTTACCACAGATAAGATCTTTTTGTTGCCTTCCTTCGACCTTGAGGTGAAGGAGCAGCAAAAAATCAATCGATTTTTGCAGTTTTTAGAGGATTCAAGAGTTGGTGTCGTCATCGCCAAGTACGTTCAGAACGAGACGAAGAAGGGTGGTCGTCCCAATTGTAATTACTATCATCTCTTCGCAGTCATCTGCTATGGCTTTGCCTTTGACCGGTGTACTC
>JAFUFH010000057.1 GCA_017470005.1 Bacilli bacterium | reverse complement strand
TTGACGGGGTCATACCTGCAGTAGACATAGGAATCCAGTCCGGAAAGGGTTCCGGGTTCAAGATAGGAGGAATCGTCCGCTGTGAGGAATCTCATCAGCAGAGGATCGTAGTATCTGTTCCTGAGATAATAGAGTCCCGTCTCGCTGTCGTAGTAATAGCCCCTGTATCTTATCGGATTCGCCCTCATGATGTGATTATTCGTCATGGAGAGGATGTTTCCGTAGGCGTCATATTCATATGTTCCTATCAAACCGCCGTCTCGGACGATGGCGACCACGTCTCCCAAGACGTTTCTTACGTATTCATAGATGTCCTGGTTGTATATGAATCCGGCTATACCTTGTCCGTCGTAAAAATAGAAGATGCGGTCTGTTCCCCTTTTCTCCGCCAAAAGCGTGTCACCGTCGTAAAAGTATTCGATGTCGTCCTTCCTTGTCCTTCTTCCTCTGTGGTCGTAAGAGAAGGTGTGGACTCCCAAGAAGGTTCCCATGAACGGGTTTGAAGTGTCAGAAGTCAGACTCACCCTTGAGAGAAGGAATCCTCTCTCATAGGAGTATTCGATTCCCGCATCCTGTGTGACGCCCTTTCTTGTCAGGTTTCCGAAGGAATCGTAGGAAAGGGAGAGAAGGGTGTTTCCTCCCGATGAGAGGGAGGAAAGCCTTCCTTCACTGTCGTAGGAGAAGGTGAAGGAGGTGCCGTCCGAGGTCAGGGAGGAGATCCTTTCGCCTGAATAGGAATACTGTCTCCACTTGAGGATGTTTCCCTGTGGATTCATCCTTCTTTCCTCCGTCAACCTTCCCGCACCGTCATAGACGAAGAGCTGTGTAGAGGAGTTCTGGCTCAGGGAAGTGATCTTGTTCCTGCTGTCATAGGTGATTTCTTCGTTCAGCTGGGTGAAGAGGGTGTGGGTCGTCCTACAGGGCAGTAGGTTCTCCCCGTAGGAGTATGTCAGGGTGTCCTCCTGTTCGATGCTCTCCCGTTCCTGCACTCTTCCCAGCGAGTCGTATGTGAAGAGGAAGGCGGCCCTTCCCTCTTCCGAGGATTCCCCCGCATAGAGGCAGTCGACCCGTTGAGGTCTTCCGAAAGCATCCTCCTTTTTTACGAGGGCTAAGGCAGGACCGTCCGTGAAGGAATAGTCCCTTCTCTCTTCCGATATGGTGGTATGAAAGCATCCTTCGGTCATGGTTGTCATGTTCCCATAGACATCGTAGGAAATGGAGGTGTCCCTTCCGGAGAGCTCGTCATGGATCTGGCTGACCTTCCATGAGTCGATGTGATTTGTGTCCTCATAGGTGTAGGTGGCAACGGTGATTCCGTTTACTTTCCTGCTCATAAGATATCCTGAAATGGGATCGAAGGCATCCTCGATGATGTCTGTCTCCGCCTGAGACCTGTGATAGGTCCTGACAAGGGAGGAAGGGGTCTGCACTGTATCAAGTCGGAGAGTGCCACCCGTCGATTCGCTGAAAGCATCGGTCTGCCAGTCATGAAAGAAGGAATGCTGCATCAGGCCGTCTGAGAGAGAGGAAATCTCCCTGTCTGTGTAGGAGGCGAGATGGGTTGCCAGCAATGTGTCTCCCAGCCGGAAGGACATCGAGGTGGTATCCCCGTGCATGTCGTATGTGTCCCTTCTCTGGAATCCTCCCTCGTCCTTTCCACATAAAAGGGAATCCCTGTAGGTGAAGGAGGTGCTTACACCGTTCCTTGATTCCTCAAGGAGATATTCGTCATGTCTGTCATAGGTGGCCTGATAAAGGATGTGTGAGATGTCCCCACAGGAAAGATGCACATCGGAAAGGTTTCCGGTGGATGTGTAGGTATAGGAAACAAGGGCGTTTCCTGTTCTTTCTGACACGATGCGACCATGTATGTCCCTTTCCGTGACGGAGACGAGCGTCTCATCATTCACGTTTCCGTCCCTGTCCAGGATGATGTGCGATGCCGTCTCCTGTATGTGACCGTCAGCTGTCCTAGTGAACATCTTTCTGTCGATGACGCCCTCGGAAACTTTTCCGCTCTTTCTTTCAAGGACGACACTGACATCCGAAGAGAACAGCTCCTCTCCATTGCAGGAAACGGAAGTGACACCAGCCATTCTAGACCTCCCGTCTTCCAGGATGATGTCGAAGGTGGTTCCGGTTCTGCTTCTTCTTAGGATGGTAAGGGCAACATCGGAGACAGAGAGAAAGGCTACGGGTGACGCATTCCCGTTTCTTGAGAGAGTGACGGACACTCCTTCCCCATAGAGCTTTGTGCTGTCAAACAGGACGGTTCCGTTCTTCCGGATGGATATGTCCTCGATGTCGGCAGGAACAACCCTCGGTGCGGTATGCATGAATGGATATGTTGTTAGGTTGGTGTCCCTGAGGACAAGGGTGACTTCCGGTGTTCCCACTCTCTGAAGGCCGGTGTCGAAACGGATGGGAATATCTACCCTCTGCCAGCGGCCCCTTGCATGCGAGCGAATTTGAGTGAAGGTCCTTTCAGTGTGTGTAAATACGGTTGTTGCAGTGTGACCGTTCTCGGGATAGTACGCCTCAATAAATAGGTTTCCTGTGTCTTCCTGGATGGTCATGACATAGAAGGACAGCGTGAAGTTCTGGAAGGAGCCGAGTGCGAAGTCGTAGGTGAAGGAAAAACCCAGGGAAGGCGAAAAGAAGAGGCCTTCACCGTTGAACCTCTCGGTTCCTGGCGACATGGTGAGGGAGACTTCCTCCCCCTTGAGGGAACGACGTGTATAGAGTCCGTCTTCCCTCACGAGAAGCGTCTCCATGCCTCTTCCGAGTTCATCCCACTGGTAAAGCAGGCTTGGCCCGTCAAGGCTTTCGACCGCTGCCGTGTTGTCCTGGGCGCGATGTATGACAAGTCTTTCCTTCTGAACGAAGGTCTGATCCGTGTATCCCGAGGATATGATCTTGTTTCCTTCCTGCGTGGACAAGGCAAACGTCTTTCCGGAGGGCAAGTCCCTGATTTCTCTCAGAATGCCGTCCTGACCGTACTGAAGAAGCGTGGAATCGAAGGTGGCGTATCCTTCCTCTGTTCTTCTTCTGACGCTCCTTCCGACAAGCCTTCCCTCGCTATCATAGGAGAAGAAGACCCTTGTGTGCCCTCCTCTTGCATTCTCGAAGATGCTGATGTCGGAGAGCATGCCGTTTCTGTCATAGGAGAAAACAAGGCATTCCTCCCTTATGTGGCCGTCGTACTTTCTCTCATCGTAGACAAGTCCTATTCTTCCGTCATTGGGATTCCTGTCGATCTTCATGACTATGTCGTCGCTGACTGAGCTGCGGATTGAACACAGTCGTCCGGCCTGGTCGAAGCCGAGGATCCTTCCATCTTCGAATGTCACGCTAGCTCCATCTGCATTCTCACACAGAAGTGTGAAGGCATTCAGGGTGTCATGATATCTTCCTTCATCGAATTTCCTGAAGGAGTGGACATACCCATTCTCGTCCACGAAAAAGTATCTGTCCGTGCTTTCCTTCCTGATGAACATGTCAAGGGAGAGCATGAATCCTCTTCCGCATGGAGTGGACATCGCCTGGACGGATGAAGGCATGTCCTCCCTATAGGAATGGAACACGTCCACTCGATAGGAGTTCTCCCCCATGGAGATGTCATGGAGTGAGAAGAAGACCTCACCGTCTGTAAGCCTGACATCAGGGAAGCATCCCAGGGAAGGGGATGGGGAATCCTGGGAAAGGTCACAGACGGAGATGGGGACACCAGTCTGAAGCTGACCTGAGACAAGGGTGACGGAGGTGTCCTGAATGGAAAGAGGGGCCTCATTTGATATGAGATAGTCCTTTGTCCTGAAGAGACCGAGGGAGGGATGATGGAGACACACCTCCATCCCCTGTGGAAGGAAGCTTTCCCCGGGAAGGTAGCATGTCTTTGTGGGAGGGATGGTAACCACGAGAGATTCCGCGCCTTCGTCAAGGAATGTCTGCCCCTGAAGATAAAAATCCTCTCTGGAGAGAGTGACCACGGAATCGTCATCTATGGGTGTGATGAGAAGGTCGACAGCACCTGTCTGTGAATAAATGTCGAGGATGTCGATGAAAAGGGAATCTTCCTGCATGTCGCTCTCACAGGCGACATATCTGGAGGAGGACGTGTAGACATAGAAGGGAACGATGCCGGAAGAGGAGGTGTCAAGTTCAAGCACAAGGGAAGAGATGTCACCTGCGGTCTTTTCTATGGCAGAGAGATACCCTTCCATGTCGAACCATATCTCGATGGAATGGGAGCCCTGTGAATCGATGCCCAGGAGGGCGCTATCCTCTTCCGAAGGGTCATCAAAACCAAGAAATGAAAAGAGATGGAGAAAGTCATCCATGCATACAGCTTCTGGAGACACGCTTTGTCTTAGGACTCTTCTCTTTTCAAAAGAAGGAACCGGATTTTTCTGTATGTTGTCTTTCATCACTGCCGCCTCCCTTCTGCACTGGATTGGTACTGTTTATTGAGAATAGAATAGCACGGCACACTGAAAATGACAAACACTTGATGTATGGCAATCGCAAGATTCTTTGGGTGTGCAAAAGAAAAAAGCGGAACCCACTGATCGGAGGATTTCCGCTGTTTTCAAGTCTTTTTCTGCATTATAAAAAGGGAATCAGTCCTTTTTTTCAGATTTTCCATCCCGAATATCGAATCCACCATGCCGTCGAACCTGTTCTGGCAGTGGATCATGAACTTGCTGACGGTCCATTTCGGATGGTCGGCAGTCTATCAAACCGCAGAGTCCGCCACGACAAGAACGGGATAGCTTTTCCCGGGGACCCTTCTTCAACTTGGCGCTGAAGGCAAGGTATCTTCCGTTTCTCAGCCTTACGACAGTTCCCTTTGGGCGGAAGGCCTTCACGTAATCAGGATAGACAGTTTTCATACATGTATTATAAACTGTAATAAATACAAATTTTAACAGCAAAAACAGGAACCGCGATGGATTCCTGCTATTTGCTTTCTTGTGATTGCCCTAGCGTTCTTATCTATTTTTCCATCAAATCTGCTTTTTGCTGTTATAACGAATAGTGTTAGTTATCGTTTATCTCATCATTTTAGGTCTTTTCCTTTTGATAAAAGAAATTATCTCTTATAATATTTTGGTATAGGTGATAACAAAATGAAATTAGTTTTAGGTATTGGTAATTACGGTGATATTTATAAAGACACCAGACATAATTCTGGTTTCCAAGCTTTGGATTTATTCACAGAAGATACAGGAATTGAAATCCGAAAACATGATTTTAAATCCTTAGTGGGGAAAGGGAGTATCTTTGGAGAGGATGTATTATTATTAAAGCCTCTCACTTATGTCAATCTCTCAGGAGAAGCTTTAAGTGAAGCGATGCGCTTTTATAAATTAACTGCAAAAGACATCATTATTTTAGTAGATGATATGGATACAGAACCCGGAAATGTGCGTTTGAAAACCAAAGGAAGTGCAGGCGGACATAACGGGTTAAAGAATATCATTCAACATTTAGGAACCGAAGAATTTGATCGTATCAGAATCGGTATCGGAAGACCACCTCACAGCGATAATCCGAACCGTATTGTAGACTATGTCTTACAGAGTCCGAAAGATTCGAGCGAATACATGGCCTGGAAAGATGGGATTTCAAAAGCCTGTGAAGCTTTGGAATATACATTAAAATATGATTTTGCTAGAGCGATGAACAAATACAATTCAGAAGTTTATACTCCGAAATTAGTGAAGGTTCTTTAATGGCAGCATTTGATCACATTTCGTTGTTTGAATATCTAAAAGATGACAAACAAGTGCAAGCATTAGAAAAAAAGAAAGAGATTCATGTCTCTTCCCCTGAAGCACTTGCTGTTTTGGCTGGTTTATCATTCTTGAAGAAACCAAGAAAGATGTTTTTCTTATTCCCTACGATTCATGAGGCGGAAATCTTCTCGCAATTTTTAGGAGATTATATTCAAGAAGAACAATCTTATATCTTCCCGTTTGATGAAATCTTCCGTACTTCTGCTATCGGTGTCTCTCCCGAGATGAGAGAAGAGAGATTGTTGGCTATTTCCTCTATCTTTTCCGATAAACCTTCTGTTTTGGTGTCTCACATTTCCTCCAGTGTTCTTCAAATTATGCCCAAAGAGCGATATCAAGACTCACTGATTCGCATTCAAAAAGGAGATATGGAAAATTTAACGGATTTGGTTAAGAAAATATCTTCCTTAGGTTATACCCCTATCGATAGAGTAACTGCTCCGTTTCAGTTTGCTCTTCGCGGTGGCATCTTAGATGTTTATGATCCTTCTAATTCTTACCCTGTTCGTTTCGAATTCTTTGGAGATGAAATTGACGATATCCGTCTTTTCCATGCCGAAGATGAGCTTTCCTTCCAACATTTAGAAGAATGTGTGATACATCCTTCTTCTTTGAGAATGCTGTCTTCAGAAGAAATCAATCAAGGTATACAGCGATTAGATACATTGTTAAAAGATTTGGCGAAGACAGATATCGATAGACTCACTTATGATGAGTTACTTCAACACATCACAGAGATGGAATTGAAAGCTAGAAGAGGCTTTGTTGAAGATGTGGATGCTAGATTCTTCCCTCTTTTCTCTTCTAAAGAAGCTTCTCTTCTTTCTTATTTGGATGATTATGAGAAATTTGTTTATCTTGAAGAAGATTGTTTATCCGAATATCAAAACGTTTATCAGAAACAAAACGATTATTTCTTACAAACCGTAGAAGAACATAATTCTGTTTCTGGTGAAAGAATTTATGTCTCCACTCCTTTAGCGTTAGACACCTTTGTTAAAGCGAACAATAAAGAAAAAGACTGCTTTATCTTGAGAGAAAATAGCTTTAAGTCTATCTCTTACTCTCAAAGTGATATCATGCTCCAGCATTACTTGAATGAAGGCTATAAAATCCGTATCTTTTTACCAGAACCCAATTATTCCAATTATCTCAATTATCTCTCTGAAAGAGAAATTCCTCACTCTTGTTATCCGGAACATTCTCTTTTGATGTTGATGGAAGGAAGAATCACAAGAGGCTTTGAGATTCCGGAACGAAAACACGTTTATTTAAGCACCAAAGAAATCTTTGGCGTCAATGATACAAGATCTAGATTCTTATCTCGTTATAAAGAATCCAAAATCATTCGTAAGTATGATGACTTACAAGAAGGGGACTATGTTGTTCACGAAGTCCATGGTGTCGGAAGATATTTAGGAATCCAAGTGATCGATGGATTAGAGTATCTTAAGATTCAATATGCTAAAGACGCTCTCTTCTTTGTTCCTCTCGCTCAATATAAGATGATAAGAAAGTATTCCTCTCGTGATGGATATACTCCAACGTTAGATACTTTCGGTGGTTCTACCTGGTCTAGAAAGAAATCTAGAATCCGTGCAAAGATCTCTTATTTAGCGGATCAGTTATTGGCGTTATATTCTGAAAGAAGAAATCGTCCTGGATACGCGTTCCCTTCAGAAAGAGAGTTAGAGCAAGCTTTCATGGATGAGTTTTCTTATCCTTATACCGATAGTCAAATACAGGCTTTAGAAGATGTTAGAGAAGACATGGAAGATAAAGCTCCTATGGATAGACTTGTCGCAGGAGATGTTGGCTTTGGAAAGACAGAGATTGCTTTTAATGCTGCATTTAAAGCCATCTGTGCACATAAACAAGCGGTTCTTCTTTGCCCTACAACAATTCTAAGCATGCAACACTATAAAGTGGCGTTAGAAAGATTCAAAGATTTTGGTGTGAGAGTTGGTGTTTTAAATCGCTTTTTAAACAAAGAACAACAAAAGAAAGTAATTGAAGATATCAAGACAGGAGATATTGATTTTGTCATTGGAACTCACGCTCTTTTATCAGATCAAATCACCTTTAAAGATTTGGGGTTACTCATCATTGATGAAGAACAGAAATTTGGTGTCACTCACAAAGAAAAGATCAAAGAAAAGGCGAAAAATGTCGATTGTTTGACTCTTACGGCTACTCCGA
Organism: Bacilli bacterium; assembly: GCA_017470005.1. Classification (GTDB taxonomy): domain Bacteria; phylum Bacillota_I; class Bacilli_A; order RFN20; family CAG-288; genus Enterosoma. Next base: position 23,700 of record JAFUFH010000057.1, on the reverse strand, counting down.
TTCCTAGAACGATGCAGATGTCTCTTTTAGGTGTCAGAAGTATGTCTTTACTCACCTCTGCCCCTATCAACAGAATGCCTGTGAAAACCTATGTAGCCAAACAGGATGATGGATTGATATTAGAAGTGATTCAAAAAGAATTGAACCGTAAAGGTCAAGTCTATTATTTACATAACGACATCAAATCTATCTATCATTTAGCCGAAAAACTTCAGAAAAAACTTCCCGATGCTAAGGTGGGAGTGGTTCATGCTCAAATGGATAAAGATGCCATTGAAGATATCATGGATGAGTTCTACCAATGCGAGATTGATGTTTTGGTTTGCACCTCTATTATTGAATCTGGATTAGACATCCCTAATGTGAACACCATCATTGTAGAAAATGCGGATCATTTCGGTTTGGCACAACTGTATCAAATCAAAGGAAGAGTCGGCAGAAGCGATAGGCTCGCTTATGCTTATTTCTTCTTCAAAGACAGCTTAAAGTTAACCGATGAAGCAAAAAAGAGATTAAAAGCTCTCAAGGATTTCACGGAATTAGGTTCTGGATATAAGATTGCTATGCAAGACCTCAACATCAGAGGTGCGGGTGATATTTTAGGAAGCGAACAAGCGGGATTTGTGGATTCCTTAGGTTATGAAGCTTATATGGAATTACTCAACACAGTAGTCAAAGAAAAGAAGCTTGTAAAAGACGCCTTGGAAGATAAACCGAAGCCTCATTTTGAGCTTTCTTTCTCCTTAGATTCACATATCCCTTCTCAATATGGAAGTGAAAGTCAAAGAGTCACGATGTATCGTGAACTATCCGATTGCCAAAGCGATAAAGATTTACAAAATTTTGCCAAGAAATTGAGAGATGTGTACGGGCCTTACTCTGAGGAAGTCGCGAACTTGATCGAAAAGAAAAAGATCGAAATTCATCTCAATAATGGCTTATATTCCCGCTTTTCAGAGGGTTTAGGTGTTTACACCATCACTATGAGTGAGATGTTCTCCAATAAAAACGGCATCTTTAAAACTATGAGCGAGAAAATTGAACCCTTATTGGTAAAACTTCGTGTCCGTGTTGTTAATCATTGCTTAGAGCTTGTGTTGACTAAGACGAGAGACTATTTGCAAGATTTACTTCTTTTAACAGAAAAACTTGACGAGGCATATCGCTCTTAAATCTTATATTTAAAGAAATATTTTCAATTAGCAAGTCGAATTAATTATTTAGAAGTTGCTTCTGCGTCGGATAAGATAATATTGAGATGATTTACATCTAAAATAGAACGATAAACAAAGGGAATTTCAAAGAAGAAAGAAAAGACACTGTTCTCTTTGGAATCGCCCTTTTTTAAGTCTACGACACAATAGAGCATATCTTTTCTAGAGGTGTAATAATAAAAATTATCGGTGAGAAGTGTGATTCCATCTCTTCCATTTAAATAATCTTGGACATTATCTCTTTTATAAGCTAAATATCCTTTGGGAATTTGGACAAAGAAATACACGATGATATTTTCGTTGGGCTTAAAACGGGTCTTTCCTTCATCATCTTCAGGGAAGTAATAATCCTCATCTTGATAGAGAGTTTCTAATTCTTCTCTAGTTTTGATGATAAACACATCGCTATAGAAGGTTTCTTTAAATTGTTGGGAGCAACGAGTGGTGTTTTCAATCATTTGAATTTGGTCATAAGAAGTAGAAGCATCAGAAAGATACATGTTGCCAAAATAACATTGATAACAATTCACTTTATCGCTTTGACAAGAGCACAATAAGAAGGAGAGAAGGGAAATAAGGAGTGCTTTGGATGCTGTATTCTTATGATTCATATTTTTATGCTAAAACAAAGGAAGATAGATATAATGCGTAACTAGATTCATTGGCAAGAGTGATGTACTCTCCAATGATGGAATAAGTATAAGTGATGAATTCTTCTCCTCTTTGAACACTGGCTTCTTTTTGAGTGGTTGTAGGATGTTGACTAGAGCCAACATAAATGGTTGGAGTGCCCGTATATGTTCCTTTATCTAAAACATTGATGGTTAAAGTGCCAGAGAAAGGTTGATCCTCATTATAGAAATACCCAGTAGATTTCTTTAACTGAATCACATCTGTCTTAACGCCTTTTAAAGTTTGTTGGTTGCCAGCCATTGTCAAGGAAATGAAATAACTTATTCCATCTTTTGCGGTGATGGTTTGATCATCTGGATATCCACTACCAGTTGTTGGCAAATCACTAGGAAGCAAAGTGGCAGAGGTGATTGCTGTTACTACATTAGAAGAGCCATCTGAAGTATCTTCGCTAGAAGTGTTATCCTCTGTAGAAATAGTGGTATCCTCTTCTGTAGTACCTTCCTTTGTGGTGGTTGCTACACTAGGAGTAGTGTTTTCTGTTGTGGTTTGTGTGGTCTCAGCCGTTGTACTCTCAGCGGAAGGATTGGTAGAAGCTTCTCCTCCGCAAGAGGTAATAATAAGGAAAGATAAAGGGATTAAAATCATCTTCTTTTTCATAAACAAAATCTCCTCAAAATTTTCATCTTCATAGGGACTTTTTCTTCTTTTATATCTTTATAAAAGGGAACACATTGAATTTTATCGTCAGTTAAGAAGACAGGGTAGATAGGGATACCATAGAAAGGAACACCTTGTTTTTGTAAATGCTTCTTCACATCCTTGGTAGGTAAGTCTGTAGAAAGGGTATCTCCTTCTTGATAATTTCGAATGGTGACAGGTAGTTTTTTTAAATTAAACAATGAAATATCACTTAAATCAATATCAAATTCAGGAAAAGAATAGTATTGAGCTTTATCTAAGGTGTAGCAATAATGGATAGAGCGAGTATCTATAGATAAGAAGAATCCAAGACGATCCTTATATAGTGTGTATTTTTGGTTGAGAGATAAAGAATTGCTATCCTGTTTCTTTAAAAACTCGTAGGCATCCTTACAAATCCCCTCTTTTCGAGTGGATTTTACAGGAGCTAACAAGAAGAAAATATATCTCAACTTTTCATTTTCGTTTAAGTTGTCATAAGTAGAAAAATCCATTCCATTAGGGTATTGTTCAAATTTATGATATAAAGTCTTTAATTTATCATTCTCAATTTCAATCTCTTTTTCATAGCGATGGATATCTTCTTCTGTCAGTACCTTACGAATTTGATTTCTCTTGGTGTGATCATCGTGATTGGTAGGGTCATCATAATAAAGGATATGGTTCTCATTTAAATAGGAGGCCATTTCTCTTTTTGTGACAGAAAGAAGAGGGCGGAATACTTTTACCCCTTTGACAATACTCTCTTGACTCAACCCATAATGAAGAGGAAGGATATTTCTTTCTTTTTGAATCAAATAAGTCTCGACGCTATCGCTTAAATGGTGTGCGCAAAACACCCCTTCTAAGCCTTCTTTCTTGCAGACATCTTGGAAGAGTTGATAACGGAATACTCTTGCCCAATCTTCAAAGTTCTTATGAACTTCTTTCACAAATTCGGTATCTACTTGATGAAGCTTTAAATGGAATAGAGAGGCATAGTAATGAATGATATCTTCTTCGTTATCCACGAAAGGAGAATCATGGTAATTGACATAAGCGAGTTGAACAAATTCAGGTAATGAATCTTTAAAGACTTCGTGTAAGCATAACAAAAGATAAACAGAATCCCCTCCACCAGAAAAAGCGAGGAGATAGTGCTTTCCGTCCTTATATTGTTCAATATGTTTTAAAAGAGATTCTTTCATGGTTGATATTCAATGACGACATCTTCAGAAGGAATATAGATGATATTGCCATCAAAATAAACTTCCGCATAATCAGGATCTGCTAAGTTTTCTTCTTTTTGTGCTAATTCATTGTAGTGCTCTACTACTTGCGCTTCTTGTGCTTTTAATTCTTTATTACGATGGATAGAGATGATGGTTAATGTTAACAAGACAACCAAAATGGCCACGCAGAACGCGATGACAATACTATAGATGAGAATCATTGTGTTCTTAGACACACTTTTTTTACTGTTCGCTTTCATGATCTATCAATAACTCATACATATTAGCGGCATCATCAATACGGGAAACCATACGGATCTCTTTGATTCTAGCTCTGGTCACTTTTCCTAAGGGAGAAGTGATTTCAATCACGTCTTCTAATTTAACTTCACTGGAAGGTTTTGCAATCTTTCCATTGAGTCTTACTAATCCATTATCGATGAATTCTTTGGCGGCTTCTCTTCTTTTTATCAGCCTACTAACTTTTAAATATTTATCTAATCTCATATATGTATATGTTACCACGAGAGAGGTCAAAAGTGAGGGGAAAAAGGTGTTTTTTCTCTGAAATCTATCTATATTTTTGTCCAGCAAAACTTCGGATATGATAAAATGCGAAGTAGATCTGTTTGTTGAAGCAAAGGAGAGTTTAAGATGATTACGGTGATGATTACTTACCACGGCAAAAACGGTAATGCCAAAAAGTTTGTTGAAGAAATGATTTCTTCAAAACTAGTAGAAAAGATTCGAAATGAAGAAGGAAATCTTCAATACGAATATTTCTTTCCTTTAGAGGATGAAGAGAGCGTTCTACTAGTCGACTCTTGGAAAAATCAAGAGTCTTTGGATAGACATCATAAATTACCTTTGATGAATTTGATATCTCAATTAAGAGAGAAATATGATCTACATATGGAAGTGTGTAAGTATCAACCCATCGTAGATAACAAAGACGCAGAATATATACGTAAATAAAGGCATAGAAAAATCCCCAGGTTCGGAACCCCGGGGATTTTCTTTGTTTGGTTGAGTACAAGCAGGGCAAGCGGTGGATTAACGCTTGGAGAACTGTTTGTCTTTTCTAGCCTTACGAAGACCGTATTTCTTACGTTCAACGACTCTGGCATCGACGGTCAAAAGACCCTTAGCACGGAGTAAAGGCTTGTTGGTGTCAGTGGCTTTGACTAAGGCTCTAGCGATACCTAATCTTAAGGCACCAGCTTGGCCAGAATAACCGCCGCCGACAATGTTGGCTTTGACATCATACTTGCCTTCAGTGCTAGTAGCACCAAAAGGTTGAGTGGCATCAAGGACCAAAACCTTGTGGGGGAAGTATTCGTTGACATCTTTGCCGTTGACAACGATTTTACCAGTACCAGGAGTTAAGAAGACTCTGGCGACGGAAGACTTTCTTCTGCCGATAGCAGAGTAGATCAGTTTTTCTGTTTTAGCCATGATTTACTTCTCCCTCTTTGCAGTCAATTCGACTTCGACTGGCTTGTTTTGCTGTCTGTCATGCTCCGGACCAGCATAAGTGAACAATTTTTTGATCATATCCTTGCCAAGAGGGCCCTTGGGAAGCATGCCCGAGACGGCTCTACGAATCATTTCAGTAGGATATTCCTTCTTCATGACTCTGGCACTTCTGGTTCTGAGACCACCATAAGTTTCAGACTTGTTATCATAGTACATCTTCTTATGGATCTTGTCTCCGGTCAACCAGACCTTCGAACAATTGACGACGATGACATAATCACCGCAATCAAAGTTGGGGGTGTACTGAGGTTTGTTCTTGCCCATCAGTACGACAGCAATTTCGGAGGCTAATCGACCAAGAGGTTTATTTGTTGCATCGACCACGTACCACTTTTTGGCGACGTCGGTCTTTTTGTAAATAGTAGTTTGACGTTGCATTTTCTATTTGTTACCTTTCTTGTATCTTGAGCAAACTGTAACCTTACCGGGGTGTAGTTCACAATTAGCCGAACGATATTTTAACACGATAAAAAGAGATTGCAAACAAAAATATATATAAATATATATAAAAATTACACTCAAAGTCATATTTCACCGATTTTTCTAAGGGTTAGAGATTATTAGGAAAGGAAGTTTCCTTAAAACGAACGTCTATTAGGTAAAAGTAATATCGATTCTCTTCAAAACAAAAAGGGAACCCGCATTTGTGGGGTCCCCAATGATTGTTCTTGCTTTAGATATAATCCAACTCTTGTTATGTGGATTTAAGATGTATTTTATTTATAAGATAGATTCTAAGAGAATTTTTAAGCCGACAAGAATGAAACAAATACCAGAGATGAGCTCTGCCCAATTCTCTAAGAACTTGCCTAATAATCTACCTAAGAATGTGGCAAGGACGGATAAAGCGAATGTGACAGCACCGATGATACCAAAGACTAGCATCGCCTCAGGGATCGGATAACTCAAATAAATAAAACCGATACATAAAGCGTCAATGGATGTCGCGATTCCTTGTAAAAGAATGGTGGGAATGGTCAGCTCTTTCTTTTCTTCCTCTTCTTCCCCTTTCTTTTTCTTCACTCTATCGATAATCCAAGAGACGATACTCTTGATACCTAAGAGGGAAAGAAGACCAAAAGCAATCCAAGGAATGTATTTTTCTAAGGCATCTCTAAAGCTGAATCCAATGAAATAACCGATGATTGGCATTGAGCCTTGGAAGAGACCAAAAATAAAACTTAAGAAGAAAATCTTCCTCTTTTTCATCTCAGGGTGTTGTACCCCATCCGCGGCTCCGATGGTCATACAGTCCACTGCCATAGAGATAGAGACAGTCATTGTGTTAATCCAATCAATCATAGTCCCTAGATTATATCTCGATAGAGATAAAAAAGTGTTAAAAATAATTCATTTTTGTTTATAATGAATAGTTAGGAGGAAGAAATATCATGGCACACAATATTTTAGTGGTTGATATTGGTACGCAATCATTGCGAGCTAGTGTTGTTTCTTCACGCGGGGAAATTTTATCCTTTTCCCAAAAGAAGTATGACCCACCTTTTTATTCCCCTGAAAAGGGATTTGCAGAACAAGATGTTGATTATTATTTAGAACAGCTTTGTAAAGCTACTTGGGATATAGAATCTGACCATCCTGGCCTTCTTAGCACTATCGAAGGTATGGTAGTCGTTCCTTTTAGAGATTCTTCTGTCATTTTAGATGAAAATAAAAAACCGATTAGAAGAGCAATTCTCTGGATGGACCAAAGAGTCACTAGAATTCCAAACATGAGCAATTTCAAATGGTATGAAAAAGCAATCTTTGGATTGATTGGCATGACAGATACCGTCAAATATAATTCCGAAAGAACTGTCACTTTCTGGTTGATGGAACACGAGAAAGAAAACTGGGATAAAATGCGTTGGTTCTGCCCTTTAGGTGCGTATTTCAATTATAAAATCACAGGAAAATTAGTGGTTTCTACCGCGGATTGTATCGGGCACTATCCCATCGATTTCCCTCACGGGAAATGGTTTTCTAGACATCATTTAAAGCAAAATGTTTTCAAAATCCCTTATGAATCCTTACCAGAATTAGTCAAGGCAGGTGAAGTGATTGGTCAAGTCACCGATGAATTCTCTCAACTCTCTGGTATTCCTGCGGGAACTAGAGTGTTCGCTTCTGGTTCGGATAAATCTTGTGAGACCTTCGGAAACGGATGTATCGACAAATACAGCGCCTCTATTTCCTTAGGAACGGCTTGTTCTATCGATATCGTAGACACAAAATACGCGGAACCTGAAAAGTTCTTACCATCTTATCCTTGCCCCTATCCTGGCGCTTTTGATCAAGAAATCCAAATCTATAATGGGTTATGGATGGTAAAATGGTTTATTGAAAACTTCGGGCATGAAGATCAATTAGAAGCCAGAGCAAAAGGTGTCACTACGGAAGAAATTTTGAATGAAAAGTTAAAAAGTGTTCCTGCTGGATGCGATGGACTTGTCCTTCAACCTTATTGGCAACCAGGCTTAAAGAGACCGAACGCTAAAGGTAGTATTGTCGGCTTCAGTGCGGTTCATGGAAAATATCATCTCTATAGAGCTATCATTGAAGGTATCGCCTTTGCTTTGAGAGAAGGTATGGACGAAATTGTGAAAAAGACGCATACAAAACCATCTTTTATCACGATTTCTGGCGGTGGATCGGCTTCTAAGGAATTCTGTCAAATCATTGCGGATGTGTTCAACATTGAATGCTACATCTCCCCTGAGAAAGAAAGTTCTACCATCGGCGGAGCGATGTCTGGTTTCTTAGCTTGCGGAGTGTTTACTTCACCACAAGAAGCCAAAGATGCCATGGTGATGCGCGGAGAAAGCGTTCATCCTAACGCCAAAAATCACGAGATTTACAACAAGCTTTATAAGAAGGTGTATTTAAAAATGTATCCTTCTTTAAAGAAAGTGTATGAGAACTCTAAGAGCTTCTTCTTAGATTCCGTTGAAGGAAAACAATAGGAACGAAAAGAACGGCGCTTGTTAACGTCGTTCTTTTTTGATGCTTTCTAATAATTCTTTTAAGGCGACTTTGTTTTGAATCGCATCGTCATCGTCTAAATCTTTTAAGATGAGGTAACGTCCCAATTCTTCTTCTAGTTCTTCTTCTCTCATGTCGTAAACGCCGCTCAGAGCATCAAGGCCGTTTTCATTATCTTCTTCTGGAATAACATATGGCTCTACACCGTATTCTTGAATGCCATCCGCAATATCTATAATCCAGTTGGTTACTCTTAAAACCATCGTTATTCTCATTAAAAAGTCAACATAAGCATCGTTGAACTCTTCGTCTTTTTCATTTCTTGGAGTAAAGATAGTTTCCAAGATATTGTTTTGATCTTCTTTCATGTCGAGAATCGTGTGGATGTCCTCTTGCAAATTGAAGGGAATCACTTTGGATTTCTCCATCATTTGATTGAGCTTTTTGTCATCACTTTTTGCACTTTGAATCATTTCCAGTATGACTTCTTTGTTGTCATACACTTTTTCTGCGTTTTTATCCGAAAAACGAACTTCTTCTTTTTGAGAATCTTTTCCTTGGAAAACTTTCTTCACCGCTAAAAGAAAAGCGAGGTTTTCTAGCATTTTTTGATAGTGAATCAATGATTCTTGATTCATTAAGAGTAAGAATTTTCTTTTTTGTAAATTTGTCATGATGAAGATATTATAAAGCAAAAAATGGAATCCGTTATCAAAAAGCTTTCTTTCTTGTTTTTGTTCTTGTCTCTTATTTTTTGTGCTCCAATTTCTTTTATTTATAAATAAAAGAGTGCCATTTTAAAAACTATCGTATATAATTAAGCATATTTCTTAAATATATTTATATAAGAGGGCCTATTATGGACAATCAAAATCAAAAAAAGAATCCTGCAGTCGAAGATTTAAATGATCAGGAACAAAGAAGAAGAGAAAAACTCGCTTTATATGAAGAAGCGGGCATCGATCCCTTCGGACATAAATTTGATGTGGATTCTTCCACTGTCGAATTAAAAGAAAAATTCGCTTCTTTAGAACCAGAACAAGTAGATGAAAATGCTCTTGTTTCTATCGCTGGTAGAATCGTTTTACTCCGAAAGATGGGTAAAGCTTCTTTCTTCACTCTTCAAGATAAGATGGGAAAGATTCAAGCTTATATTCGTCAAGATGTGGTCGGAGATGAAAATTATAAGATTTTCAAACTCGCTGACTTAGGTGATATCTGCGGTATCAAGGGTGTTATGATGAAGACAAAGACGGGTGAAGTTACCATTCGTGTCAGCGAATATGTTCACCTTGTTAAAGCGTTAAGACCTTTACCCGATAAATTCCACGGCTTGACTGACACAGAGGAAAGATATCGTAGAAGATATGTTGACCTCATTGTCAATGAAGAGAGCAGAAATGTCGCTTTCATGAGACCTAGAATCATCCGTGGTATTCAATCCTTTATGGATAACAGAGGTTATACCGAAGTGGAAACCTCTATTCTTTCTCCTATCTTAGGTGGTGCAAATGCTAGACCTTTCGTTACCCATCACAACGCTTTAGATCAAGACTTCTATCTCCGTATCGCTACCGAATTAGCTTTAAAGAGACTGTTAGTCGGTGGTATGGAAAGAGTCTATGAAATCGGAAGAATGTTCCGTAATGAAGGTGTGGATACCACTCATAACCCTGAATTCACCACCATGGAAGCTTATCAAGCTTATGGTGATCTTTCCGATATGGCCAAGATGACCGAAGAACTCTTCCACTATCTTGCCGACACCATCATCGGGAAACAAGTCTTCCATTGGTTAGGACATGAAATCGATCTCTCCAAACCTTTCCGTCACGCTTCTATGGCAGAACTTGTCAAAGAAAAGAGCGGTGTGGATTTCAATGAGATCAAGACATTAGATGAGGCAATCGCTGTCGCTAAAGAACACGGTGTTGAAGTAGAACCTCACTTCCTTTGGGGACATGTTCTCAACGCTTTCTTTGAAAAATATGTCGAAGAAGATTTGATTCAACCTACCTTTGTTTACGGACATCCTGTGGACATCTCTCCTTTAGCAAAGAAAGATCCTAAGGATCCTCGTTATACGCAAAGATTTGAAATGTATATTTCTTGCAAAGAAATGTGCAATGCCTTTACAGAACTCAACGATCCTCTCGATCAAAAAGCAAGATTTGAGGAACAATTAGAGGAAAAGAAGAAAGGCAACGACGAAGCGAGTGAAGTCGATGATGATTACGTTCAGGCTCTCGAATACGGTATGCCCCCTGCAGGTGGTATCGGTTATGGTATCGATAGACTTGTCATGTTCTTAACCGAATCTGACACCATTCGTGATGTCCTCTTATTCCCTACTTTGAAGAGAAGATAATATGGCCGAATACGGAAAGCTTTTCAAAAAAAGTTATAAAAATATCTATAACTATCTCTATGAAAACGGAAACACCTCCTTTGAAGAGTCTCCGTTCAACGATGTAGACGCAGCTATCCTATCTTGTATCGCCTACATCCCTTTTGAAGAGTGCATTCCTTACAACGAAAGATTTCGTCCTTCTCGTTTAAAAGATATGTTGATCACCTATCTCAGCCATGTCAATGTAGATAGAATCGGTAAATCTTATCCAGACTTTGGCATCAAACATATCTTCTTAGCAATGGCTTTGCTCAATTCCACTCGCTTTCAAAAAAGCTTAGTCACGGGCATGAAACATGTGGACAACTATAGTAGCAATATTCAGCTTCACGCTCTTAGTTTGATGCTTCCCAATCATCAGATGGCCATCCTCTTTAGAGGAACAGATAACACCATCATGGGTTGGAAAGAAGACTTCAATATGGCTTTCTTAGAATATGTCCCTGGGCAAGGTTTAGCATTGGAGTTTCTTCAACAACAACTGAATAAACACAAAAAGACTCCTTATTATGTCATCGGACATAGTAAGGGTGGAAATTACGCTCTCTACACCGCAATATATGCTCCCAAAGGAGTCAAAGATCGTTTGATCAAAGTCTATTCTATCGAAGGCTTAGGCGTCTATCAAAACGTGTATGAAAGCGAGGAAAGAAAAGAAATTTTGGGCAAGATTGTCCATCTCATTCCTCAAGAAGCGGTCATCGGAAGACTGCTTCATCATGAAAAACCCACTTATGTTGTCAAAGCTCATCCTGAAGGTGGACTATTTGCTCAACACGATGTCTATAACTGGGAAGTCAAAGGCAAGTCCTTTGTCAAAGGTCATCTCACTCCTTCCTCTGATTTTGTCAGTGGCTTCATGAACGATTGGATCGATAAAAAATTAAGTGATTCTACAACAGTAAAAGCTCTCTTAGATGCTATCTTTGAAATCGTAGAACAGAATCACTACGAAACTGGTGATCAGATGTTTGAACACGGGAAAGACATCTTTGTGCAACTGCTATCTCGCCCTTGGCCAAAAGAACAGAAGAAAGCGATCATGAGCGCGATCTTCTCTCTCATAGACAATGCGAGAAGGCACTATATTCCTTATCGCAAAGAGCAGAAAAAATATCTGCAAAAGAAAAAACAAAATGAACAGTAATGTGGACTTGAAAGACAATGTTCTCATTGTCGACGACCTCTTCAAAAAGTATGAGGATTTCATCGCAGTCAATCACATCTCATTCACGGTGAAAAGAGGTTCACTTTTCGCATTTTTAGGTTTGAATGGTGCTGGAAAATCTACTACCATCAACATCATCGCTGGCATTCTTTCCAAAAACGGAGGGAAAGTCTATATCGATGGCGTCGACATCGATGAAAGAAGCGATGCCATTAAAAAAGATATTGGAATCGTCTTTCAAAACTCTGTTTTAGATCCTGTTTTGACCCCAAGAGAGAACCTTACCCTTCGTGCTGGTTTCTATGGGATTAAAGGCGAAGAATGGAAGAAGAGATTAGCAATCCTTTCCAAAATGTTGGAGTTGGATTCTTTCATGGACCGTGCAGTTGGAAAACTTTCTGGCGGTCAAAGACGTCGTGTGGATATCGCTAGAGCCATGGTTCACAATCCAAAATTGCTCATCTTAGATGAACCTACGACGGGATTAGATCCTCAGACAAGACTTTCGGTTTGGAATTTGATCAACACCTTAAGAAAACAGACGGAGATGACGGTCTTTTTAACCACTCATTACATGGAAGAGGCCGAAAAAGCCACTTATGTTGTCATCATGAATCAAGGAAATATCATCGCTACGGGAACTCCTGTAGAGCTGAAGAATCTTTATTCTGGTGATTATGTTTTGGTCTATCAAAAACAGAACGAAGAGATGGATCAACTCCTCTCTCAGCAAGGAAGAAAATATCATTATTCTAAAGATGGCAAATACTATCGTGTCAGCGTGAAAGATTCTTTAGAAGCGATATCTTTCATCAAAGAAAACGAAGCTGTTTTAAAAGATATTGAAGTCGAAAAAGGAGACATGGATGATGTCTTCTTAAACGCCACTGGCGTCAGAGAAATCATGGAGAACAAAGAACATGCCGACGAAGAATAATGGTCTCCCGAATCAATTATCGGTCTTCTGGTTCATGACAAGAAGACATTTGATGGTATTCTTTAAAAATATCCCGACCGTCATATTTACTTTGATGGTCCCCTTGGCTATTTTTGCAGTCTACATTCTTTTCTTGCGTCAAATGGAAATTTCTACCATCAAAGAAAGTATGGATCAGATGATTCAATCCTCGGGGTCTTCTCTCTCTTCTGATGCGGATGCTTATCAAGATGCTTTACGAAAGATTTATGGCATCGCAGATTGTTGGATGATCTCTGGCGTTCTTGCTGTATCTTGTATCACCGTATCTCTAAATACCAACTATCTCATTGTCAGAGATAAAGAATCTGGTATACGAAGAGATTTCACCTCTTCTCCTATCAGTTCTAAAACGATTGTTGCTTCCTACTTTGTTTTCAATGTTATCGTCACCTTTGCGGTAAACTTCATTGTGTATCTCATCTGTCTGCTTTATCTCTTCTTATATGGGGCTTATATGATCTCTCTTCTCGATTTCTTCGCTATTATTGGAGTTCTACTTCTCTCTGTGATGTCCGCCTCTCTTATCACCTTCTTCATCTGTTCCTTCATCCACACAGAATCTGTCCTTTCTCCTGTTGTCGCCATCTTCTCTGCGGCGATCGGCTTCTTGATCGGCGCTTATCTTCCCGGAACGATGGCTCCTAAATATGTCAACTATATCACCACCTTCTTCCCCGGAACATATTCTGCGGGATTGCTAAGAAATTACTTCTTGACCAATCCTATCATTCAATTAAAAGATTTCTTATCTGGATACGGATTAAATGATGTGGTTACTCAATTAGAAAGTCAATTTACACTCAATATTGACTTCTTCGGAAATAATGTTCCTCCCTCTATCATGGGTCTAGTGATCTTTGCCTTTATCGGCATCTTTGGTGTCCTTGACCTCACGATTGCCAGTAAGAACCTATTCCGTCTACCAAAATTCAAAAAGAAGAAAAAGAATCCTGATTTGGATTCCGAAAACAAAAAGGAGGAAATACAATGAAAATTTCCAAAAAGAACGCGATTGCTATCTTAAATGCGGGTCTTGCCACTGGTGCAGATTATGCCGAGATTTATTATCAAGATAATCGCACCCATGGATATGCTAGAAGATATAAGAAAGTTCACGCCGTCTCCGGTGGAAGAACTTGCGGTATCGGAATTCGTTTATTAAAAGGACTTCAATGCGTATACGGATATACTTCTGATCTCTCTTTCAAAGCTTTGTTAAATCTTGCCTCCTCTTTGGCTTTAGGCTTTGAGGGAGAAAGAGTTTTAACGGTAGAGAATCTTAAAGAAAAGAGAATGAAAAACCTTGTTCCTGTTGAGATTCCTCACGATGCTTGGGATACAGAAAAGAAGCTCGCTTATTTAAAAGAAGGCGAAGATGCTGCCTTTTCTGTCTCTGAAAAGATTCAAGATGTTGTCACTCGTTTATCGGAAGAAGATGAATATGTAGAAATCTATAATTCTGATGGTATCTTTGTGAAGGATACCCGTTGTAGAACGAGAGTGATGGTTGCTGCTATCGCAAGTGATGGCAAATCTTTCCAACAAGACTACATCGGCCCTGGTTTAAGCAAAGGATTGGAGTTTTTACAAGAGACGGATTTTGTTTCTCTTTGTAAAGAAGCCGCTGAAACGGCTGTCGCTCTCTTAGATGCTCCTGAAGGACCTAGTGGAGAGATGCCTGTTGTATTAGGAAATTACTTCGGTGGTGTCTTATTCCATGAAGCTTGTGGCCATCCTTTAGAAGGTAGTGCTATCTCTAGAAACACCTCTCCTTTTGCGGGTAAGTTAGGACAAAAGATTGCCTCTGATGTAGTCTCTGCCTATGATGATGGAACTATCGTCAATGGTTGGGGAAGCGAATCTGTGGATGATGAAGGTAATGAACCCACAAAGAATGTCTTGATCAAAGATGGTGTTCTCACAAATTATATGTTGGATCGTTACACCGCTAGAAGAATCTCTCCTGAGATGAAAGCGACAGGGGCATGCCGTAGAGAGTCTTATCGTTATATGCCTACGACAAGAATGACAAACACCTATATTGCTGGTGGTTCTTCCACTCCAGAAGAAATCATCGCCTCTGTCAAAGATGGCATCTATTGCAAAGGTTTCACCGGTGGACAAGTGGATCCTTCCACTGACCAATTCATCTTCACTAGTGATGTCGCTTATGTGATTAAAGATGGAAAGATTGACCACTTGATCAAACCCGTTTCTTTGATTGGCTATGGATATGAAATCCTTCCTAAGATTACCATGGTAGGAAATGATTGCACTAGAGCTCCTGGTGTCTGTGGAGCGGCTAGCGGTTCTTGCTATGTAGAAGTCGGTCAACCCACTTTGCTAATCTCCTCAATATTAGTCGGTGGCGCTGGAGGTGAATAATCATGAATATCAATACAAAAAAATACTTTGAAGAAGCCAAAAAGAGAGGGCTAGAACCTTATCAATTGAGTTTTGCTTCTTCTGTGGAAACCTCTGTTGAAGTATTCAATGGAGAAGTGGAACAACAACAGATCGGTACTTCTTTCGATATTGGTGCAAGAGCAATCTATAATGGAAAACAGGGCTCTTTTGCTACCGATGCTATCGATAATAACACTCCCTCTATCATGGCCGAGAACATTTTAGAGAATGCCCGCTTTGGAAAAGAAGAAAAAGCAGAACATTATTTCAAAGGTGGAAAAAAATATAAAAGAGCAAAGATTCTTTTCAAAGAATTTAAGCCTGCCACTTTAAAAGAAGTGAGAGAAGCCGCCCTTCTTCTTTGCAAAAAGATTCAAGAAAGAGATTCTAGACTCACTTCTGTTCAAGTCGATATCTCTATGATTGAAAGCGAAGGCAATAAAATGAACAGCTATGGCTTAAAGTGCAAAGAAAAGAGCAAGGCCTTTGCTGGTTATATGGAAGTTGTCGCTGAAAACGAAAACAAAGAGCCTCGTTCTGGTGGTGCTCGCTTCCGTTCTTTCCTTTCCTTAGAGGATTTAATGAAAGAAGCGGACAAAGTGATTGATGAAGCGATTCATGATGCTGTCGATTTCTTCGGAACAGGACCTGTTCCTTCTAAGAAGTATAAAGCCGTTCTTTCTTATGATAGTTTCTCTTCCTTATTCGCCTTCTTTGTAGGGCAGCTTAACGCTAAGAGTGTTCACAAACATCTTTCTGTGTTTGAAGGTAAGTTGGGAGAACAAATTGTTTCGAAATGTCTCACGATTGATCACACTCCTCACGTCACTTGCTTCTCTGCTTCTAGCTTTGACGCTGAAGGATATCCTACACAAGATTTCCCTATCATCAAAAAAGGTGTTCTCCAAACCTATTTCTATTCTGTAGAAACAGCATTAGAAGAAGGAAAAGAGAGCAATGGATGCGCAACTGGTGCGGGAAATGGTGGTCCTGTTGTCATGACGGTAAAGAAAGGAAAATATAGCAAAGAAGAACTCTTTGCGAAGATGAAGGATGGTCTTTACATCACTTCAGTTTCCGGTCTTAACTCGGGTATCAATGGTCAAACATTAGACTTTTCTTTACCTTGTCAAGGTTATGTCATCAAGGATGGCAAAATTGAAAAAGCCACATCCATGATTGTCATGGCTGGCAACTTGAAGACTCTCTTTAATTCCATTGTCGCCTTAGGAAACGATATCCGTTATTCTGGGGGAACTTTCACCCCTTCCGTGTTGGTGAAAGGACTCTCCATCTCTGGAAAATAAAACAAAGAGAAGCGGTCAAACGACCACAATTTGACCGCTTCCTTTATTAGATAAGTCTCAGACTTACAATTTGTGGTTTAAAAGCTTTTATAGACTTGTGCACCGCGAATGATTTTGCACTTGAATATAAGAACATACCTATTTATAATATTAGAGCTTTAAAAGAAATCAATAGAGGTAAACATGACTTCAGCAGCAGAAATCGTATTACTCGTACTATCGTTAATACTTGTCATCGTTATTCTTTTACAGTCTGGTAAATCCCAGGGTGCTTCTAGTGCCGTTATGGGTGGTAACAAGATGAATATCTTCACCAGAACGAAGGAAAGAGGCGCTGACAAAATCATGACCATCATCACTGCGGTCTTAGTAGTGGCTTTCTTTATCACTACCGTCATCGCAAATAAGATTGGTTAATCATTTAGATGGATACGAGGGGCACGGGTTATAGCCCCTTTTATTCTTTATATCGAACAGGGAAACAAAAAATGACAGAAAAACAAATCACACAGTTGCTCAAAGGCCAGCAACTCTCCCCCAAAGCCCTCGTAGAAAAGGTCGAGGCGTTCACAACTACCGAAAAGGAAGAATTAGAATCTCTTCTCACACACTTGATGGATCAAGGTGTTATCGGCAAACACAACAATTTTTATTATCTTCTTTCTGATGACAAAGTATTTTTGGCAAAAGCGATTGTCAAAACCAGAAACTTTGTTGTCTTAAAGGCAATTCCGGATGGATTTGAAGCAAAGATCAGCGGAAGAGAAGCGGAAGGGCTTCTTGTAGGCGATATGGTCTATGCCAAAGAATTCCAACAAAACGTTTATCATTGTATTGAATACTATAAACCAGTCACTTCCTTAAAGGGACGTTATTCTTTGACTAGAAATGGCAAAGAACAGCTTTTGGTTGACTATCTTAACGCCGCAGGAAAGACGGTTCTCATCAATGAGATCGACCCTGCATTAGAAGCAAACCAAGGTGACCTTTTAGAAGGTGAAATCACTTCCTTCGAAGGTGATGTCTTAACCGTTAATGTTAAGAAACTTCTTGTCCGTTCCGATGATGTTGGAGCTGACATTTCCATGATTATCTCTCAAAATGGTGGAGATTTAGTCTTCCCTGATGCCGTCATGGAAGAAGCCAAGAGTATTCCTCAAGAAGTCAGCAAAGACGACCTTTATGGAAGAGAAGATTTCCGCGGTCAAACCGTTGTCACTATCGATGGCGATGACGCTCACGATTTTGATGATGCGGTTCAGGCAAAACGCTACGGTTCCGGATATGAAATCGTGGTTCATATCGCGGATGTCACCGAATATGTAAAACTCCATCACCCATTAGATGATGAAGCCGTCAATCGTGGAACAAGTATCTATGTTGCCGATAGAGTCGTTCCTATGCTTCCTTTTGAACTTTCTAATGGTATTTGTTCTCTCAATCCTGGTGTCGATCGTTTAACTCTTTCTGTCACCATGGATGTGGATGGACAAGGAAATGTCTTCTATACCAAGATTCAAAGAGGTGTCATTCGCTCTAGCGGAAGACTCACTTACAACCAAGTCAATTCCTATTTTAATGGTGAAAAATCTAGCTTCAGCGATGAGATTAAGACTACCTTAGATATCCTTCGTGAAGCCGCATCTAAGATCAGACGTAGAAGAACGATCAATGGTGCGATGAAATTGTCTTCTTTGGAATTAAAATTCCATTTAGATGAGAACGGAACACCCACTTCTGTCATCAAACAAGAGCAAGGCGAAAGTGAAAAGATGATCGAAGACTTAATGATCATCACCAACTGCGCTGTCGCTACGGAATTGAGAAGAAATAAAGTTCCTGTCCTCTATCGTGTTCACGAATTCCCACCCTCTGAAAAGATTTCTACCTTCAGAGAATACTTAAAGAGAGTCGACTTACTCTCTTCCTTCCCTAAGACGGAAAATATCTCGGGTGCTAGATTAAACGACTTCTTAGAATCTATCAAAGATGACAATTTAAAAGAAGCGGTTAATTATATGATGCTTCGCGCTATGAGCAAAGCGAGATATTCTCCTGAAGAAATCGGTCACTTCGGCCTTGCTGAGATGGAATATTGCCACTTCACTTCTCCGATTAGAAGATATCCTGACGATATCATTCATAGATTAGTCAAAGATTATCTCATCGATAAGAAATCTTTGGATTATGAAGGAGTATATACTCACTTAGAAAAGATGGGAGATCATCTCTCCGATTGTGAAGTGAGAGCTGACCGTATCGAAAGAGAAGTCGATGACTTAGAATCCGCAAAATATATGGCTAACCATATCGGTGAAACCTTCCATGGTAAAGTTGTCTCTTTGATCCAAAGAGGTATGTTTGTGGAAACGGACCTCGGTATTGAAGGATTCTTATCTTATCACTGTATGCACGGTGATTTCTTCAAGTTCAATGAGAAAGCCTTCGCTGCTTTCGGTAAATTGACCGATATGTCCTTCTCTATTGGAACTCCTATTGATGTCACTGTCTTATCTGCCTCTCCGGAAAAGGGCGAAATTGACTTTGCTACACCAGAGTTCTACGAAGAATATGCTCTCGATTTGAGCGAAGAAGAAAGAAGAGATCTCTCTTTGAATGGTATCTATGTTTCCGAAAACTATTCGGAACGTCCTCTCATGACTGGCAAAGCCAGATTCTACGGGGAAGAAAGTGATGATATGAATAACGATTACGATGATAATCTTAGTGCCGCCCTTGAAAACATGGAAGAAAAGAGCGCACAAATCAAAGATAGAGACTTCCGTCCCACACCTGAACAGTGGAAAGAAGTCGATGTTATCCGTGCTGTTTTGGCAAAATATCCTGATGATGAAGAAAAGGTCATCCAAGTCCTTGCCGTCATGGATATTGATGAAGAAGAATATCGTAAACTTCTCCGCTTCACCAAGCCGAGAGAAGATAAGAAAGAAAGAGGTAGACGCTCTACTAGAGGTGGAAGAGAAAGACCTCAAAGAGGCGGACGTTCTTCCTTTGGAAGAAAATCGATGTCCAATCGCGGTGAAAGAAGAGAAAGACGTTCTACAGAAGGTTATCGTGGTCGTTCGGAAAGAAAAGACGATAAAAAGCCTGTAGAAAGAAAACGCAAATCCTTCTCTGATCACCAAGGATATGCTTCTGCAAGAAGTGAAAGACCGTCTAGCACTCGCAGAAGCTCTCGTTCTGGATACGGAAGAAGATCTGGAGATAGATAATGGCAAAAAGCAAAGTCGCATCAGATGAGATTCTAGTGTGCAATAACAAAAAAGCGCATTTCAATTATTTTCTCTCTGAATTCACCGAAGCAGGAGTAGAGCTTGTCGGATCAGAAATCAAAGCTCTCCGCAATGGACACTGCTCCTTAGATGATTCTTACGTCATCATTAAAGGTGGCGAATGCTTTGTTTTGAACATGAACATTCCTGTTTATCAGCAAAAAGGTGTTTTCTCACACGAACCTACAAGAACACGTAAATTATTGCTGCATAAACAACAAATTCGTTTCTTCTCAAACGCGGTGGATAGGGATGGATTTACCATCGTTCCTGCTCGCGTTTACATCAAGCATGGTATCGCAAAAGTTCAAATCGCTCTTGCTAAGGGTAAGAAAAATTATGATAAGCGTGAAACCATCAAAGAAAGAGACGATCAAAGAAGAGTTGAAAAAGCTTTGAAAGAACATTATTGATTTTAAAAAAAGAGTCATCTGATGGAATATTGCTTCATTGATGGCTCTTTTCCAATTTTTTTCCTATCTTTAAAAAACACATTTCTGATAGAGTTCATTTTATAAAAATGAATGTTTATTTCTTCCTTACTTATTGACAAACTGGGGAAAGTGCAAGAGATTGGAAGTGACTCTCTATTTTCTTAATGCTTTTTCACTTGAAAAGTATTATTATACTTACATATATTGTCTTTATATAAAGACAACTAGTGATCTCAATTTATGAAGCCGTTGGGGGAGGGTTTATATGAGAAAACCAAGAAAATCGAAATCTACCACTGTTGTGATCGGTTCCTCTCGTTTAGGAGCTAGTATCGCATCCATGTCTAGCATGGATGGTATCTATACCACTATCATCGACAAAGATCCCTCTTCTTTCAAGAAGTTAGATTCGGGTTATTCTGGACTTTTCATCACCGGTGATGCTGAAGAAACCGAAACCTTAAGAAAAGCTCATATTGAAGATGCCAAAGAATGCATCATCGCTACCGGTGATGATGACACCAACGTATTTCTTGCCTGTTTAGTCACAGGCTTATATAAAGTCCCCTATGTTATTGTTCGTCTTAGAGATGAAAGAAAAGCCGCATTGCTTAATGATCCTAGAATCAAAGTGATCTCCACTGCAATGCTCTCTTTGCAGTCATATAAATCAATCAGAGCTTTGGAGGAATAGGATATGAACATTCTCATTTGTGGTGGACGTCTTGAAGCCGACTATATCCTTTCCGCATTCAAGAAGAGAGGAAATCGTATCGTTGTTATGAACCCGGATGAAGCGACAGCCGAGCTTCTTTCCGAACACTATGATATCGATGTTGTCAAAACAGATCCTACTAAGATTTATTCTTTTGAATTAGCAGATGTTTTCGATTATGACTTAGTCGTTTCTTTGATGGATAGAGACTGTGAGAACTTTGTGGTTTGTAAAATCGCAAAAGAGCTTTTCAATATTAAGAAAGCTATCTGCACTGTCTCTAACCCGAATAACGTTGCCATCTTCCAAAGATTAGGTATCGATTCTCCTATTTCTGCTTCTTATTTATTAAAAGAAAGAATTAAAGGTGAATCCGATGTCGAATCTATCTTTAAGACCCTTTCTTTAGAGAACGAAAAAATTGTTATCACGGAAATTAAAATCGGTGAAGAATTCCCTTGCTGCGGAAGAACCTTGATGGATTTGAAATTGCCAGCTACGGGTAATATCACTTGTATTTTCCGTGATCCGGAAGTCATCATTCCTCGTGGTAGCACGATGATTGAAGAAGGTGATACCATCGTTATCGCTTCCGCTCCCGAACACCAAAGAGAATTAATCGAATTTATTAAAGGAAGTGACGAGGATGCCTAAAGACACCAACGAGATCAAAACAACCATCAACTCCTTGAACCAAAGAAGAACCACCCAGACTAATATCATGTCTACGGAAGGCTTCTATGTGGAACCTGAAAAGGAGGTCAAAGGACCTCTTCTTCTTTTAGGTTACTTTGGTATTTTCATGATGGTGATTGGTCTCATTGTTCTCTTCCCCTTAATCATGTTGATCTTCTACCCTAGCGAAGTAGAGATGTATCGAGCTTTCTTAGTTCCTGGTCTTCTCTCTTTCGGTATAGGTGTGGCAGCATCACTTACTATCTTCAGACGAAAACAAGGAAGACTTACCGCCTTTGAAGATCTCATTCTTGTCATTGGGGTTTGGGTCTTGATGATCTTTATCTCTTGTTTCCCTTATATGTTCTATGGATACAACTTTTCTCAAGCGTTCTATGAGAGTACATCTGGGTACACAGGAGCTGGTTTATCCACTATCGATTGGTCTAGAGCGGAACTTCATGTAGAAAGTGCGCACATGCTTCACTTCTTCCGCGCTTTCAACCAATTTGTCGGTGGTGTCGGTTTGGTCTTGATTGTTTCTAGCGCTGTTTCTGCTAGCTCTGGTTTAAATCTCTATCTATTGGAAGGTCACAATGACAAACTCTTACCTAACCTTGCAAAATCCGCAAGAATGATCTTTGGTATTTACTTAGGTATCATCGCTGGCGGAACCCTTCTTTACATCATTGTAGGCGTGAATCCTTTCGATGCCATTTGCCATTCTATGACCGCAGTTGCTACTGGTGGATTTTCCACATATCCTGGCAATGTTCATGAATTGGTAGAGGTGGTATCGGTCAACGGAGCATGGCGTGGTGTCCTCACGGAAATCATCACGGAGATATTGATGTTATTAGGTGCTCTTAACTTTGTTATCCACTATTCGATTCTCCGTGGAAAGTTTAAAGCCTTGAAGCACTTTGAAATGATTGTCTTCTTCTTTATTTTAGCCTTCTTTGTCCCAATCATGATCTATGGCATGGCGGATTATTATGGAGACTTCTGGCAAGGTGTCCGTTACGGTTTATTTGAATCCATTTCTGCCTTCTCTACCGCTGGTTTCCAAGCTGTAGATAATTATCAAGTTCACCTCGTCAATGGTTCTAGCATCACATCTGCTACTTTCGTTCTCTTGGTGTTAGCTATCTTGATGTCTATCGGTGGTCAAAGCGGATCTACTTCTGGTGCTATCAAGCAAAGCAGAGTCGCCCTTGTCTTCATGGATATTTACTGGAGAATCAAAGAAGCAACAGGTAAACCCGAAAATGTTAGAGTCTATTCTGTTTACCGCTATGGTAATCGAGAAAGAGTCTCCAAAGAAGAAGTGAGAGAAGCTCAAACCTATGTCGGTATCTATGTCGCGATACTCTTCTTAGGATCTCTCTTACTCTCTATCATCTTGCATCACCTCTATCGTTCTAATCCGAGTGATACCAACAATTACAATCTAGCTACAGGAACCTCCTTTAACTTCTTAGAGTGCTTCTTCGAATACTCTTCTACTATGGGTACTGTCGGTTTATCTGTGGGTATCTCTCACGCTCATACACATTCTTCTATCCTTTGGATCGAATTGATCGGTATGTTGCTAGGTAGACTTGAAATCTTTGTCTTCTTCACCTTAGGAGGCAAATCCATCCACTTCTTCCGTCACAAGAAGAACATTTACAATCCAGAAAAGAGTAAGATCAATCAAATCGATAACTCTTTCACCTGGGCGGGAGAAGAAAAGGCTCCTAACAAAAAGAAAGCTTCTTAATTCTAAATAAAACTGAAGTGAACCCCTCTAATTGGACCAAGGAGTAGGCCAAGGATGAATGAAGTGCACGCGCTTCATTCATCGACCTCTCCAAAGCCATAGGAGGGGCTTTTAATATGAAGTTTATGTTTGATAGTAAGCGTAACTAAATATGCGTTCTAAAAATAACGAGTCTTATCCTGTATAATCAGGAGTAGGCTCTTCATTTTAGTTTTTAAACTTATTATTGATATGTTCTTTCACTCTTTCTTGGATTCCATCTGCCCAAGGTAGGAA
>JAFUFH010000056.1 GCA_017470005.1 Bacilli bacterium | reverse complement strand
TCGAAGACGAACTGGAACTGGATGAAGTTTTGGAGTGCCAGGAAATGACCGGAGATGAAGACTACGCCATGTTCTGCCCATACTGCGGAGAAGAACAGCTCGTTCCGAAAAGCATTTACAAAGAAAAGAAGCCCCCTAGGTAGACCCGAAGAAAAGAACGGAAACGGATCTGAAAAAGTAAATTCCTAGAGAACAATAAAAAAGAGAGAAGGTCAACGAACAACTTCTCTCTTTTTATCTAGCTTGTTTATTTCTTAAACTTAGATAATGCAGCTTGCATGGCGTATGGGTTTCTAGACATGTTACCCATTTGTTTCTTCATAGATTCATATCCTTCTAACAATTGGGTGACATCTTTAGGAGTAGTTCCACTACCTTTGGCGATACGAAGCTTACGGTTGGATTTGATCATCTCCGGTTTCTTTCTCTCTTGGCGAGTCATGGAATTGATGATGACCTCTGTCTTCTTCAACATCGCTTGAGCTTGATCCATTTGATCATCGCTTAAAGAAGGCATACCAGGAAGCATGGTTAAGATCTTTCTTAAAGGCCCAATCTTATTCATTTGCTTCATGATAGAGAGCATATCGGTAAGATCAAATTGACCTTGCATCATTCTTCTAGAAGTCTTCTCTGCTTGCTTTTCATCAATCTTCGCTTGCATCTCTTCCACAAGAGAGACAATATCTCCCATGCCCAAGATACGAGAAGCCATACGGTCAGGATGGAAGTTTTCTAAATCTCCAATCTTTTCACCAGTACCGGCATACTTGATAGGAAGTCCAGTTAACTTCTTGATGGAGAGAGCAGCACCACCACGGCTATCACCATCCAACTTTGTCATAATAAGACCCGTGATTTTGATCTCGTGAGAGAAAGTCAAAGAGACATTGGTGGCATTTTGACCGATCATAGAATCCACGGTCAAAAGGGTCTCATCGATTTGAATGTTAGCTTGTAAATCTTTGAGCTCTTGCATCAATTTCTCATCGATTTCTAATCGACCAGCCGTATCTAAAATCAAGATGTTATATTTTTCATTGACGGCTTTTTGATAAGCTTCTTTAGCGATTTGAATGACATTTGTGGTATCACGATTAGAATAAGTATCCACAACAGGATCACACTTTAAACCGAGATTGGTGAGCTGATCAATGGCGGCAGGGCGATAAACGTCAAGGGCCCCTAATAACACTTTTCTTCTGTTTTTGGTTTGGAAAAGGTTAGCGAGCTTTGCACTAGAAGTGGTCTTACCTGTACCATTTAAACCCACCATCATGATGACAGTCGGTCTTCCATCCATACGGAAAGGAATATCGTTATCCCCATCCCCTAAAAGCTTCTCCATCTTATCGTGGACAATCTTGACCACCATATCTCCAGGAGAGACTTTTGTGAGAACTTTTTGACCGATGCTTTCTTCTTTGACTTCCTGAATGAAGTCTTGAACTACATCATAATTGACATCTGCTTCTAAGAGGGCACGACGGACCTCCGAGAGCATTTCGTCCATATTCTTTTCTGTGAGAGTGGCTTGTCCACGTAGTTTTTTAACAATGCGACCTAAACGATCGCCTAATGCTTCAAATGCCATAACTGATTTCTCCTTTTATCGCTTGTATCAACTCCTTCTGCCTTTCTTTATCGGCAGTGGATAATTCATCTAACATATGATTGATCTTATTATTTTTTTGATAAAACCCTAATTTATCTTCCCATTCATCGAGAAGCTTTTCTCCTGCACGAAGAGATTCAAAGACCGCGCTTCGAGACACCCCTTCATTTTGAGCAATCTCTCCAATGGAATAATCTTCTAAATAGAAGTATGCCATTCTACGATAAACCGTCTCTGTCATCATCTTTCCATAAAGGAGAAGCAATTCTGCGGTTCTCTCTTTCCTTTCAAAGCTTTCCATAATTACCTCATAATCATGAACATGATAAAGTTCATCAGTAAGAAGATGATAGCTGTGACAAAGAAAGTCATCCAAAAAGAAGGATATTTAAAGAAGTGAAGACCATCTCGAGTTTGCCCATGAATAGAGATGATAGAAAAAATAAAGGATAGAACAATAGAGATGATGATACTAGAAAGGTAATAATTTGGTATGAATAATCTCACCAAAAAAGAAACTACCAAATTTAACACCAAGCAGATGACAATAGATAACACAAAAGATCTATTCATCCTCTTCATCTCCAATCAATAAGCCATACAAATATTTATCCAAATCAAATTCTTCTAAATCATCCATCTTCTCTCCTAAACCGATGAATTTGACAGGGAGAGCCAAACGGTCACGGATAGAAAGAATGATGCCACCTTTAGAGGTGCCATCCATCTTGGTGATTACAATACCAGTGATAGAAGCACAATCCTTAAAGACAGATGCTTGATCAATACCATTTTGACCGGTGTTCGCATCGATGATAAGAAGCGATTCATGAGGAGCTTCAGGAATCACTTTCTTAATGACACGCACCATCTTAGAAAGCTCATCCATCAATCCTTGCTTGTTTTGAAGTCTTCCCGCTGTATCCACAAGCACAAGATCATAATTCTCCGCTTGCGCTTTCTTCATGGCATCATAGCACAAAGATGCGGGGTCAGCATTGGGGCGAGAGAGAATATCTACTCCAACCTTTTCTGCCCAATAAACCAATTGTTCGACAGCACCAGCTCTAAAAGTATCGCCAGCAACAAGAAGAACCTTCTTTCCTCTGCTCTTATATTTATGAGCAAGTTTAGCAACCGTGGTAGTCTTTCCTACCCCATTGACACCACACATGAAAACAACAGTAGGACCATTGTCAACAAAATGAATATCGGTAGAGAAAGAACCACCCTTATTGGCATAAGAAACAAACATTTTATCGATGAGAAGATCGTTGAGTTCCTTCGGGTCAGTGATACGATTAGCACTGGCTTCTTTGGCGGTTTCTTTGATCAATTCCAAAGAGAGATTGACGCCGACATCGGCTTCAATCAAAATTCTCTCTAAGGAATCAAAATATTCGTTGTTTACTACTTTGTTTGCGTTAGCAAGCTTCTTCAATTTCTCTGTGAAACCAAGACGAGATTTATCTAATCCCGCAACATATTTGTCTTCGATTTCTTTTTCTCTTTCTTTGGCAGAAAGTTGTTTTTCTTCTACCACCTCATCTTTTGGAGCGTTAGGGGTTTCCTTAACAACAGGAGCTTTTTCTTCTTTAGGCTCTTGAGGGAGAGAGAGTGAAACTTCTGGAATTTCTTCTTTGACGATTTCTTGAGGAACTTCTTCTACCACATTCTCCTGAGGCACATTCTCTTGAGGAACTTCTTCCACAGGAGTTTCTTGAGCAGGAAGGCTTTCTTCCACAGGAACATTCTCTTCTACGGGAGTAGAAGGAACTTCCTGAGAAACAGGAGAAGATTCTACAGGAGCCTTCTCTTCTTGTTTTGTCTCTTGTTCTAATTGTTTATTCTTTTCTTTTTCTTCTTTGCGATGAGCAAATTTTTCTTTTAAAAAGCTGATCAATCCCATATCAGTTACCTACTTTCTTATCGATTGCATTTTTAGCAGCAGCAATCTCCGCTTCTTTGGTATTGTGACCTTTTCCTATTCCTAAGACCACCCCTTGAAGTCTTGCTTCCACCGTGAAGCAAACATTTTCACTATTTAAATTTTCTTGTTTTACCACAACATAATCAATCACTTGGCCTTTGAGAATCTCTTGCAAAGTGGACTTGCTATCCCTTTGTGTTGCTCTTTCCATAGAACCAGGAAGAAGAGGAGCAAATAAGGTGATGATCACTTCTCTCACTTTGGAATATCCTTGGTCTAAATAAAGAGCGCCTAAGAACGCTTCAAAGACATCTTCGTTGATGTGCTTATGGAACTTCGAATTGTTTTGTTCTCCTTTAGAATAACGGACAAGAGAAGCAAAACCGAGCTGTTCCGACAAAGAAGAAAGAGTCTTTCCTTCCACTAAAACTGCTCTTGTTTTCGATAAAACACCAGAATTAGAATCCGGATAATATTCATACACCATATCTCCAACAATCATGTCTAGTAAAGAGTCCCCTAAGAACTCTAAACGATCATAATCTTGGCATTCTTTGTGTTCGTTGGTATAAGAAGCGTGCGTAAAAGCCATCTCATATAAAGAGACATCCTCGGTTTCGATATGAAAACTTTTTAAGATCGCTTCTAACCCCTGCATATTATTTAGCAAACTCCTCTTTGATTCTATCCACAATTTGCGTTTCAATCATCTTCTTGCAGACACCGATTGCCATATAGAAAGCATATTCATTAGAGTTTCCGTGCGCTTTGACACAAACGCCATTGATACCCATCAAAATAGCACCACCAAAACGGCGATAATCCATCGTCTTCTTCATCTGTTTAAAACCTTTAGAAGAGAAAAGATATCCAATCTTTGTCAAAAGATTTGTCTTGAAAGATTGTTTGATGAGATCGTTCATGATCTTTGCCATACCTTCTGTCGCTTTCAAAAAGATATTCCCAGCATATCCAGGAGTGACAATGACATCATGAGTGCCATCTAAGGCGTTTCTTGCTTCCACATTTCCTTTAAATCCTAGAAGGTTTCTTTCCTTCATCAATTGGTATGCACCTACTACTTCCTCGGTACCTTTTCCTTCTTCTGTGCCATTAGAAAGAATCCAAACGCCTGGTTCTTGAACCCCTAAAACATATTTAGAATACAATCTACCCATGACACCGTATTGATATACTTCTTCCGCAGAATTGTAATTGTTGGCTCCGATATCTAAAAGTACTGTGCCATTCCCATCTTTTGCAGTAGGGAAAGGAGAACACAATCCCGCTCTTTCTACCCCATCAATATTTCTCAATAGAATGGTAGAACCCGTGACAAAACCACCCGTGGAACCTGCAGTTAACACGGCATCCGCTTCTCCATTTTTCACCGCATTAATCGCTTGATACATGGAGGAATCTTTTGCTCTTAAAAACTCCAGGGGTTTGATTTCCATCGGGATGATAGAAGAGGTATTAACAATCTGAATTCGAGAAAGATTCAGACTATCTTTAAAGCAATCTTTTAAGATAGTTTCATCACCATATAACAAAACAGAGACATCTTCATTGTCTTTCAAATAATGGTCTACCGCTTGAGAAAGCTGTCTTGGTCCTTCATCAGAACCCATCATATCAATGGCAATTTTGTACATAGTAAAAACCTCCATGAAAAGGGTATAAATAATATATCAAATATCACTAAAATAATAAATAATACGTTAAAGTTATTTTATAGGGGGATACGTACAAGAAACGAGAAAACTTTTCTTCACAAATCGGACCAAGATTATTTAATAGTAAAATCGACTATATACAATTAATCACTGCATATTTAAACAAGAAAGCATCAAAAATCAAGTTATGTTATGAATAAACAACCCTTTATATTTTATCAAAATTGCAAATAAAGGAATCTTATGCAATCTTGAACTCTTTATTCTGATCAATCGTCTTTAAATAAGCAAGATTTTCCGCTTCCTCAGGATGTTCAAGAATCTCTTGAGCATCCTTTTTTGCGTATTCAAACATACGGAGATCTTCCACAAAATTACAGACTGCAAGATCACTCTTTCCACTCTGGTTGGTTCCTGAGTAAGTTCCGCTTCCTCTCTGTTTCAAATCGAATTGAGAGATTTGTAATCCGTCTTCGCTGCTCTCTAAGAATTTTAATTTATCTTGTGCATCTTTATCTTGTCCATCATAGATGAGTATGGCCAAAGCAAAATCTCCGCTTCTTCCAATTCTTCCTCTCAATTGATGGAGGGTAGATAAGCCAAAATAATTGGCATCATAAATGATGAGTAATCCAGCACTGGTTACATCGATTCCTACTTGAATCACTGTGGTAGATACAAGGATCGGTTTCTCATTAGAAACAAAGCGAGCAATGATTTCATCTTGGGTTTCTTTTTTGATTCTACCATGAAGCAGTTGAACTCTTTCTTTCCCGTATCTTTCCACAATATCTTGATACACGCTCTCCGCACTAGAAGCATTGCTTGTTCCATCCTCAATCTTAGGAGCGACAATAAAGACTTGTCTTTTCGCTTCTAAAGCTTTATCCATCGCTTTAAAGATATAAGGATCACTAGAGTGTAAAACTACGGTCTTTACATTTCTAGTTCCGTGTGGGAATTGAGTCAGAGTAGAAACATCTAAATCGGCGTGAATGATCTGAGATAGTGTTCTAGGAATAGGAGTAGCAGACATCATCAAAAGATCGCTGCTTTCTCCTTTCGAAAGAAGCTTCTCACGCTGTTCCACCCCAAACAATTGTTGCTCATCGACAATAGTTAATCCTAAAGATTGAAAAGCAACTTTCTCCCCTGCGGCTGCATGAGTGGAGATCAATATATCAATGCTACCATCCTCTAAACCTTGAAGGATTTCTTTTTTCTCTTTTGCTTTACCACTACCAGAAAGGAAAGCAATCTTGATAGGATAATTTGCAAACACTTTCTCTGCGTTGTGAAAATGTTGCATAGCAAGCTCAAAAGTAGGAGCCATCAATACTCCTTGTTTATGCCTTAAATAATTTGCGTATAATGCCACAAAAGAGACGATCGTCTTACCCGTACCTACATCTCCTTGTAAGAGACGATACATCACTCTATCTTTCTCTAAATCTAAAACGATTTCTCGTATCGCAGCAATCTGATCTTGTGTGAGTTTATAAGAAAGTCTTTTAATAAAATCATTGATCTTATTGTGGTCAATATAGATATCTTCTTTCCTTTTCCTTTCATTGGCTTGCTTCTTTAAGTGCAAAGAACGAATACAATAGGAGAGAGCTTCCTCGTATTTAAAGACACGCAATCCTTCGCTTAAATCTTTGCTATTGCGGGGCAAATGAATGGCTCTATAAGCGTCAAATTCATTGATGAATCGATATTTCTCCACTAGCCTTGTCGGAAGCTTAGAAATCATGTAAGAAGCCGCTCTTGGGTAAGAGAGAACCTTCTTCACATAATTTGAAAAATACGAAGGAGAGACCCCTTTAGGAAGGTTATAAATGGGTTTTAATCCTGTCATCACCGCAAAGGAATCTAAATCATGAATGGAAGAGACAATAAAACAGTGTCTCTTCTCAGAATAATACATCACCAATAATAATTCTTTCCCCGAAGATAACTTAGAGAGATAAAAGGGTTGAGAATACAACATGCAAGAGAGTAAATTTCCACCTAAAACAGCCACTTTAAAACGCATCAAGGAATTCGAGCGCGTAGGAATATTTCTGAAATCTTTGATGGTTCCTTTCACTACGGCTCGATACCCATCCGGGATTGGATTAGGAATAATCGTAGGTTTTAAATCCTCGTATCGAGAGGGAAAATGACGAAGGATATCCTCATCATTTTTTGCTTCTAAAAGTTGAAATAATTCTCTTTGATTCATACTTCAATATTATAGTGGACAATAAGGAGAGAAACAAATAAGAAAGAAAGATTTCACGAAAGCATAAATATTCATCTTAAATGCCATATTATCCATATTTAAAACCTCTAGAATGGAATTCCCTTTAATAAGCCAATAATAAATTTAAGTACTGATTTGCACGTAAGGGCTATTTAACGTTTTGAGTTATAACTCCTTCTTTGACACTCGATTTTAAATATAAAAGCTAGAATTCCCATTGTTATCGGGTTTTCTAGCTTTTTTAGTTTCAAACGAGCCGTATTATATTTTATTCGACAGCGACAAAGAAGGAATAAACAGGTTGATTACCGATAGCGATCTGGACCTCAAAGTCATCGCCGTATTTCTCGTTGACCTTTTCTTCCACCTGTTCTCTTTCTTCTTCTTTGACATCCTCACCACAGATGATGGTGATGATAGAAGAATCTTCATCGATCATGGTCTCTAACATATCCATGAGAGTGTTGATCTTATGCTTGTGACAGCAAACGATCTTCTTCTTGGTGATACCCATGAATTTGTTCTTTTCCACGGTGACACCATCGATGGTGGTATCCTTGATGGCATAGGTGATCTCACCGCTCTTGACGCCAGCAACATTCTCTTCCATAGAAGCGACATTCTCTTCTAAAGTGGCATCAGCGTTGAAGACCATACAAGCGGTTAAGCCTTCCGGGATGGTCTTAGTCGGGATGACCGCGATATGATAATCATCTTTGCAAAGTTCCGCAGCTTGAGTCGCAGCCATGATGATGTTGCCATTATTGGGGAATAAGAAGATATTCTCTGCATTGACTTTCTTGATGGCTTCCACAAAGTCTGCAGTGGAAGGGTTCATGGTCTGTCCACCAGAGATGATGTAATCGCAAGAGGATTCACGGAACATCTCTTCAATGCCCTCGCCCACAGCGACAGCGATGAGAGCGAATTTCTTCTTCTCCTGAGGAACCTCATCCTGAGGAGCTTCCTCTTGAGGAACAGTAGCAGCAGCTTTCAAAGCGACATCGTGTTTTTCGACTTCGACTTCAATCCCCTGCTTCTTCTGTTCATTTTCAAAATCATCCATGAGCTCTTCGTGTTGCTCAGACATATTGTCACACTTCATGGTCTTAAATTCACCGAACTGCTGAGCATAGGTGAAGATATTACCCGGTTTCATGGTGTGGATATGAACCTTGACTAAATCATCGCTCTTGATGAAAACGATAGAATTACCGTGAGCTTCTAAGACAGCTTTGAATCTCTTCTCATTGAAAGCTTTTTTTCCATCCAATTTATCTTGGGGAGGAAGTTGAAGCAAGAATTGGGTACAATAACCGAATTCTTCGTGGTTGAATTGGGCTTGAACAGAACCGTGTCCTTGAATCTGAGAAGTGATTTTACCAGAAGAATAGGAAGAGGTAGATTCTGTTGCGGTAGCCATCTCTTTTTCGACGATTTGGTTATGAAGAGCTTTAGAGAAGCCCTCTAAAACCTTACATAAGCCAGCTCCGCCAGAGTCGACAACTCCAACATCCTTTAAGACAGGGAGAAGTTCAGGAGTGTGCTCTAAGGATTTTAACGCTTCTTGATAAAGATAATCTAAAGCGACATCGATAGGCATATCCTTTTCGGCATATTCATATAAAGCAGCACTAGCTTCTCTGATGACGGTGAGAATGGTACCTTCCACCGGTCTCATAACCGCTTTATAAGCGACTTCCTTACCTTGCATAAAGGCGGAAGCAAGACCTAAAGCATCCACTTCATCCTTGCCAGCTAATCCTTCCGCAAATCCGCGGAAAATCTGGCTTAAAATGACACCAGAGTTACCTCTAGCACCCATCAAAAGACCACGAGCGAAGTCTTTGGCAACAATACCGATAGAAGTTTCATTCTTATTGAAAACCTCTTTGGCGCCAGAAGACATCGTCAAATTCATATTGGTACCTGTATCTCCATCAGGAACAGGGAACACGTTTAAAGCATCCACCTCAGGATAATTGTTATAAAGATTATTGCTACCCGAGATGATCATTTGCTTGAGAATAACACCATCTATTTTAACCATAGGTTTAAATCCTTTCTAAGGAAGGTCAGCGAACAGCTTGCACATAGACATTCACCACTTTGAAGGGAATACCAAAGCTTTTACCTAATATATAAGAGACCTGCTTTTGGACTTCACAGACCACTTCTGCAATCTTGACATCTTTGCTTAAGACAAGATAAAGAGAAACATCATATCCCGTCTTATTCTTCTTGACAGAAACACCATCCGCATAATCACCTTGCTTTAAAAATTCAACAATAGGCTTGGTGATCTTCTTTTTATCGACAAGACCAACCACACCATAAACAGCGGTGACAGTGTCACCGGCAAGGTCTGCTACAGCTTGTAAGGAAAAGGCAATTTTTCCAATTTTATTTATTGTTTCAATATCCATAATAATTTAGAAATATATCCTAACAATTATATAAAAAAACAATCTAGAAAGCAAATAATAGGGGATTTTTACGACAATAAATATGCCACTTTTTTTCAATTTTATCGAGATTTTTCCACAAAAGTATCGTTTTCTTTCGCGGAAAGATTCGCAGCATGATTATTCCACTAAAAAAAGCGGCTGCAGCTATCTTCCCCATACGGGTATTGTCGCCGCCCAGGCGCTTAACTTCCGAGTTCGGCATGGGATCGGGTGTGTCCGCCGGGCAATCGCAGCCGCCGATAAGGCGGTTAGGCAAAGGG
>JAFUFH010000055.1 GCA_017470005.1 Bacilli bacterium | reverse complement strand
GGGCAGAGGGAATCGAAAAGAGGATAGAGGAACACATGAGGAAGAGGCTTCCCAATCCATGAAGAATAAAAGGAGACAACCTGACATTATTATGCCGGTTTGCCTCCTTTTTTGCTATACGCATATTTAGTAACGCTTACGGTTTAACTTTTAAACATAGAGAGAAAGCTAGTAAATTTTAGAATAAACATATCGATTATTTAATCATCCAATTAATAACGGTTTATCGTGGGTGAAACGGTTATTGTACAGAACATATACGATTTGTAATTGATTTTCCCCAAAAAAGACTATGATAGGGGTAACAAGTACAAAAGGAGGAATAAAATGAAAACCACATTAGAATTGATAAGAAACGAAAAGAATTTAAGCAAAGAAAAACTTTCTTCTCGTTCTTCTATCTCTGTGTCTGAAATCTCGGAAATAGAATCAGGAAAGCCTATGACAGAAGATCAAAGAAGCTTATTGAGCAAAGCGTTAAATGTTCCAGAAAATGATTTGCAATCCGAAAAGAAACAGCCTTTGTTTGGTTGGAATATCAATCTTTGGATTGTTTTACTTTCTTTACTCTTCCTCATCCTTTCCCTTTGTATTCCCCAAACCTATCCAATCCTCTTTTGGGATTATACCATTTCAGATGCTCTCACCTATTTCTACCTTGTCTATTATTTCATTTTGTTTTTCGTACCAATTCTTCTATATTTTCTCTTTAGAAAATGTAAGATGAACTACTTATTCTTGTTCAGTTCAATCTTGCCTTTAATCATCTTCTCCATCAACCTCTTCCCCTTTATCATCAAGTTGTAGGAGGTTAATTCATGAAAATATCTTATTTAAAAGCTCTCCGAGAAAGAGAAGCAATATCCATCAATAATCTATCTCAGAAAACGAATATACCCTCTACTGATTTGATGAAAGCAGAAGAAAACAAAGACAATTTATCAGAAGAAGAAAAACAAAAATTAAGCGCCTTTTATCACATCCACCCATCTTCGCTTGATAATGATGTTGATTCTATTTTCAAACATCCAAACATTTTTATTATCCTTATTTCCGTCCTTGGTGTTCTTTTACCAATCCTTACTTTCTTTCTTCTAAAAAGACAAAGATTTATATCTTTACAAACACTTCTTCTTATCACTCTCGCCGTCTCTTCTCTTTGCCTTCTTGCTTCCGTATTGTTTTTCTTAAAACATAGGGATTATAAATTGTCCATCTTACTTGTTATAAGTATGATTGTTTCTTTTATATTCTTTGTCCTTAGTCTTTATTTTGTTATATTTTTTAACGTTGTTAATTTTTAAACAAATTTAAAACTTTTCTATTGTGATGTGAAATAAGAGGTCACTCCCAAAAAATGCATTTATAAATAAAAAATCATAACGCTAAACTAAAAACTTAGTTTTGTTTTTCATGTGAAAAGGAGCTATCGCTCCCTTAACTTTTAAGTTGGGATGCAATAGCTCCTTCATTCCACGAATAGCTTAAATTTTTAGTAATCCATTCCGCCCATACCCGGGTTAGGGGCAGCAGGAGCGGCAGGTTTTGGTAACTCAGTGACAACGGCTTCAGTTGTAATGAACAAAGCAGAGATAGAGGCGGCGTTGATAACAGCGCTTCTAGCAACCTTTGTAGGATCGATGATACCTTTTTCCATCATGTTGATCCATTCACCGGTCTTAGCATCAAATCCAAGTCCATCATTTCTAATCTTAGAAGCATCGATGACATCATCGCCATCAAATCCAGCATTGACAGACATTTGATACAAAGGAGCAGTCAAAGCATTGAGAACGACATCGATACCTTTTTGAATGTCGGGATTCTTATCCGTGAGTTTACCTTTCAGTTCACGATAGACATTCAATAAGGCGATTCCGCCACCAGGAACAACACCTTCTGCAACAGCGGCGGCAGTAGCATTGATTGCATCTTCTAATCTGAGCTTCTTATCTTTCATCTCTGTTTCAGTGGTAGCACCAACACGGATGACGGCGACACCAGAAGAGAGTTTAGCGATTCTCTTTTGGAGATTCTTCTTATCATAATCAGATTTGGTTTCCGCAACCTGGCCTTTTAATTCAGCAACTCTATTAGCGACGGCATCTTCTTCACCAGCACCATCAACAATAGTGGTATTGTCTTTGGTAACTTTGATCTTCTTGGCAGATCCTAAATCCGCCACAGTGATATCCTTTAAGGACATAGAGAGATCCTTGGAGTAGAAGTTAGCACCAGTCATAATGGCGATATCTTGAAGAATATTCTTCTGATTATCACCGAATTCAGGAGCTTTGACAGCAACCACGTTGAAGGTTCCTCTCAACTTATTCACAATCAAAGTAGATGCGACATCGTTATCTACATCATCAGCGATGATGAAGAGAGGTCTATGGGCTTCTACCACAGATTGAAGCATAGGAAGGATGTCTTGGATGTTGTTGACCTTTTGGTCAGTGACCATAACAAAGGCGTTTTCTAATTCGGCAACCATCTTTTCAGAATCGGTGACCATATAAGGAGAGATATAACCTTTATCAAACTGCATACCTTGGACAACATCTAAGGTAGTGTCAAGGCCTTTTCCTTCTTCGACAGTGATGACACCATCTTTTCCGACTTTATCCATGGCTTCAGCGATAGTTTTACCGATTTCTTCATCGCCAGCGGAAATTCCAGCGACAGCAGCAATGTCTGCATTGGTAGAAATCTTCTTAGAATTGGCAAGCAAAGCATCAGAGACTGCTTTAGAAGCTTTATCAATACCATTTCTTACTAAGACAGGGTTAGCACCCTTATCCACAGCGTTGAAACCGTTGTGAATCATAGCTTGAGCTAAAACGGTAGCGGTAGTAGTACCATCACCAGCGACATCGTTGGTCTTGTTAGCAACTTCATAAACCAATTTGGCGCCAGCGTTTTGTTCTTTGTCCTCTAATTCGATTTCTCTAGCGATAGAGACACCATCGTTGACGATGATGGGAGAGCCATAACCTCTATCTAAAGCGACATTTCTGCCCTTAGGACCTAAGGTAAGCTTAACAGTATTAGCAAGAGTGTCGACACCGATCAACATATTGTCTCTTGCTTGTTTTCCATAAGTAACTTTCTTAGACATGATTGAATCCTTCTTTCTGAATTATTCGACGACAGCAAGAATGTCGCTGTCCTTGATCAACATGAACTTGTTTCCGTTTTCGACATAGTCAGTGACAGAATATTTTTTATAAATAACTTTCTGTCCAACTTTGGCTTCTACTTCCACCTTTTGTCCTTCCTTAGTTACATAACCAGGACCAACAGCAACAACAGTAGCGAGAGCAGAATCGTTATCTTTGCTAGTGGCAAGAATAATTCCGCCGACTTGTTTCTCTTCGGGAACTTTCTCTAAAACAACATAATCTCTGAAAGGTTTGATCATAATAATTTTTACCTCCAAAATCTTTTCAACACACCTATTATAAATCGATTTTTAGCAATGTCAAGGTCGAAGTGCTAAAATTATTGTTTCTCTTGTCTATTTTGGGTTTTTCAACAAGCTACGCTTGTTGATTAACTATATATAGCCATCAAAAAAAGCTGTCGCCTAAGAAAACAGACAACAGCTTTTGATATAACTACTTTCTTAATTGTAAGAGTTCTTTTGCTAATAATCCACCGACGTATGCGTTGTTTTCAATCAAAGCCATATTGGTTTCTAATGAAACGCCTTTTGTTAACTCACATAGTTTAGCTAACAAGAAGGGGGTGACGGCTTTACCAGTTATTTTTTGTTCCTCCATTTGACGCAAAGCTTCCTGGATATAACCTTCCATCTTATTCGCGTCTAAAGAGAATTTTTCAGGGACAGGGTTAACAATCAAGGAGCCTTGATTTAAACCTAGCAAGGATTGGGCATAAATGATAGAAGCAAGTTCTTTCGCATCAGATGCGCTGATTTCTAAATCGTAATCACTTGTTCTTGTATAGAAGAGAGGCATCTTCTTTGTTTGATATCCGATGACAGGAATTCCTTTGGTTTCTAAATATTCTAACGTTCTAGGAATATCTAAGATGGCTTTAGGTCCTGCACAGATGACATTCACATCTGTTTTGGAGAATTCCTCTAAATCCGCGGAGACATCCATCGTATCATTATAACCGCGGTGAACTCCTCCGATTCCGCCAGTAGAGAAAACCCTGATGTTTGCTAATTTTGCTAAAATCATGGTTGCAGCAACAGTTGTAGATCCATTTAAACCTTTGCTGACACAATATCCAATATCTCTTCTTGAGACTTTGATGGCTTGCATGTTTTTACCTAATTCTTCGATTTCATCTTTGGTTAAACCGATTTTGATTTCGCCTTTGATGATACCGATGGTGTAAGGCTCACCACCTGCTCTTCGAATCTCTTCTTCACATTTTAATGCGCATTCGACATTCTGAGGATAAGGCATACCATGAGTCAATACCGTTGTCTCTAAAGCAACGGCGGGTTTATCACTTAAATCCGGGATTCTTTTCAAGTTTTCTTCTAAAGTCATATTCATTCTCCTACTTTTCTACAAAACGATAACTGATGAAGTGTTGATAAACTTCACCAGGGCGAAGAATATCATGATTTAAAACAAAGGTTTGAGGTTCGATAGCAATACCTCTTCTAGGTAAAGTGGTAAGATTCTCCCCGTTTGCAAAGACAATGGGTTTCTTTGTGTTTTCCACATAGACATTCACCGCGTTAAAATCCGTAAAACATTGGATGATCACATTATCTTTTCTCAATGTGACTTGTGGTTGAATGGTATTAGGGTTTTCAAATAAATAAGTTTGGTCTAGCGTGTAATCTCTAAACAAACTTTCCACAACATAATCTACTAAATCTCCGACTCTTTTCTCTTCTCTATAATCTAAGGGAGCGGGAACATTTGCTTTGCCTGCAATCATCAAGGAGTTGGGAGCAAAGGTCGCGACGCGGTCTGCTTGAATGGATAAATAATAATCATCCACATTTCCGTCTCCGAAATTCCAATACATGTGGTTGCTTAAGGAAAGAAGAGTAGGTTTATCTGTCACACATTCATATTTAATGGTCAAAATATTGAGGTCTTTAGGCATTAAATACGTTACTTTAATTTTTAAATTACCAGGGAATCCAGCTTCACCATCGGGAGAAACACGTTCAAAAACAGCGGAAACATTTTCCTCTGTTTCTTCCAGTGTGACATTATAATTTTGAAAGATTGGGCTTAAATATAATCCGCCGTGGAGACAATATCCTTGGCCTTCCTCATCAACAAGATGATAGGGAACCCC
Source organism: Bacilli bacterium (assembly GCA_017470005.1). GTDB lineage: Bacteria > Bacillota_I > Bacilli_A > RFN20 > CAG-288 > Enterosoma. The sequence goes on along the minus strand of JAFUFH010000055.1, from coordinate 36,926 downwards.
GTCAATTTCTCCTTCTGCGGCAACTCTTCCACCGAAGCGGCAAAGAGTTTTTCCAAATAGAAAAGGAGCGGATAAATATTCCTTGCTATCTTGTAATTCTAATATCATTCTTTTCCCGTTTAACGTCAAGGATCTCACTCCCGCTCCCAATGTGGAGAGCAGGACTTTCAATCCATGGTGGTTATCCAGTAGAACATACGACGACTCAAGATCGGACATATCATACCGCCCCTTTATTTCTATTTATTTTTTTATTTTGCTTCAGTAGGTTCAGCGGGTGCTTGAGGCTGAGCTTCAGGTGTTAATTTACCAGCTTTGTAAGCTGCATAACGGAAATCAAGATCATCCGTGAAGAAGGAACAAGTGTGCTTGTTGAACTCTTCCGGATTTTCTTTCATAAGAGCTTTGAATTTATCTACAGCTGCTTTTTGTTCTTCGGTCCAAGTGTTAGACATAGTGAGCTTTTGAGTGAAGATGTCTTGGACTAAGATGATACCTTCTTTTTCATTTCCAGATTTGGCAAAGAAAGCAAATCTGGTTTGAGTTTCAGGATCATCATAGCAGAAGGTGGAATCGTAATTGATCTTTTCCCCATTCTGACCATTTAAAGTGACGTGAGCTTTGACGTTCTTGTCACTTAATAACTGGGCACCAGCAGCGATAGTTTGATAGGAAGGAAGCAATCTAGCTTGGAGCAACTCTGTGATCATATCGATACGAGCACGGAGTTCAGGATTGTTACCAACGATCAATCTCAAGTGTTTGTTGTCGGGGGCGACAGAGAAGAGGTATTGTCCACCAAAGGAGACAGAAACACAAGAAACGAAATAAACTTTGGAAACATAATCGAAATAACGATAGATTTCGACCATGGTGATATCTCTACCGATAGAAGATTTTAATTTGACTTCCACAGCATTGTTGGTTTCGAGCTTGTTTTCTACCAAAATTTCATATTCATTGCTTTCCGTAACTGCGGGAGGGATTAACTTCAATCCAGGTCTCACATCCTGATTGTAATGTCTGGTTTTCTCGGAGGCGTTTTGAACATCACTCTTTTCTGTGACATTGCCTTCAGCATCAATTTCAAAGATTCTGTAAACCAATAAAGGCATATCAGAACCTAAACAATAGCATTCAATGACACCATCAGCTCTGGTTTCAGAATAGATGAGATCTAATTTTGCGGTTCTCTTAAAAGCAAAATTTTGAGCGGTCTTATCCGCAGCAGCCTGAATCTTACTAAGCATTTCTTCTTCGGTCATAGTCATTTCTCCTTTTATTGAATAGTTATGCACACGATGACAATATTATAATGTCTTTCCCTTTTGATTTCCACTACTAGAAATAAAGACACTAATACAATCAAATAAATTTAAATATCATCCACAATATGGAAATCGATTTCTTCTAAGGACGCTTCTTTTAATCGTTCATTCACTTTTTTAAAGCAATCGCTATGGAAAAACCCTCGGCTTGCCGATAAGGGAGAAGGGTGTGGACAAGATACGATTTTTGCCTTAGGATTGTGAATGATAGATGCTTTCTTTTTCGCGTGATTTCCCCAGAGAAGGTAAACAATACATCTATCCTGTTGGTCCAATTTTTTAATTAGATGATCGGTGAAGGTTTCCCACCCGTATTTCGAATGGGATTCTGGATATCCATCTTTTACCGTTAAAGTAGAATTAAGAAGTAAAACACCCTGCTTTGCCCAAGGAGATAAATCCCCGTTAGATAATGGGATATCATACCCGAATTCTATATGGAGTTCCTTATAAATATTCACCAAGGAAGGAGGAAGCTGAATCCCTTTATTCACAGAGAAAGCAAGACCATTAGCTTGCCCTTGATGGAAGTAAGGATCTTGCCCGATAATGACGACCTTTACTTTCTCTAAAGGGGTCTCTTTTAAGGTTTGATAAACTTGGGGTAGGGGCGGATAAATGTTTTCGTTCTCATATTCTTTTGATACCTGGTTTACTAAACATTGAAAATAATCCTCTTTCTTTTCTTGAGAAAGAAGAGGTTCCCATGAAGGAGGAAACGAATATAAAATTTCTTTAATCTCTTTCTGATTCATCCTCTTTTGCCTGATAAGTGGGCTGTTCTGGTTTCTTTTTTAAATAATGATAAATATCAAGACAAACAGAGAACAGTAAGACCAAACTTGCAATGCCAGATAATACTAATCCAACAATAGAGTAGATCTTCCATTCATACATGACATTTAAGAAAATTGTGGTGCCCAAAATCACCAAAGAAATCAAGAACATAAAGATAGAAGGGTGTTCACTCAATTTAAATTTCATACATCAAAAGTATATCATAAAGTTAAGAGCTTTATCTCTTTCACTTTATATTGTTCGTTCTATTTATGCTTTGATTTAAATCCGATTTCAAAATCATAAAAACCTCCCTTTGAAGTAAACTTCAAATTAAGCGAAATAATTTCTTATCTCTCCTCTATTTTTTCAATGATTATCGTTTCTTACTTTGCTATAATTTTTATAGATTAGGGGGGGACAAATTCATGTATCAAGAATTACAAAAAGGCTGGATTGAAGTTATCTGTGGCCCCATGTTTGCTGGAAAGAGCGAAGAACTCATTAGAAGAGTGAGAACTCTCTCTTACGCACATCAAAACATTGTCGCTTTCAAACCTTCGATTGATAATCGTTATGATGATTCTGCCATCGCTTCTCACGATGGTGAAAAATACCAAGCTCACGCCATCAAAAACTGCCAAGAAATACTCAATTTTATCGATGAAAAGACTCAAGTCATCGCTATCGATGAAGTTCAGTTCTTTGGTTTAGAGGTTATCTCTTTATGCGAAAACTTAGCAGATAGAGGGATTCGTGTTATCGTTGCGGGATTGGATGCTGACTTTAGAGGAGAGCCTTTCGGGCCCATGCCTTATCTTCTTGCCAAAGCAGAATTTGTCACCAAATTGAGTGCTGCTTGTACCATTTGTGGCTGCGCAGCAACTAGAACCCAACGCCTTGTCAATGGAGAACCAGCTCGTTATGATGACCCCATCATATTAGTCGGTGCCAAAGAAAGTTATGAAGCGAGATGTCGAAAACATCACATTGTTCCAAATAAACCAATCAAATAAGGAATCCCATGGCATTTTTTAAAAAGAAAACACAAGAAGCCGCTCCTGCTGCTATCCAAGAAAAAGCTCCTGTTGAAAAACAAGAGGTGATAGAAGCAGAAGAGACTCCCAAAGAAATTTCAGCGGAAAATGAGAGTAAAACCATCCCTCTTGATATTCAAAGATTTAACCCTGATATCAAAATCGGTCTCTCTTTAAGACAAGTCCAACAGAGACAAGAAGAGTATATGACCAACAAGTCTTATACCAACAACACCAAATCTGTGGGACGCATTTTGGTGGATAATATTTTCACTTATTTCAACATGCTTTTGTTGAGCATCGCTATCTTATTGATTGTCTTTGGTCAATATATGCAGTTGACTTTCTTAGTGATTGCTGTAGCAAACACCATCATCGGTATCGTGCAAGAATTGAGAGCAAAAAAGACCATCGATAAATTGAAATTGATCACTTCTAGCGATGTCAAAGTTCTTCGCGACGGAACCCCTTCGGTGATCAGCACAGAAGAATTGGTCTTAGATGATATTTATCAATTGAAGATGGGAGACCAAATTCCTACGGACAGTATCATCAAAGAAGGCAGATTAGAAGTCAACGAATCCTTATTGACAGGTGAAAGTAGACCGATTGTTAAAAATGTTGGCGATAAAATTTACGCTGGATCCTTCGTGGTTTCTGGAAACGCCACCGTGAGAGCGGAGATGATCGGCGATTATAACTATGTCTCTGGAATTCAAGCGAAAGCAAAAGAACTGAGCAAGCCAAAATCAGAATTGGTTCGTTCTTTAAATATCGTCATTAAAGTCGTAGGCTTTATCATCATTCCTTTAGGAGCTCTCACATTCTGGACGCAATGGGTCAACTTCTATAACTTAGCCTCCCTCACAGAAAATATGGACTTGTGGAAAGTGGCTGTAGATAGTGTTAAAGCAACGGCAGGTAGTATGGTTGGTATGATTCCGTCTGGTATGTATCTCTTAACTTCTGTCGCTTTGGCAACATCCATTCTCACTTTATCAAAGAAAAACGCATTAGTTCAAAACTTGTATTCTGTCGAAATGTTAGCGAGAGTCAATGTCTTATGTTTAGATAAGACAGGAACCTTGACAGATGGCACGATGAGAGTGGACGAAATCTTGATGGTGGATAGTTCTTACGATATGAACAAATTGATTGGTTCTTATCTTAACGCCTTCTCTGAAAGTAATCAAACTTCCATTGCTCTTTCTCAACGTTATCCGTTAAGAAAAGATTACCGTGTCGTTCACTCTATTCCCTTCTCTTCTGAACGTAAATATTCTGTTGTAGAGTTCGATGAGCAAGGAACTTTTGCCTTAGGAGCTCCTGAATATATTTATAAAGGAAAAGATAAGACCATCAATGACTATATCGCCTCAAAACAAGCGAGCGGATATCGTGTTATCATGTTCTGCCACAGCGATTCTATGATTGTCAACGGAGAGGTCAAAGGAAGATTCACTCCTGTCGCCATTTTCACTTTGGAAGACCACATTCGTGATGAAGCGCCTGAAACCATTCAGTGGTTTATTCATAATGGAGTAGATATTAAAATCATCTCTGGTGATAGTCCTCTCACTGCTTCCGAGATCGCTATCAAGAGTTCTGTTCCTAATGCGGAGAAATGTATTTCTTTGGAAGGGTTAAATGAGAGAGAAGTGCGTGATATTGTCAACACTTATACTGTCTTTGGCCGTGTCTCTCCCGAACAAAAAGCTATCATTATCGATGAGCTGAAGTCTCAAGGTAAGACGGTTGGTATGACTGGTGATGGTGTCAATGATATCTTAGCGATGAAAAAAGCGGATTGTTCTGTTGCTATGGCTAATGGTTCTCCTGCTGCTAGAAACTGTGCAAACTTGGTCTTGTTAGATTCTAACTTCTCCTCTATGCCTGTTGCCGTCCAAGAAGGAAGAAGAGCAATCAACAATGTTCAACGTTCTTCCGCACTCTATTTGATGAAAACAATCTTTACCATCGTCTTCACTATTATTGTCTTATTCACTTATGTCAATGCAGGACATGGTATTGCTTATCCTTTTGATCCGAATAACTTATTGGTCACGGAAATGATCTGTATCGGATTCACATCCGTTTTCCTAGCGGTTCAAAAGAACGATGCACCAATACAAGGTCACTTCTTAAAGAACACCTTTGTCCGAGCTGTTCCTGCTGCTCTCTGTTTGGTTTTTGCTATATCCTTAAATTATATTCTTCGTTATTCCGGTGATTTCTTAGAGCTTCCTATCACAACCACAGGATTATTAACGGAAGAAGGAGAATTAGCTTTTAAAACGCTCAATTCTCTTTCTATGACCGCTGTCGCTTTAGGTATGGCTTATAACTGTTGTTCTCCTATGTTCCCGCTTTCTAACCGCAACAATCGATATAGAGCTATCATGTATGGAATCACAATTCTCTTTGTCTGTATTATGGTCTTTGGCTTTGGAACTCTTCCTGGAACCAATGGTTCTGCCTCTTTAGGGACCCAATTGATTGGCATTGATTTCACCAAGATGAATAAAGTGATGTGGTTACTTATTATCATCTATTTGACCGGTGTCACTTCTCTTCTTTCTGTCTTAGTCCGTATTTTTACAGGAGCAAATAAAGACACTCAAAAACTGCAGGCTTGATCCCATAAAAGATATTATGAAAGGTAACAAAGTTTTTTAACAGAAAGAATTACAAGCGATTTGAGAGAGAAATAGAAAGTGTATCTTTAATTGATATTGTTATCATTGTCGAAATACACCTTTAATATGTCAATTCGCTTGGAAAAACCCAAAAAGTAGATTTATAAAGGAGTTTAAAAGATAAAGTAAAAGCCTTGCCTCTTTTATTAACCATTGATAAGATAAAAAATATATTAAATATGTTTGAGAATGATTCATTAAAAAAGGAGGAAAATGATTATGAAGAAAGGGTGTCTGTTGTTTCTTGCTTTATTGACATTGGCGAGTTGTTCAGGAAGTAGAACTTCTGGTAAAAATACTGGTGTTATCGAATGTCAAAACCTCAGTATCTATGGAAATAACACTTTTAATTATTCAGAGGATATCTTGAGAGTTTATGAATTTAAAAGCGCCAACAATGACAAAATCTACACAAGCTATGCAGAAGCTGGCAGTGTCATAAATCTATACCAAGATAGGTATAGCGTAGATTATGTTTCATACAACTACTCTGGATTTATCGGCTTTATTACTATGGAACAGCATATCTATTTAGATTTAGACAAGAGAATTGTTGATCTACAAACCAATTATGTGGAGTGTAAATATCAAAACTTAGAAGAAAAAAGCGGTGGTGATCCCTATGACAACCCTAAAGCTTATCAATGCGCAAAAAGCGGATATTACATTATTTATTTCAACTTTAACGCCCCTACAGTGGTTAGAAAGAGTTTGGAGGACACTTCTTTAGAGAGGCACACTTATATCCAGATAGGAGATAGTTCTGTTGTCGCTTATACACCAAAGTTGAGCTGATAAAGGAAATAAGACAATAAACGCAAATAAAATGCTATTTACATTTTAATTGCATTTTAATTGCTGTATAATATAATTGAAAAGGAGGTAAATAAAATGAACAACGTTTCTAGTGTAAGTTTTCGTATCGATACAAACCTTAAAAATCAAGCCGATGCACTTTTTGCCGCTCTTGGTCTAAATATGACTACTGCTTTTAATATGTTTCTTAGACAATCCGTAAGAGAGGGTAGAATCCCCTTTGATGCTACAATTAATGTTCCTAATAGCGAGACCATAGCTGCTATGCTTGAAACAATTCAGCTGGCTAACGATCCAACAGCGAAAACTTATAATGTGGAAGACGCTTTAAAGGAATTGAAAAAATGAGCAAACGAGTCATTTGGACAAGTCTCTTTAAAAAAGAATACAAACTTGCTATTAAACGCGGTCTCCCCATCAAAGAATTGGATAATGTAATTCGTTTGCTGGCTGAAGATGCTCCTCTTCCCGCAAAATATAAAGACCACGAGCTTTCTGGAATTTGGAAAGGTTTTAGAGAATGCCATATCCAGCCTGATTGGCTTTTAATTTATAAAATCCTCGAAAACAAACTAGTTCTATCATTAACTAGAACTGGTTCCCATAGTGATTTATTCTAAGATTACTCCCTCTATTGGGAGTTTTTTATATTTCTTTACTTCGAAGAAATGTGGATTGTGGTTTTTAAGAAACAGGGATTTTCATGAGGAGGCTTTGGCTCAAAGCGTAGATATAGCCGTCTTTAAGTAATAAGCGCATTGAAGGTTCTGGAAGCTCTACGACTACCTTCTCTTGTTCAGAATCATAAATAAGAAATTTGGTGTTATTTCCAGTAAGGGTGACTCTGTAATAATGGGAGAAGGCTTTCGTACAGCTTTTAACTTCATATCCTTCCCATACTGTTTTGGGTGTATATAGTGTTTCTGGGCTTTCTGTGATTTCCCCAGTTGCGATGTTAATAACATTAGGATTATTTCCAAAAGAGATGCCTGTTTCTCTTTGAGAGAGGCCATCAACGAAGTCATAATAGGTAAATTTATCTGTCTTGTATTCGTATCTCTTATTCATCGTGGAGAAGTCATATCCAATATAATGGATACGAAAACCCGTTGGGTCACAATTGTAGGCAAGGAAAAGCAAATCTTCATCTGCGTCATAATAATAAGAAAGGGGTTTGCTAGTTTCTAAATCTACGATAATTTCCCTCTTACCTGTTTTAAAATCCATCATCTCTAGACGGGTGAAATCTTTCTTTGTCGTTGCAAAGAACAATCTGTCTTGTATAAAAAACATCTTAGAGACATTGATGGCAGGGATATAAAACAAGGGGTCACCACCATCAAGAGAGAAGACTTGTATGGGCAGACAATAGATATAATTTCCTAGTGGATAGACAATGATTTTGTCTTCAGAAAAACAGAAATGATTGATTTCCTCTTTGAAGAATAACTCTCTGATTCTTTCACCTGTATCTAAACTATAAAAGGCGATAGAATCTTTTTCAAAATCAATCCTCTTCATGTAAATATTGCCGTTTCCAAACTCTGGGGTGTTTGGTGATACGTTTTTTAAAGAGATGTATTCTACTCCATTTTCATCAATACGGCGTTCATTAAATATGCCTTCCTCATCTTTTCCTATTTCCGCTTTTTCCAAAGAAGTGCCTTTATGTTGATAGATGGAGAGTTCATCTTCTGTTGCTTCTATTCCCTTTTTGATGTAATCAGGAAGAATCTCAACATCTTCTGGATAGGTAAAGGAAAGAGTGTTGATAATCTTGTAGGCCCTGTTATTATAGGGAATCTCATATTTATAGTGAAATGTCTCAGAGATGATTTTATCATCATCTACTAATACAGACATAGTTAAACCGCCAACGAAAGAGTAGAGCGTTTCACCTTCGTTTCCACTCATACACAAAAGTGCATAATCCATAGAAGGATATATTTCCTTCATTTCAATGGAATAGAGATATCCTTTCTCTGTTTCCTGACGAGTGATTTGAGTGCTCTTAATCTCCTCTTGCCAATCGCTGATTCTAGCGTGGATGGTGGATTGTGGAATACGCTTTCCCTGGGAATCAAGAATGAAAACGGTGGAACGCAAAGATTCATATGATCCTTGATATCTGAAGAAATCATAATAATAAATCCATTCGTTTCCACTCGTTTTTTTCAGACATTCTTTGCCCTGATATTGGAAGAGTGTATAAGACCGGTGTATATCAACACTGCGATCAAAGGGAGATTCCTCTCTTTGAAGGTGGTCATCTATATTCACTTTTCTGCTCTTCCTAGTGTTTTCTTCCACGAAAAGAAGAGCATCTAGAGGTTCTTTTTCTAGATGTTCGCTTTTCTTTACACTGATATCACTATTTTCTTTTTCTCCATCTTTTTCTCCACAAGAGAAAAGAAGAGAAAAAGAAGAAAGACAGAATGGAATTAAAGAGAACAAAGCTTTTCTATTCATAAGATTTTCCCCCTTTCTTTATTTTACTTGGTATATAACCAAGTGCAAGAGATGTTATGAAGAAAGAAAACAATTTTAGTTCTTTTAATTTACTAATTATTTTCTCTCTTTATAGAATGGTATAGCTTTATAACTATTCTTCTAAATATCTAAAAATTGGTTTTGAGATATTTCTCAATCCTTCTAATCGCTTCTTTTAATGCGTCAAAAGAATACGCATAACTGATACGGACAAATCCTTCTCCACTTTCTCCAAAGGCAGTACCAGGAACAACAACTACATGTTGTTTCTGTAACAGATCGGTAGCGAATTCTTCGCTACTCATCTGATATTTAGAAATATCGGGGAAGATATAAAAAGCGCCTTTAGGTTCAAAACAAGGTAAACCTAATCTCTTAAACTCCGATAAGAGATAATGTCTTCTCCTATCATACTCCTCTCTCATCTTTTCTACATCCTTATCTCCATTACGTAACGCTTCAATACCCGCATATTGAGAAGGAGTAGATGCACACATGATGACAAATTGATGAATTTTCTTTACTTGTTCCATAATGACACTTGGTCCCATTACATATCCAAGTCTCCATCCTGTCATAGAGAAAGCTTTTGAAAATCCATTGATTGTTAATGTTCTATCTCTCATACCTTCAAGAGAGGCGATAGAACAATGTTTTCCTTCATAAGTGAGTTCAGAATATATCTCATCAGAGATGACTAATAAGTCATGTTTGATGATGATAGGTACTAACTTTTCTAAATCTTCCTTGGGCATAATAGCGCCAGTAGGATTATTTGGATAATTTAAAATGAGTATCTTTGTTTTAGCAGTGATAGCTTCTTCAAGTTCTTCAGGAGTTAATCTAAATTCATTCTCGTTTTTTAAACGGATGGTTTTAACTACACCACCTGCCAATTCTACATCAGGTGCATAACAGACATAACAAGGCTCTAAAATGATGACTTCATCCTCAGGATTGATACAAGCTCTTAAAGCGATGTCAATCGCTTCAGAGCCACCACAGGTGACGATGATCTCCTCTTTAGAATAATCTAGATTATATTTACGTTTGCTGTATTTAGAGATCTCCTCTCTTAATTGTGGCATACCTTGATTGGAAGTATAGAAAGTCCTACCTTGTTCTAAGGCATAAATACCTTCCTCTGTGATATGCCATGGTGTATCAAAATCTGGTTCACCAACACCAAGAGAAACACAATCCTCTATACTAGAGGCGATATCAAAGAATTTACGAATACCCGATGGTTTGATCTCTTTTATTTTCTTTGATGTGAAATCTCTCATAGAACAATGTTCTCTCTTTTATCTTTAATTCTATCTTCTAACGATATACCGTGATCCTTATATTTCTTTAAAACAAAGTGAGTAGCTGTAGATTGAATACTATCTAACGCAGATAATTTCTCAAAAACAAAAGAAGATACTTCTTTCATGGATTTACCTTGGATGATGACCATAAAGTCATATCCACCAGAGAGAAGATAAACAGAATCTACTTCATCATATTTAGCGATTCTATTGGCGATAGAATCAAATCCAGTTCCTCTTTGAGGAACAGCTTTGACTTCTATTAAGGCATTGACTTTTTCGTCGACTATCTTATCCCAGTTGATGATGGTGTGATATCCGCAGATGATTTTATCCGCTTCCATCTCAGCGATATCTTTAATGACACTATCTTCATCTACACCTAATTGTTTAGCGATATCTGATGTAGATAAACGGGAGTTCTCTTCTAATAATTTTAAGATCTTTGTTTTCATAGGATAACCTCATCATTTATATGTGTATTTGCTTTAAAAATATTGTAATGGAATTGGATGTAATCAGTATCATTTATTTGATAAATTCTCTATTTGTTATCTTTCATAATAAATGCGACAAATAATATAGATTCCATCGACACGGATAAGCAACACCTATATTCCAAGGTTTTCATCAGATATAAGCTAGTTTCGTCTCTTGGGATATAAGTGTTTCTTAGTCTTATCGTTTTAGTGTAAAGGTTTTGTCGCATTTAATATGAAAGGTAACACCCATAAAAGATATTTAATTTTTTTCTTGCATTAAAAGGGACCACATAATATAATTTATAGGCACCTTTTGTGGATCCTTAGCTCAGTTGGTAGAGCAACTGACTCTTAATCAGTGGGCCAAGGGTTCGAGTCCCTTAGGATCCACCACTAGAAAATATGAGGGCTATCGCAAAACCTAACTTGTATTAGGCGAGCGGTAGCTCTTTTTTCGTTCTACAAATTTTTAAGAAGGAAAAAGAGAAAAGGCACCTAATGGTGCCTAGAGTTTGTTTTTGATAGCAAGAAGAGCGTTCTTCATGACTTCTTTATCAGAGTCATGGGTAAGCATTTCTAACGCTCTATCCTCCTTAACCCATTCAAGAGAGAGAACTTCACATAATTGAGGAAGCAGGGTCTCTGTTTTTGGAGTAGCTAAGAAGAAAGTGACATCTTTGATTACATTGGGTAAAGGGGAATAAGTTATGGTATAGGAGAAACTATCATCAATCACACAATCAAGATTGGTTTCTTCCTTGATCTCTCTGTGGGCACATTCTAAAGGAGTTTCCCCTTCTTCAATGTGACCTTTTGGTATGGAAGTGTGACCTTTGGCCATATGTTCAAGCAAGACAAAAAGCTGTTGGTTCATATAACGATAGACGACAGCACCATAGCTATATTCTTTTTTCATAGGATTTATCTCCATAAATATTATAGCAAAAAAACTCCGCAATACCCGAAGGTGTTGCGGAGAGAGCAAAAGGAATTTTTATGTTGGAATTTATTAACTTTTCAGGGGTTAGAATTCTTTCGTCTTCTAACGTGACAACAATATATACAATTATTTTGATGGTGTCAACAAACATTTTTATAAAAGAGCTTTCATAAATTTTTTTTATGGAAAAAGATAGGGAAATTTATTTCGATAATCGAAGAAAGGTTAAAAGAAATAATAAAGAAGTTTTAAAGAGATTATCAGGGAATCTTTCTTTTTAGCTTTATAGTAAGGAAAAGGTAATTAATTGAATTATTTTCATATAAAAAGTATGAACAAATAGAAGATTATTAAAAATCTAACAAATAGCTAAAAGAAGAAGTGGACAGAAGATAAAGGATTGTTCTTAACATTGTTCCAAGAGACAAAGATAAAAGGAGCAAGAGGTGTGATTCATAAGAAAAGGAGATTGCGATCATTTATTTGTGAAAAGTTTCCATTAGAAAATTAAAGGAGAAGAATTGATGACAAAAAATGTCTTCACCTCTACCTTTTTGTCATCACAAAAATAATTTAATCGAAGAAGGAGGAAGGGACCAATTACCTGTTTTATTTAAATAAGATTTAAGTCATTTTTTCGATAAATAAGCTGATTTAAATATAGTTTTAATCTTTAACCCGATGTAAGCACTCACATAGCGGATAAAAGAAAAATTGTAGTAACATTTTCATATACGAATCCAATATATGCCTTTGAGCCAGTGGTGAAGGTGTCTCTACCGTGTTACCGTAAAACACGACTATTGGAAAATGTAATTTATCTTTTTTACTGGTAAGAAGTGTCTTTATTGCTTTCTATCAAGGAGGAGCTATGAAAGAGCTTGAAGATAAGATATTGCAGTGTGGCGAAATTCTTCCGGGCGACATTTTAAAAGTGGGTAGTTTTCTCAACCAAAGAATTGATGTAGGATTACTTCGTTCTATGGCAAAAGAGGTGAAAAATCATTTCACTCAACCTGTAGATAAAATTTTAACGATTGAAGCATCTGGCCTTCCTTTAGCCACAGCGGTTTCTTTAGAGTATCAAAAAGACATGGTTTTTGCTAAGAAAGCAAAAACAGCAAATACATCTGGAAATATCATATCTGCTCAAGTAGCTTCTTATACTCATCATAACACCGTAGAAATTATCACGAACAAAGAATACTTTAATCCTGGGGATAGAGTTTTAATTGTTGATGATTTTTTAGCTTATGGAAACGCAATCAAAGCTTTGATGGATCTTGTTAGACAAGCAGGAGCTGTTGTTGTCGGTGCCGCGGTTTCTATTGAAAAAGAATATCAAAATGGTGGGAATGAACTTCGTACCGAAGGATATGATGTTTTCTCTTTAGCAAAGATTGCCTTTATGGACGATAAGAGTATTCGTTTTGACGAATAAAATAAGGTAAATAGATTTAAGCAATTTTTCTTTCAAAATCTAAAACGAATGGATGGATGCCCACAAATCTCTGCGGGCATTTTTGGTTTCTCTTTTTCTCTCACAACGAAAATAGCGAGCAAAAAAAGCCAATTTGTCATTTACTATCCGACTGTAAATGAAAGATGAAAAGAACAAGTTTCTACTTTAAAAGTAGAAATCTATTCTTTGAAGTGGTTAAATATACATATCTTGTATATGAATAAAGATTTATTAATAAAGAAAGCTTATCAAATAAAAGACTTCGCCTTAGATCAATTAGAGAAATTAGGCCAGTATTTGAAGAAAACTTTTTTAAAGCCAAGTGAAGCAAAGAAGACGTTCTATGTTCTTTTTGCTGTCGCTTTTGCCTGTTTTATTTATACTTTTGTAACTCAGCAATGCACCATCCCTCTTGGCGGAGATTATTCTATTCAAGAGATGACTTTCTTATTCAATGGCTATGATGATTGGCACACATATTTTAAAACAAGCAATTTCCCAACCTGGGATCGTTCTACATTCTTAGGTATCGATAATGTTGGTGGAAACTCCTTCTATTACCTCTTTGATCCCTTTGTTTTAATCATGTTACCTTTCCCAAGGGAATGGTTATTACCGATTCAAGGTTTAGAATTCATTCTCAAGATGGTGATGGCTGGCATGTTCTTCTATTGGTATTTAGGAGATATTAAGGTTTTCTCTCCTAAAGTAAGAAGAGTCGGTGCCCTCGCTTTTGCCTTTTCTGGCTACTCTTTCACTTATTTGTGGTTCCATTTCTTATCATCTGTCGCATTTTTACCTTTGATCTTCTTAGGTCTTGAAAGAATCATTCAAAGAAAAGATCCGCGCATTTTCTTTGTGGGATTTTTCTTGACAGCTATGACTTCCTATTTCTTCTTTGTTGTTTATATGTTCGGTGCTTTCTTCTACGCTGTCTTCCGCTTCTTACAAACGATTAAAGAAAGAAATTTCGATGAGAACTGGGCTGTTTTAGGACTTGGCATCTTTTCCTTTGTTGTTGCTGTATTATTAGGAGCCTTCACTCTCTTACCGGGTATGACAACAGCAACAAGTATGCCTCGTGTCACTAACACCTCTTATTTGCAATCCATCTTAGATGCCCAAGGATTACAAGCCAAATTAGATGCCATGCTTTCCTTTACCACCAACACCTTACACAACCAAGTCACCCCTTTATTGAATTTCTTATTCATGGCGGATGACTGTTACTCTTCTAACCTTCTCAATGTGTATTGGTACGATAATATGGCGGCGGGCCTTTATGCCACTACACCGATGCTACTCTTATTCTTTGTTTCCTTCATTGACGCGATTCGTCGTAAGAAATGGTCTTATCTTTTAGGTATGGCCTTTGTCTTATTCTTAGTCTTTACCCCAGTTGGATTCTATCTTTTCTCTGGTTTTACCGTAGGGTATGCAAGATATTTCATTCTCCCTATCTCTTGGATGATTGTGTTTGATTGCCAAGCTTTAGAGCATAGAAGAGAGATTCCTCGAACCGATTTAGATATTTCTTTTGCCATCACTGCTGGATTACAAATCGCCGCAACTTTATTGATGGTCTATGAAGTAAAATTGCAACCCACTCACTTCAACGCGAATACCTATTGGGATATTCGAATGGTTTTGATTGTCGGATGTCTCGCTTGGCTTGCCATCTGTTATTTTGTGATGAGACCATTCTTCCACAAGAAACCTTTTACCAAAGTGATGTTGATTCTCTGCTCTATTGATATTATTACGATGGCAAATGTCACCATTTATAACCACGGTCTTTCTAAAATCTCTCAAGTCTCTAGTATTGGAGAAGAAACTAAGATTGTTGAACTATTAAAAGAGAGCGAAAATAACGAAGACTATTATCGAATTTATAATCCAACCGCAGATAGAAATAATATCAACATTTCTTTCCGTGAAGGGTATGCGGGATTAGGTGCATTCCATTCGGTTTATGCTTTTGATGCTCAAGATTTCTTAGATAGAAGTCGTATCCCTTATTCTTATCACAATTGGTCTATGGGTGTTCACAATCGTCGTTACAATATGGAAACCTTCATTGGAACGAAGTATTACATTGTCGGAAGAATCAAGAAAGAAGATTTGAATACATTATCTACTCCTAAAGCATATCCTTATCGTAAGGAAAATGGATACACCGTCTATGCTAGCGATTATGATATCCCGTACGGATATGTAGATATCTTAGACCTCAATGAAGAACAAAGAGAAAAATTAGGTGTTTCTTATACTCAAAAGACATTAGATTACTTAGCGAGTGACAACTGCACCAAATCGGTTTATGTCAACACCAATTTCATCGATACCTTCTTCCCCTTTGATCAAATGATCAATGCAACATGGCTTGCTACAAATCTGACAAGCAAAGACGAAGATGACGAGCCTTATTACAACGCTTATGAGGATCAAAACGAATATCCGTTGCTTCGTGCTGCCATGTTAGATGATGAAGATTATCAGAAATTCTTCAAGGACAAGAAATATCAAACCGGTTCTTTCACCATGAATGATAAGACCGTGCTTTATAACCAAACGACTCTTGCCTCCCAATCCTCTTCGTTCCGTTCCTCTATGTTGACTTCGGGAAAATATGTCAAAGGCGTTTCTGCTCCGATTGAGTTATATCAATACACTCGCAGTGGCGTGGATAACAAATTGAAGTTGACGGTGTATCGTGCACAGTGGCCCGACACAAAAGAAGCTCCTACTGGCGCTTACGCCGCTTGCAGTGTAGATGATCCAAATGATAAGTCTTGTTTAGATGAGTATTATAAAGAACACAAATGGGAATATGTTAACGGCATTCGTCCCGCTGATGAAGTGAAGGTGTATGAACCCATCAATGGAGATTCCTTCTCTGAGTCTGTCCTTTATAATTCTAAGATTCTCATTGAAGCGTATAATTCCGCTGGAGAAAAGACATTGATTTGTCCAGATGCAAACCCTAATGATCCTAGCACTGGTGCTTATATCTCTATTTTTGAGAACAATAATATCGAATGGAGATTCTTCGATCAGAATGATGTTTTGATTTCTTTTGCAAGACATTCCTTCTCAGAATACAAGCAAGCTCATGGATATTATGTGGATCGCCCTGTTTCTAAAATCTTAGGTATTGTCAAAGCCGGGAATAAGACTACTCCTGTAAGAATTAAGAGCCCGATGCTCTTTGTTCAAAGAAATAGCGATTATCAACAAGCGATTGATAATCTCAAGAAAGAGCCAGTAGAAATTACCAAGAGAAGTGAGACTAAGATTGAATTCACTACGCATTTCACCACAGATAAATTTGTTGTTACTAATTATCCTAAGGCTGCGGGTTGGAAAGTGAAAGAAGTGAAACAAAAACTGACGGATGAAAAAGAAGAAACGGTTTACGAAGAAGTAGATATCTATAAAGCACAAGGCGGTTTTGTTGGATTTGAGGGAAAGAAGGGAGAACATAGCTATATCATGGAATATGAGTCTCCTAGATTAAAACTGGGATGCATGGCAACATTGCTCGGGTTATTCATCAGCTTCTTGTGTTTCATCTTCTTCGGTAGAAAAAATAAGAAAGAACATCTCTATGAAGATACGGTTTCGCTTCATTTTGTAAACGAGAAAGAAAAGATAAAGGAGCAATATGAATATGACAACTTCCTTAGATAAGAACAAAGGAAATATTCTTTATTTCCAATCTGGTGGCCCTACTACGGTTATCAACGCGACCTTTTTAGGATTGTTTGAGGCTTATTTGAAAAAGAATAATGGAGAAAAGTTCTATGTCTCTCGATATGGAATCTCCTCTTTGATGGAGGATAAGCTCACTTTGGTAAAGAAAGACTCCTTCCCTGCCCTTTCTTATCGTCCGGGATCCTATTGGGGATCTTTGAGAATGAAACTTCCTAAAGATAGCAAAGATCCTATCGTTGTAAAAATCATGGAAGTGTTGAAAAAAAGAAATATTCACTACGTTTTTGTCAATGGTGGAAACGACTCTATGAATACCGCTTATCGCCTCTGGCAATATGCCAAAGAATATGCGATGGATATTCAAGTCATGGGTGTTCCTAAAACGGTAGATAATGATCTTTATGGATGTGATCACACTCCTGGTTTTGGCTCCGCAGCAAAATATGTTGCTAACGCTGTTCTTTCTATCGCCTTAGATGATAAGACATATGAAAAAGGAAGAGTAAATATTGTGGAATGCATGGGAAGAGATTCTGGTTTCTTAACTGCGGCTGCGGTTTTAACATCCTTAAGAGGCGAAAAACCGGATTATATCTTTGTACCTGAAGTTCCTTTTGATTGTGATGAGTTTATTTCGAAAGTGAAAAAGACTTTTGAAGAAAAAGGGAGATGTCTTGTTGTTGTTTCCGAAGGTATCAAGAATAAAGAAGGTGAACTTATCGCCTCGGATTCTGTCGCTAAAGATTCCTTCAACCATCGCCAAGTGGGTGGTGTTTGTAAATATTTAGCAGCATTATTAGATGAACAAGGAATCAAGAATCGTGGCATTGAGCTTTCTGTCATTCAAAGAGCTTCCGGATTTATTCCCTCTCTTACCGATGTGAGAGAAGCGAAGAGGGTCGCCGCTCTCGCTTATCAAAAAGCGATGAAAGGGAAGACGGGATATATGATCGCGATTCAAAGAAAAGAAGGAAAACAATACCACCCTTATTTCACCATGGTTCCTTTGAATCAAGTCGCTGATGAAGTAGTCTACCTTCCTAAGAAATACATCAATAGTACTGGGGATAATATCAATGAAAACTACATTGATTTTGTCTTACCATTGATTAAAGGCAATGCTAACGCTTTGGATAAAGATGGCTTGCTAAAGTATTAAAAAATAGTGCAAAAAGAGCAAAACACAATGGAGGGTTAAGTCCTAACATTGTGTTTTTTATCATGAGGAAGCAAAAAGCGTATTTGTTTATAAAATTATACCTTTAAGGTATAATGTTGCATTGGAGATGAAAATATATATGGATGAGAATTATAGGGATAAGATTGTCGTAAAAGGTGCAAGAGAAAATAATTTAAAAAATGTAAATGTTACCATTCCAAAGAATTCTTTGGTGGTCTTTTCTGGAGTTTCTGGCTCTGGTAAATCTACCCTTGCTTTTGACACCATATTTGCTGAAGGACAAAGAAGATATGTCGAGTCTCTCTCTTCCTATGCCAGAATGTTTTTAGGTGACTTCTCCAAACCGGATGTAGACTCTATCGACGGACTTTCTCCTGCGATCTCTATCGATCAAAAAACCACATCTCACAATCCTAGATCTACGGTGGGTACTGTCACAGAAATATATGATTATTTAAGACTTTTATATGCTCGTATCGGCGTGTCCTATTGTCCCCACCATCACATTCCGATTCAAGCATCTTCCATTCAGCAGATTTTTAATGCCATTAAAGAAAATGAAGAAGGAAGCAAAGTAACCATTTATGCTCCTGTGGTTCAAAATGAAAAAGGAACCCATATTGCAACCATGGAAAAATTCTTTTCTGCGGGTTTTACCAGAGCTAAAATCGATGATTTAGATTTGCAGAAATATGAAGAACCTCCTGTTTTAGACAAGAATTTAAAGCACACAATATCTTTTGCTATCGATCGTATTTTATTAAAACCAGACAATGATTCTCGTATGTTTGATTCTTTGAGAACCGCATTAGATTTTGCCAATGGTTATGTCACTGTTGATGTGAACGGAAAAGAGACACTTTATTCCGAACATCAAAGTTGTCCTATTTGTGGATTCTCGGTTCCTCCTCTTGAACCAAGATTGTTCTCTTTCAATAATCCTTTAGGATGTTGCTCTAATTGTAACGGTTTAGGTGTTACTATTGAAGCAGATCCGCTCTTGATGGTTGCTGATCCTGAAAAGACGATTGATGAAGGGGCTATCGCTTGTTTACCTAAGCACAATCATGACACCATAGAATGGAATGATTTTTACGCTGTTCTTGAAAAGTATAAAGTCCCCACCAATGTCCCTTTCAAAACTCTAACTCAAAAACAAAAGAATATCGTCTTGTTTGGTCCATCTGAACCTGTGAAATATGTCTATGAATCCTCTTCGGGATCTAAGATTGTTAAGAATGTCACGGAAGGCTTAAAGGCTAGAATCGATCGCCTTTATGTTTCTACTAAGAGTGAATGGATGAAGGAATGGTATGCCACATTTATGTCGGAACATGAATGTTCCTCATGTCATGGTGCTAGACTGAATGAAATGGTTTTATCTATTCAAGTGGGTGGATTAAATATTCACGAGCTTTGTTGCATGTCTTTGGTGAATATTTATGAATTTTTCGTTCATCTTCAATTGAGCGATATGCAACATCAAATCGCAGATTTAATCATCACCGAAATTAAGAATAGATTAAAGTTCTTGATTGATGTTGGACTAGATTATTTAACTCTTTCTAGAACTGCTTCTACTCTTTCTGGCGGAGAATCTCAACGTATTCGTTTGGCTACTCAAATCGGTAGCAAACTTACGGGTGTTTTGTATGTCCTAGATGAGCCTAGCATTGGTTTGCATCAAAGAGACAATGATAAATTAATCAACACTTTAAAAGAGATGAGAGATTTAGGAAACTCTTTGATTGTGGTAGAACACGACGAAGACACGATCCTTGCTGCAGATTATGTTGTTGATATTGGTCCTGGGGCTGGAGATCATGGTGGAGAAGTGATTTTTGCAGGAAAACCCCAAGATTTGTTAAAAGATACCCATTCTTTAACTGGCGATTATCTCTCTGGTAGAAGAATGATTCCCGCACCCCCTATGGGAAGAAAATATAAGAAAAAGCTCACTATCAAGAGAGCGCATTGTCATAATTTGAAGAACTTTGATGTCTCTATTCCTTTAGGCGTGTTCACTTGTGTTACGGGGGTATCTGGATCAGGCAAATCCTCCTTGATTGATGAATGCCTTTATAAGACGGTGAGAAGTGAGCTAGGATTTAAGACGGACAAAGGGGAATGCGATTCTATTGAAAACGTCAAAGCGATTTCAAAAGTTATTAATGTTTCCCAGGAACCAATTGGTAGAACTCCAAGAAGCAACCCCGCCACTTATATCAAGGTTTTTGATGATATTAGAGAATTGTTTGCACAAACAAAAGAAGCCAAAATCAAAGGCATGGATAAATCTATGTTCTCCTTTAATATGAAAGGAGGAAGATGTGAGGCTTGCCAAGGTGCAGGTGTCAAACGTATCAGCATGAATTTCTTACCCGATGTTTATGTCACCTGTGATGTGTGCCATGGGGAGAGATATTCCGATGATGTTCTCTCGATTCGATATCACGGAAAGAGCATCTCAGATGTTTTAGATATGAGAGCGGAAGAAGCGTTAACTTTCTTTGGTGCGGTTCCTTCCATTAAACGCAAACTTCAAACCCTCGTAGATGTCGGTCTAGGCTATATTAAGTTAGGTCAATCTTCCACCACTCTATCTGGTGGAGAAGCACAACGTGTCAAACTCGCTTTTGAATTAGAGAGACCTAGCGATGGTTCTACTCTCTATATTTTGGATGAACCCACTACTGGATTACATCCTTACGATATTGAGAAATTAATCACGGTTTTAAATCGACTCGCAGATTCAGGAAATACCGTAGTAGTAATCGAACACAATTTAGATGTTATCAAATGTGCGGATTATATCATTGACTTAGGTCCCGAAGGGGGAGATCGAGGTGGTACTTTGGTTTATCAAGGGCCTGTTAGTGGACTTTTGGAATGTAAAGAATCTTATACTGGCGCTTACTTGAAGAAAGAATTAGAAAAAGAAAAGTATCAAGCTCAAAAATAAATTTGGGCATCCAAGCCAGAAGTTTCTTTGGCTTTTACGAAGTTTAAATCGGTATATTTTTGTCTTTATCCATCAAGTGAGAACCTTGTTTTAAAAACTTATAGTTTAGAGTATAATATTTTTATCTTAAGAGGGTTTCTTATGCTCACAAGTTTAATGTTAGCCAATTACTTTGGCTTAAAAGTCATATCAGGAGATGTTGAAGCTTTACACAGAGAGGTCAAAGTTGCCAAACTGGATCGACCTGGTGTGGAACTTTTAGGGATTTTCCATTTCCATGAAAAACAAAGAATCATGCTGATCGGTAATAAAGAAGTCGCATTGATTGGAGATTCTGACCCAGAATTCATTTATCATAACTGCCTTCGAATCTTTGCCAAAGAATGCCCTGCAGTCATTGTCACTCAAGATAATCCTGTTCCTGAACCCATTTTAAGAGCAGCAAAATATACAAACGTACCTCTCTTTTCTTCTAGTCAAGATACTTCTACTCTCATGTCAGATATTTATGTATATCTTTCTGAAGAGTTGGCTCCTAGAACGGCGATTCATGCTTGTTTGATGGAAATTTATGGTATCGGTGTGGTTTTATTAGGCGAATCGGGTATCGGTAAGAGCGAAATCTCTTTGGAATTGATTCGCAATGGCCATCGTCTTGTTGCGGATGATAGAGTTAACGTGGCAAACGTGAGAGGAAAACTGATTGGTACTTGTCCCGAATCTATTTGGGATATGATGGAAGTGAGAGGTATCGGTATCATCAATGTCTCTCGTATGTTTGGTATCAACGCACTTTCGAAACGTTCTTCTATCAAATTGGTCATCTCTTTGGTTCCGTTTAAGAAAGAAGAAGTCATGGAAAGAATCGGTATGAAAACCGATCGCTATGAATTATTAGGGGAGACAGTTCCCCTTGTAAAATTACCGGTTTCTGCCGCTAGAGATATGGCTGAGATTGTAGAGACGGCTGTCACAAATTTCAAATTGAAAGATGCTGGTTATGATACTGGTTATGAATTCCAAAAGAGATTGGTTGAGCTACACCAAAACTCTCGTAGAGAAGGCAATTTAAAAGAAGGAAGCGTCACACAACGTTCTCCTGAAGCTCCTTTGAATGAAGCGGATGAACCTTATCCTAAGATGGAGACAGGCGCTTATGGTATCAACGAGGATTCTCATGATTAAAACAGGTGCATATATCAACGGCATACCGATTGGTTCTTTCACCATCACTTTCTATGCCCTCATCATTATTTCTGGCGCACTTTTAGCGCTATTCTTATCCAACCAACAAGCAAAAAAAGAAGGATATGATGGAAACTTTTTTAATACCATCTTTTATGTGGCTTTCCCGAGTGGAATTGTCGGAGCTCGAATTTGGTATGTGATTGCTTCCTGGGAAGCCGAATTTGCTAATCAATCTTTCTGGCATGTGTTTGAAGTGTGGAAGGGAGGATTAGCAATTCAAGGTGGCGCAATTTTGGGTATTGTTGCGGGCTGTACTTTTGTTTTGTTAAGAAGAAGGGGAACCTCTCTATTAAAACCTATGGATTGGGCAATCCCTACCATATTGATTGCTCAAGCTATCGGAAGATGGGGTAACTTCTTTAACCAAGAAGTCTTCGGACATGCAGTTTCTTATGAGGCTTGGAATTTTCTTCCTCCTTTTATCGTAAACAATATGCAGAACGGATCTTTGGCGATGTTATCTGGTGTCACATTGCCGGAGGGCGCTATAGCTGCACCATTATTCTTGGTAGAAGGTGGTGTGAATTTGATGTTCTATTTCCTTATGAGATATGGAATCAAAGCTGTATTAGGAAAGAGATATTGTGATGGTGATCAAGCGTTCTCTTACTTCATTGCTTATGGCATTGTTCGTTTGATTTTAGAACCTTTAAGAAATCCTTCTTTCATCATGGGTACATCGGAAGTTGGAAATCAAAAAGATTACAAATCTTTGATTATGGCTATCGTTTTTATTGGAATCGGTGTGTTACTCATCGCGTTGAATCATGTCTTACACTATCTTGCTAAAAAAGGTGCTTTCGATAAAGTTCCTGCCTTCAAATCTCACTTTATTGAGGAAGAGGGCATGGCAGTGGTAGAGATGGCCTCTGCTCCTATCGATGAGGAGAGCTCTCATCTATTTGGTAAAGAAAAAGAGAAACAAACAGATACTTCTATTGATTTAGATAAATTGAGAGAGATGGAAGAGCAGATGAAGAAATGAGCACATTTTCCCAACGATATGTGATTTTGTTATAAGATAGTTTTCCTTGGAGGTAATGACAATGGTAGATGAAAAAGAAGTTGCTGTCATCGGCTTAGGTCCTGGTGGCGTTGCTGCAAGCATTTATTTAAAAAGATATGGTATGACCCCGATCGCTTTTGAAAGAGAGAATGTTGGTGGAAAGACCAATAAAACAGATCGCATAGAAAACTATCCCGGTTTTGTCAATGGCAAGGGACCTGAACTTGCTATGGCTTTAGAGGATCAATTATCCGCATTCCAAATCAAAGTGAATTATAAAGAAGTGAAGAAAGTCGCTCTCAACGAAGATGGCACATTCAAAGTCTTTTATGGAAAAGAAGAGAAAGATTTTAAATATGTGATTTTAGCCAATGGCGTTGCGGAGAAACCTTTCGATGTTCCTGGGCAAGAGAAATTCCACAAGAGAGGATTTTCTGGTTGCGCTATTTGTGATGGTCCTTTCTATAAAGGAAAAGATGTTGCAGTCATCGGTGGAGGAAACAGCGCTTTCCAAGAAGCGATTTATCTTGCTTCTATCTGCTCTCATGTTTCTGTGGTAGCTCATCATTCCAATCTGAAAGTCATGAAGGGTGTCTTGGATAAATTTAACGCTTTAGATAATGTCACTTTATATGCCCCTTATGATACGGTGGAATGCGATGGGGAAACTTCCTTATCTTCTTTGACCATTGAAAACAATGAAACCAAAGAGAGAGTGACTCTTCCCGTCTCTGGTTGCTTTGTTTATATCGGAGATGCTCCTCAGACTCAATTTGTAGATATCGAAGGAGTCAAAGATGGAAAAGGCTTCTTTGTCACCAATGAGCTGATGCAAACTCCTGTCAAAAATTTATACGCTATCGGCGATTGTAGAAACACTGCTTTAAGACAAGTTACCATGGCGGTTGCGGATGGTTCGTTGGCCGCGACTATGATTCATAAGGATTATCAAAGCCGTTAATTATGGAAGAAAAGAAGAAGATTCCCTTTGCGAGAGAAGTAAAGACAGAATTGGCGGGAAACGAATATAGCGAAGAAGAAAAGAAATATATTCTTTCCGGTTTTGTCCGCAATGGCGGAATCTTTTCTTTTGGTAAAAACTCTTACGTAGAGCTTCACACAGAGATTGCCGCTGTGGCTAAGCTTCTCTTCTCTGCTTTTAAAGAATGTTATGGGATTGAAGGAGAACTTCAATACCAACATGTTGCAAGATTTGGAAGAGGTCTCGTCTATGTTTTAAAGATCACCTCTCCTAAATTAGAAGAGGTGTTACAAGATTTAGAAGTGTTAGAAGACGGATTCATTCGTATGATTCCTAAGGAAGGTTTACATCGCCGCAATTTAAAAGGACTTCTCATCGGTTGCTTTTTAGCTAACGGTTCTATCAATAATCCTTCTTCTTCCAAAACCTCTTACTTTTTAGAGATGGCCTTCTCGGATAAAAATGATGCCATGGCCATCAAAAAGAAGCTGGATACATTCAAAGATGAGAAGACGATGAACTTCAAATATATCAAGAGAAGAGAACAACACGTTCTTTATCTAAAGAAATCTGATCAAATCTCTGTTTTCCTCTCTTATGTTCAAGCAACCTCTGCGATGTTTGCTTTTGAAAATGCTCGTATCTTAAAAGATGATATCAATACCAATAATCGATGGGCAATCTGTGACAGCGCAAACTATGTGAAGACAACAGAGACAGCAAAGAGAGATATCGAAGATATTCAATTGGTATTGAAAGTGACTCCCTTAGAGTCTCTCAGCGAGAAAGAACAAGCGGTCATTCGTTGCCGTTTAGAAAACGATGATATGAATTATCGTGAAATCGCGGAGAATGTGACAGAACAAGGAATCCCTATCTCTAAATCTGGCGTTGTGCATATCATGCAAAATATGCGAGATAAAGCGAAAAAATTACGCGGTAACCCATAAAAATATAGGAAGTGAGTGATAAAAAATGCGCGATAAGCGCGCAAAATGCTCACTTTCTTTTTTTGTTTGAACGGGAAACGCCATTTTCTACGATTTTTAAAACTTTTTTTAAAAAAACTGTTCATATTACTTTATTTTTTATAGTTTATGAGTATAATAAGAGACGATATTTAGGAGGAAAAAAATAAATGTCAGTTAAAGTCGCAATTAATGGATTTGGACGTATCGGCCGTTTGGCATTCCGTCAAATGTTCGGCGCCGAAGGTTATGAAATCGTTGCTATCAACGATTTGACCAGCCCTAAGATGTTGGCCAACCTTCTCAAGTATGACACTGCCCAAAAGGGTTATTGTGGTGTCATCGGTGAAAACCTTCACACCATCTCTTCTAAGGAACCCGAATTCGAAGAAGATGGAAAGACCGTCAAGGTTCCTGGTTCCATCACTGTTGATGGCAAGGAAATCACCATCTATGCTGAACCTAAGGCCGCCAATCTCCCTTGGGGTAAAATCGGTGTTGATGTTGTCTTAGAGTGCACTGGTTTCTACTGCTCTAAGGAAAAATCCATGGCTCATATCGAAGCAGGTGCTAAGAAAGTCGTCATCTCCGCTCCTGCTGGCAAGGATCTTAAGACCATCGTCTTCTCCGTCAACGAAAAGACCCTCACCAAAGAAGATCAGGTTATCTCTGCCGCTTCTTGTACCACCAACTGCTTAGCCCCTATGACTAAGGCTCTCAACGATGTCTTCCCCATCCAATCTGGTATCATGACCACTGTTCACGCCTACACTGGCGATCAAATGATCTTAGATGGTCCTCACAGAAAGGGTGACTTAAGAAGAGCTAGAGCTGGTGCTGCCAACATCGTTCCTAACAGCACTGGTGCTGCCAAGGCTATCGGTCTTGTCATCCCTGAACTCAACGGCAAACTCATCGGTTCCGCTCAGAGAGTTCCTGTCACCACTGGTTCTACCACCATCTTGGTCGCTGTTGTCAAAGGCAATGGCAAGGAAGTCACTGTTGATGCTGTCAACGCTGCTATGAAGGCTCAGGCTTCTGAATCCTTCGGCTACAACGAAGATCAGATCGTCTCTTCCGATGTCATCGGTATGAGATTCGGTTCCCTCTTCGATGCCACTCAGACCATGGTCGCTAAGATCGCTGATGACCTCTATCAGGTCCAAGTCGTCTCTTGGTATGACAATGAGAACTCCTACACTTCTCAAATGGTCAGAACCATCAAGTATTTCGCTGAATTAGCCTAATCTGTTTGTAAACTCTGAAGATAAAGCGCCCTTTTTGGGCGCTTCTTTATAAAAAAGGAGAAAAGTTTTTAATATGAAAAAAGTAGTTACCGATCTCTCCGTTCAAGGAAAGAGAGTTTTGGTTAGAGTCGATTTCAACGTTCCCCATAAGGGAAGTGAAATCACTGATGATAACCGTATCCGTGCTGCTGTCCCTACCATTGCTGAACTTGTCAACAAGGGTGCTAGAGTCATTTTGATGTCTCACCTTGGCAAAATCGCTTGGAAGAAGCTCAAGAAGGGTGAAGCTACCATGGAAGATATCGAAAAGCAGAAACAAAAGAACTGCCTCTGCATCGCTGTCGATCCTTTGAAGGAACACCTTTCTGCCGCTGTGGGAAGAGATGTCAAAGTTTCTTTCTGCAAAGCCACTAGAGGTCAAGAACTCGCGGATGCTGTCGCCGCTTTAAAGGATGGTGATGTTCTCTTAGTTCAGAACACTCGTTATGAAGCTGGCGAAGAAAAGAATGATCCTGAACTTTCCAAAGAATGGGCTTCTTTAGCGGATGCCTATGTCATGGATGCCTTCGGAAGTGCTCACAGAGCTCACGCTTCCACTGTCGGTGTTCCTACTCTCTTAAAGGAAGAAGGAAAAGAAACCGCAGTTGGCTTCCTCATGGAAAAAGAAATCAATGGTTTAGGACGTTGTGTCGCTCCTAAAGCAGATGAAAGACCTTATATCGCTATCTTAGGTGGTTCTAAAGTCTCCACCAAGATTGAAGTCATCGACTCCTTACTCAAGAAGTGCGACAAGATTCTTATCGGTGGTGGTATGTCTTATACCTTCCGTGTCGCTATCGGTGGCGGTAAGATTGGCAAATCCTTATTCGAAGCAGATCAGGTTGAATATGCCAAGAAGTGCTATGAGACTGGTAAGATTGTCTTACCTGTCGACACCGTGGTTGGCAAAGGCCTCAACTTCGATGATTTAGAAGGACCTGTCGAAGATGTCAAACTCGTGGATGGCCTCAACGAAGACTTCCCCGAAGATTATGAGGGTTTAGATATCGGTCCTAAGACTAGAGAACTTTACGCTTCTGAAATCGCTAAGGCTAAGACCATCTTCTGGAACGGACCTATGGGCGTCTTTGAAAACGAAGCTTTCCAAGCTGGTACTAAGGCCGTTTGTGTCGCTTGTGCCGAAGCCACTAAGAAGGGTGCTTTCACTGTCATCGGTGGTGGCGATAGCGCCGCTGCTGCTAAGAAGTTTGGCTTCAACAAGGAATTCTCTCACGTCTCTACTGGTGGCGGAGCTTCCTTGGAACTCATCCAATACGATGGTCATCTCCCTGGAATCGATGACATCGAAGAAAAGTAATTTTGTTAGGTAAGGAAACAAGTATGTCTCGTAAAAAATTATTGATGGGCAACTGGAAGATGAATCATACCATCTCCGAAGCCAACAAATTCTGTGAAGATGTCAAAGCCGCTGGCCTTGTTCGTCTCGCTCGTAAGAAAGGCGTCATGCTCGGTGTCGCACCTAGCTATATCGCTCTTTCTGCTGTTAAGAAACACGCTCACGGTTTGATTGTCTCCGCTCAAGATGCCCACTATGCTCCTAAGGGTGCATACACTTCTTCTATCTCTATTCCGATGTTACAAGATATCGGTGTGGATTGGTCTTTGATCGGTCACTCTGAAAAGAGAACTTATGAAGGAGAAACTTCCTTCACTTGTAACCAAAAGATCAAAGCCTTAGTTAAGAATGAATTCCATGTGGTCTACTGTGTCGGTGAAACCGAAAAAGAATATGTTGCTGGATTGACCAAAGATGTCATCCGTGAACAAGTCGTGACCGGTTTGATGGGATTAAGCAAAGAAGATATGCCTTATATCGTCATCGCTTATGAACCTGTCTGGTCTATCGGTACTGGCAAGAACGCTTCTGTGGAAATTGCACAAGACATCTGCTCTTACATCAGAGAATTGATCAATGAAATCTTTGGCAAAGTTGCCGCTTCTAAGATTCAAATTCTCTATGGTGGAAGTGTCAAACCCGAAAATATCCACGATTATCTTCAAGCCGAAGATGTCGATGGTGCCTTAGTTGGTGGGGCTTCCTTAAAGTCTGATTCCTTCCAGGCTTTGCTTGAAAACATCTAATCAAAAGAAAATAGTCACAGGAGAAAACCTCTTCTGTGACTTTTTTTGTGGGCAAAAACACTGCATAAATGTGAGGGTATACTTTAAAAATATTCCTTTTTTAGCAAAATGATACTTTAAAAATATTCCTTTTTTAGCAAAATGATACTTTAAAAATATTCCTTTTTGATTGAAAACAGCACTTGTGATGGATATAATTCTTCTAAAGAGGACATAATATGTTACAAAGAAAAGCTTATTCTATGCTCATAAACTGGAAGAAAAAGCCTGATAAAAAAGCGCTGATGGTTAATGGCGCAAGGCAAGTTGGAAAAACCTTCCTGGTCCGAGAATTCGGGAAACGAGAATATGAGTCATATGTGGAAATGAATTTTATCAAGAATCCATCTTTGAAGAGTATCTTCTCCGGTGACTTGGATGTAGAATCCATATACAAGAGAATGACTGCCTATATTCAGGGAATAAAGCTAATTCCAGGAAAAACTCTCATCTTTATGGATGAGATTCAGGTGTGTGGAAAAGCACGCACCGCATTGAAGTTCTTAGTGGAAGATGGCCGTTTTGATGTGATTTCCTCTGGCAGTCTCTTAGGTTTGACTTATGGACAGGATGATGACCCAGAGGTGGAAGAACCGGAATCTAATCCTACGGGGTATGAAGACTTTCTCACGATGTACTCATTGGATTTCGAAGAATTTTTATGGGCAATTGGATATGATGAACAACAGTTAAAGATATTGAAGGAGTACTTTCATTCTGGAGAAAAGATACCCGATTTCATCCACGAGAAATATGAAGAGCTATTTCGTGAATATATTGTTGTTGGGGGAATGCCAGAAGTTGTTGCGGAGTTTGCGAAGAATAAAGATTTCGGGAGCGTTGATTCCATTCAGCGAAGAATTATTACAGACTATCAATTCGATATTGCTAAACATGCCCGTGGTGTGGGAAAAATTAAAATTAAAGCTTGCTATGACTCTATTCCCAAACAATTGGCAAAAGAACTTAAAAAATTTCAATACTCTTTAGTAGAAAAAGGTCAGACTAGAAAGAAGTACGGAAGTTCCATCACATGGCTTGTCGACTCTGGACTAACACATATCTGCTACAATGTCATTGAACCTTATTTGCCATTATTAGGAAATTCCAATGATGATCAGTTCAAACTATATATCAATGATACAGGGCTTTTGTCCGCTATGTTCGGATTTGAAACAAAAAGAGCAATTCTTAACAATACCCTAAAAGGTAATGTGAAAGGCGGCATATATGAGAATGTTATTGCTGAATCTTTAGTAAAAAAGGGATTTGGTTTGTATTACTATAAGCCAGACAATCAACACGAAATTGAATTTCTCTTGGAGAAAGATGGAGAAGTGGTTCCGCTTGAGGTAAAGACGGGAAATAACGTCACCCCTTCTCTTAATCGCTTTATAGAGGATTTCAAGCCTTCCTTGGCTTATAAGCTTGTCAACGGCAACCAAGGAAAGAATGAGATTAAGATAACAATGCCTCATTATATGGTTATGTTCCTCTAATGGAATTGGGAGATTCTAGACATAAAACCTCGCAAAAATTATATAAGTGTTTGTAGGTGAGTCCCAAACCGAAGGGGGCCTTAATGAAAAAGCAAATATCTATCGCTGTTATGTTGACCTGTTTGTCGTTCCTCTTTTCCTATGACAATGAAGTGGAGAGTAACACAGACTACAAGAACGAGAAAGTATTTGAAAAAGCCAATTGAAAAAAAACAAGGTGGTTGCCAAAAATGTCACAAAATCATATATTTAGATCAGAAGATTTATGAGTAATGACTAGGGAAAAGTATATTTCTTGGAGAATGAAACTTGTTTCATTATAATAATGAACCGGAGGTATTTGTTTTATGGATATTTATTCTCAACATCAAAGACAAGTTCAAGAAAAAACAAACAATCCAAGAACAATCGCATATTTTAAAGTCTTCTTGTGGTTTTCTTTGGCATTATTGACCACAGGAGGCTTAGCATTAGGGATTCCTTATCTGCTACCTTTGATTTCAAAAGACGCCACCGTTTTATCCCGTATTTATATCGGTATGATTGTGGTCTCCGCTATCATGATGTTACCTTCTTATATCATATTGATTGTCCAATCCTTTAGAAAAAACACAAAATTGATGACAGTTGCTTATCTTATCTATGCTGTCGGACAAGGAATCTTACTTTCTGCCCTCTTGTTTGTGCTTGCTCCTAGTAGCGCAGCAGAGATGACAGGGTATTATATCACCATTGGTTTAGCCTTCTTAGCGACAGCGGGATGCTTCTTAGTCATGGGTATCTTTGCTTCTATTTTTAAGAAAACTATCCCTGCTCTCATTCCTATTATCTTTGTATTATTGGTTGGAAGTCTTATTATTTCTCTTGTTAACATCTTTATTGGCTCTAGTCAGATTTCTTGGATTATCTCCTTTGTTGTCTTCGGCGCTCTCTTATTGATTACCGCTGTGGATATCTGGAGATTGAGAGTGATGGTAGAATCTGGAGCCGTCGATGATTGCCCGAATATTGCTCTCTGGTGCGCTTTCACGCTTTACACCGATTTCATCGCTATCTTTGTCCGTATTCTCATTTATTTATTGGCTTCCAAAAGAAATTAAAATTAGGTTGCAACTCTCTATAAAAGGAGGGTTACAACCTTTTTAAAAATCATGTGATTATGCTTATGTTCTTATAGACTGCCGTATGGTGTATCGAAAAAGATTCTTCCGAATCCTGGAACGGGTTCTAAAAATGGGGTAAATAAATACCAATCCTTGGCTAAGTCCATTTGTGATTCAGAGTTAGCAAAACAAATTATAGAATAAGTTGATGCGAGCTGAAGAGTTCCTTTTGATAAGGATTTAATTCCTCTTCCAAAATATATCCAAGTGGGGTTACACTGCCACAATTGGGCCGCTCCGATTTGTGTAACACTGTCAGGAATGACTACTTTTCTAAGAAACGGGCAATAAGAGATTGCTCTAGGGTCGATTTTGGTAATTCCTTCTGGGAAGATTATCTCGTTTTGCTTATATCCTTGGATTGCGTAAGAAGCGATTGTTTTAACTGAGGGCAGGATAGATATAGCGCCATGTTTTTCTGGACTATACCACAGTAAAGATTCTCGTTGAAAATCATATATAGCCCCATCTTCAGCATAAAAATTTGGGTTATCAGGATGAACTGTTATTTCTTTTAAATTTGGACAATTGGTGGTGGTAAAAAATCTCCCAGAATAATTTTTCCCGAGATGGATTTCTTTTAGGTTGGGAGAGTTATTCAGGCCAATAGTTTTAAATTCCTCTTGTACTGGTCCTAGGAAAGTAACTTTTTCCACATTCTTTGGTAATGCAAGGAGATTGATTTCTTTAATGTATTCTGGGATGGTCACTTCTGTTTTGGCACCTATTATAGCAATAAGATTTTCTTTATTTTGATTAAATAAATAGCCATTTTCTTCTAAAAGTGATTCATTTTCTTCTGCTACGATAATTTTGGCTAAATTGGGCATTAAGAAGAGAGTGCCAGAAATAAACGTGTTGATATTTTTGTCTAAATAAACAGTTTTAACATTTTCCAAAGGGGCCAAGTTATGATTTGATAGAGAAGAATGAAGATGTAGCTCTTCCTTTGCTCCAGGAATATTAATGATTTCATTATTAGATTTCTTATAAAGAATACCATCTAGGGAAAAGAAAGATTCATTTCCATCTTCAACAAAAAAGTTCTCAAATAAATTTCTGTTGTTTTCATATGGCAACATAATGCTTTTTGTTTGTTTGGGTACTGTAAAGTCTCCTTGTCTATTTTGTGGTAGATAGAGAAGGCGAGAGAAATCTTTAGAAAAAATTGCTCCATTATGCATAGCAAAGGAGGTGTTAGCATCATCAATGGTCAAGTCTTCTAAATAATCACAGCTCCCAGAACCAAAAGTTAAAACAGAAACGTTTTTTGGAATATGAATATGTTGGAACCCTGAACTTGGAACGAGGGTAAGTTGTTCCAAATTTTCAGGAAGAACAAGAGTTTCCAAAGAAAAACAAGAGTCAAACACACCAGGGAGAGACTTAATGTTTTTTGGAATGTTGATCTTATTGAGAGAAGAACAAGAAGAAAACGGATTTGGAAGTCGGCCAGAAAAAGAAAGCAATGTTTCTGGGAGAACTATGTTTGTAACGAATGTATTCCCGGAAAAACCTGGACTAGCGATTTCTGTCACACCATTAGGCACACAATAATCACTATCTGTTTTCATTCTTGGATAATAAATTAATTCGCTTTTATCCTTGTTAAACAAAACACCATCTTCTGAATAAAAGAAAGGATTTCCACTAGGAACCTCTACTTCTTTCACGTGCTTTAACGATGATAATAAACTATAGTTTATATTTTCTACGGAGGAAGGTAACTTAAAAGTGGAGTCTTTAAATAATCTA
Source organism: Bacilli bacterium (assembly GCA_017470005.1). Lineage (GTDB taxonomy): Bacteria > Bacillota_I > Bacilli_A > RFN20 > CAG-288 > Enterosoma. The sequence goes on along the minus strand of JAFUFH010000055.1, from coordinate 3,683 downwards.
GGAATGGCCAAGAGAGTTTTTTGATCTTTATCATATAAGCAATGTTGATACATACTAAGAGAAGAATGATTGCTTTCTATCTCTATGTTTTCAAGGTTTTCTAATGTATCAATCCACGAGTAAGATTGGGTGGTTTGTGCGATTATGTCAGGAAGGTAAAGCTCTTTTATTTGTTCTCTTGATTTTTCTGCTATCGTAAAGCTTTCAGAAAGAATTACGGGAAGCGAACGATGAGTTTTAGGAAGAGAGAGACGTTCATCTTCTCCAAAATAATTGGTTACCAAAAAAACATTCAAATCTTGAGAATAACGAAACAAAAAATACGGATTGTCTTTTATGTTATCATCAGGTGTGAGGGGATTTTCAGATGGAGTTTTCACGCTTGTTTCTAATGTGGTTTCAGAATCGGTTTCTTTAGAAAAAACACTTTTGGTTGTATCTTCGGCTGTTGTTTCTGAAAGTGTTGTCTCTGGCAAAACGGGGCTATCTTTAGATGAAATTTCGGTGGTTGATGTTCCACAAGAGGAAATCATCATTCCGAGCAACGAAATAAGAAGTAATAACTTATATTTCATTTTTACACCTCATTCTATCGCTAATAAATCAAGAGAAAGAATACAGATGGCAGGATCATTGTAAAACATACCTACTCTACCTGAGGTTATAGACTCCGTGATAGTTCCGTTTAACCATCTCTCTTTGAAAGTGAGACGGTTGAACAATGATATGGCGGTCATACAACACTATCCTTTATTTTAGACTAATATAACATATTTTATTAATTAATATAGAAACTTATGAGGGCCGTTATGAAAATGTTTAATTATGCATTATATAGGCTGCCAAAGATGAGCCTAGGGTGGAAAAAATTCATTGCGTAAGGATCCAATGGTTTATCTTGGATATTGACATCTTCTTCTTTGTTAGCAAAATGCCAAAATGAAACATAAGAAAGATAATCGCAATCTCTTGTTTTGAATTCAGTTACATTTTTTCCAAAATAAATATGAGTTGCGTAGCAATAAAGAGCATCCTTTGCAAATGATGTTACGGTATCTGGAATGACTATTTTCTCTAGCGATAAACTTGATCCGCTGATAGCGAAAGATGAAATTGTTTTGACGTGAGAAGGAATTATAAGTTCCTTTATTTCTGAAGTAGAATTGAGAGTAAGGGAATCAGATGTGAGAGTGTGAACACTTGATAGGATAGAAAACGGCCCTTTTTTCTTAGGCGAATACCAGAGGAGCGAATCTTTTTCTTTGTTGTATAACACTTGGTTTTCTGAATAATAATAAGGGTTTTGTGGATCGACCACAATGTCTTCTAACTCATCACTTTTGAGATTCTTATCAAAATGGCCTTCTTTCCCAACAATTATTTTTTTAAGATTTGGAAATGGTAAATAATAATTTAAATCCAAATCAGGAAGTGGGGATTCAACAGTTAACGTTTCCATATCAACCGGGAGAAGACAATAGGAGTCTATTTTTTTGGTTTGTTTAGGAATGACTACATTTTTCGTTGCAGTGGGTATTGAGTATAAAATTGTTCCGGTTTTATCAAAAAGATAACCATCTATCACACTAAGGTGTGGATTATCTGGGGAACAGATGATTTCTTCAAGAGCAGTCAGTCTATAAAGGAAAGGGCCTATATTTACAGAAGTCACATCTTTGCCAAGAGTTATTTTTTTAATGGTATTAGAGTAATTATATAAGTTTGTTACGGGTGAATGAATGGTCAATTCTTCCCTAAGTCCAGGCGCAAAGGCAGCCCGAGGCCCTTTTTGAGTGTTCATGTATAATACATCATCTAAAGAGTAGAAAACTTCGTTTCCCTCTTCTACTTTGATTGAAGAAAGGTGGTCTCCCCAATCCAAGTGGTTGCGGACAATAGAGTGACCAACTACGTTACAGGTGATTCTTGTGGTTTGCTTTGGAATGACGAGTTCACCAGTTTTTAAGAATGGGAATTCCACCAAAGTGGTTAGGTCTTTAGAATATAAAACACCGTCTCTAGATTGATAGTATTCGTTTTCTTCATCAACGATAAAGGATTCTGTATACATGGGGAAAAAATGAAAACCAAAAAAATTAACATTTTTGGGAAGAAATACATTTTTAAAACCAGTTGAATTAGAGTAGAGTAAATATTCGAGACTGTTAGGGAACTTCAGAGATTCAAGCTTGAAGCAACCATCAAATATATTCTCAATTCTTGTTACTCCTTCAGGAATGGAAACGTTAATTAATGATGTACAATTTTTAAAGGTTCCTGTAAATGTGGTGAAACCATTTGGTAAATCAACATTTTCAATGTATGGATTGTTTTGAAAACCAGGAGCCCCTAATTCAACCACTCCACTTGGGGCACGATAATAACGTGTTTTCTTTTGCTGAGGATAAAAAATTAATTTCCTTACTTCTTTATCAAATAAGACCCCATCTATAGAAGTAAAATAACAATTAGAATCGGCAACTCTAACTTCTTCATATGCGGATAAACCTTCTAGTGCATGTTCGTCTATGGATTCTACGGTTTCTGGAATTTGTAATACTGGATTTGTAGGATTGTGGAAAATATAAAGAAGATTTTTCATTTCTTTGTCATAAATGTTTCCGTCCACACATTTAAAATCAGGGTTTTCTTCATCTATTTCTATTTTTTCTAAGTTTTTGATTAGCTTAAGCCATTTAAAATTCGTGTCATTATTTAAAATAGAATTAGGAATATAAACGGATTTAACGTTTTCTTGAGCACATTTAGCTATATTGAAATATTTTTCAGTTGAAACAACAGGACAAGAACGATGTATGGAAGGGAAAACAAGGCTTTCTGATTTTGTTTCTGCTCCGGAAATACTGAAGGTGTGCTCCGATTCATTATAGAGGAAGACAAATTCTGGATTATCCATCACATTATCATCGGGCTCATACTCTGTGGAGGTAGTAGGACTTTCAGATTGTTGATCGCTTTCATCAGTAGAATCTACAGGAGAAGAAACATCCTCTACCGTGGAAATATCAAAGGAAGGATTTGTGGATTCTAAAAAATTATTTGAAATAGTTGTTTCTTCGGAAACATTTGTGCTTTGAGAAATGCTAGAATCGCTTGTGAATGATGGGGCGCCACAAGAACACAAGAAGAAAATAAAGAGAAAAACAAGATTTAACTTTTTCATTTTATTCCTCCTTATAATTGTCTAATAGTTGCTTGATACTCTCAGGCGAATCATATTGCGGGCATGTAGATGGAGAATTATCTATTTCATAAGTGAAGCCCGAATGGTCTATTTGTGAGGCGACTTTTATTCCAATACCATCCTCATAAAGCATGTTACCTGCTAAGTCAATTAAGTTGTCGCGTCCCCCAAAAATTAAATACGAGTTTAAGTATTGTGAAGCAAAGGGTGCGTGTATTTTTGGGGAAGAATAGTCTAAATCCGAGTAATTGTTGGATCCTACTGCGCGAACAAGGCGTTCCCGGAGCCATTCTTGTTCAGGAGGTAATTCCTGATTATATAAGACATGGAGATCCGTGGGTCCAGCTTCAGAGACAACCAAAGTAATATTTATAGGAGATAAAACACCAAAGGTGTTGTTTGAAACTTTGCTCAAATAGGAATATAACAAAGCAAGATGACCACCTGCACTATGTCCCCAAAGACATAATCTATCCGT
>JAFUFH010000054.1 GCA_017470005.1 Bacilli bacterium | reverse complement strand
GTTGAGTTTTGTCACTTAATATGATAAGCGATTGCGGTTTTATCTTGCACGCGTTTCTTTCCTTGGCTAGCCAAGGAAAGAAGGTAATATCACCTCCTTATGACTGATGTTGGTTTCACACATAATTAGTGTAAGTCTCTAGTTTATATTAAAATAACCTTATAAAGAAAATATTTATGTGTATTTTTGTAAAAATTATTAGATAATATAAGTATGGAAAGCAAAAAGAAACGTCGTTATAAAACCCTTGCCATCATCGCCGTAAATTTGGTCCTGATCTCAGGTATTTTTGTTTCGGAATATCAATATATCAATAACACCATTCAAAGAACAATAGCTTCAAATGAAGAGATTTTTTTCAATACCAACATCTCCTTATCTAGCATGACTAACAACTATTTATTAGGAGAGAGTCATCTTTGCCGTTCTTGGGCAAATCATCTAGAAAGTGAAGTGGGAACCATAGAAGAGGCCAAAGATTTTGTCACAAACTCCATCACCGATAAAGAGATCATGGCTCACATCCTCTATCAAGATTCTCTTACGGGTTTATCTACTTCTCCTAATCTCTCTGATCCCAATGATTTCCGTGTGGATTACAACGGATTTGATAGCCGTCTATTCTCTTCTACTAGCCAAAAAATGAAGATTACCCCGAAATATACCAACAGCATCAATGGTTCCCCCTCTATCTCTTTCTATAATGAGATTCCTTTATTAGATCCATTAGATCCTAGTAAGACAGTAAAGGCCTATCTTTTACGTGTGGTTCCTGTTTCAAATCTGACCAAGAAGTGGACCTTCCCTAGTGGCGCTTTCCAACATTTAGAAGTGGCGGTCATTGATAGCTCTGGTGCATATGTCATCTCGGCTGCTTCTTTTAAAGGCTCAAATTTCTTTGAATTCTATAGTTCTTATAACCCTCTTGTTTCTTCGGAATTAGAAAAGTTTAAAACAAAAGTGACTAACGAATCGGGTTCTTTAAGAATGAAAGATTCCACCAATACAGAAAGGTTTGTATCTTATTCTCAAATCACTGAAGATGAGCATTGGTGCGTGATCACTTCTATTCCCGAAATCGATATTTCTCAGGTGACTATTGACTATCTCAATATTGCCATCATCGGTATCGGATTAGGGGTTATCTTCATCGTGGATTTACTAGCACTTCTCATTTTAAATAAGAATTTGGTTGTGGCTATGAATGCTGCCAAATCCGCAAGTCAAGCCAAAACAGATTTCTTAAGCACCATGTCTCACGATATCCGAACTCCTATGAATGCCATCGTCGGTTTAACTACGATTGCTAGAAAAGAAAAGAACAATCCGGAAAGTACATCGGATGCCTTGAAGAAGATTGAATTAGCTAGTAATCACCTCTTGACTTTGATCAATGATATCTTAGATATCTCCAAAGTGGAAAGCGGAAAGCTCACTCTCAATCCTTTGTCCTTCTCTATCGTGGATATCTTTGAAAACCTCATCAATATCTCTCAACCTCTTGTCAAAGCAAAGAATATCGATTTCAATTTCAGAGTTCATCAAAGTAATAATGAATGGTTCTATGCCGATAAATTAAGATTAAGCCAAATCTTCACCAATCTCTTATCCAATGCCTTAAAATACACAGGAGAGAATGGTTCTGTCAATGTGGATATCCAATTTGAACCTAGTTCCAAAGAAGGATTTATCAAATTGATTTATGAAGTGAAAGATACCGGTATCGGCATGTCCAAAGAATTCATGGAACACATGTATCAATCCTTCTCTAGAGCAACAGATAGCCGCGTCAATTCCATTCAAGGTTCTGGTTTAGGCTTAGCGATTACCAAGAAGATGGTGGATTTGATGGGTGGAGAAATCCTTTGTGAAAGTGAACTTGGAAAAGGAACTACCTTCATTGTATCTATCGACTTACAAAAAGATGAGAAGCCAACAGAAGAGATGGTGTTACCTCCTATGGATGTCTTAATCATCGATGATGATGAAATCATCTTAAAGACCGCCAAAGATACGTTAGATTCTCTTGGTGCGACTACCTTTGTCGCTTTTAATGGCTCTGATGCCTTAAAGATGATTCAAGAGAGAAAAGAGAAACCTTTCAATGTCATCATCCTAGACTGGAAGATGCCAGATATGTCTGGTTTAGAAGTAGCAAAGAGAATCAAAGAAATCTCTTCCAATAATATTCCTATCATTCTTATTAGCGCCTATGACTTCAGCGAGATTGAAGAAGAAGCCCAAGGCATCGGCATCAGCGGATTCATCTTCAAACCTCTCTTCAGAAGCAAAATCTATCAAAAGATTATGGAATTGATGTCTCATGAAGATAATGTTGTCATCGATGAGAATGAATTGAACTTCCCTGGAACAAGCGTGTTAGTAGTCGAAGACAATGATATCAATTATGAGATCATCTCCACTCTCTTAGAGATGCACGGAATCACTTGTGAAAGAGCGGAGAATGGTAAGATCGCTTTAGATAAGATGGCGGATGAATTCAACAAAGACCGCTTCGATTTGATTTTTATGGATGTGCAGATGCCTGTCATGAATGGTCTTGAGGCTACTAGAAACATCCGTAAATTAGATAGCGAATACGCAAAACATGTTCCTATCATCGCAATGACTGCGGACGCCTTCTCTGAAAACATCGCCGAATGTCTCAACGCCGGTATGAATGGCCATATTGCAAAGCCTATCGATATCCATATCGTCTTAGCAGAAATCAAAAAAATTGTAGACGCAAAGAATAACTAAATCTTTCTTAGGCGACCATCGGGTCGCCTATTTTTATGCTCATGGATTCCCTAGAAACAATCCAAAATAATTTAAAAAAGCCTATCGATATTTTTCCATCTCCATAGGCTTATTTACTTATAAACAAATAACATAGAATTATTGGACTAATTCATAGCAATGAATAGTTACAGGATTGTGTTTAAAAGAGGATTGATGTTCTAATCTCTCTTTGTGTGTGAAGACAAATCCACACTTTTCTACCACTCGATTACTTCCAATATTCTCATCTATCGCTGTGATATAAATTTTCTGAAATCCTTTTGCAAATAGATATTTAGTGAAAGCTTTACAAACTTCTGTCATCAAACCTTGATTCCAATATTTTCTCGATAAGCAATAACCGATTTCGGGATTTCCATCGATATATTTGACCACATCGATAGCCCCGATTGGTTCACCACTATCTTTTAAGGTGATCATAAAGCGTATGGTCCTAGGATCATTTTCTTCCTCTGACCAAAGACCAATAATCTTTTTCGTGACTTCGATATTTTCATGAGAAATCCAAGTCATATATTTTGTCACTTCCTCATCACTGGCCCAATTCTTAAACATAGGCTCGGCATCTTCTTTCTTGAGTTTTCTCAGCAAAAGCCTATCGGTTTCGATACACGGATTTTGGCTTTCGATAGTTTGGGAATTGAGGGTTGTCTTCTTTATATCATGTTTCATAATAACACCTCATAACTTTGATAAAAGAAAAGGATTTCTCCATATTTACAAATAAAACAAATTATCGTATTACCATCCACCTTCTATAATAAAGCGTAAAGTGACATCTTTTTCTATCATTGTAAAACGGTATTCCCAGACATAATGCCCATCCATTTCTACATACTCTTGTTTAGAATAAAATTCATCATTGACATACATGACTAAGTCCGCATCCATGATGGGATGAGAGTGTAAGGTAATTTGAGTACCTGGAGTCAAATAATCTTCTGTTGGAAATGGATTATCATAAATTTGATTATCTTCATCGATGACCGTAATTTTAAAGCTATCTTTCTTCTTATCTTTTTGAATCATATCGATAAACTTGGAGGACATTTTCTCTTGTGAGCGATATGTTCCTTCAAGGCCATCAAAATATAGATAATTACTATTGTGACTGATAAAGAAAACTAATCCGGTATTCGCATAAGTATCTGAATCACTAATTTCAGCATGTAAAACATAAGCGTCATCTTGTAATTCTGAGGGAGGCCAAGAAGAGAGATATTCTTTCTGAATATCAAAATCAACTTTGATGTATTTGCAATCTAAATAAGAATAAGCTTCTTCCTTTATAGGCCAGCATAAGTTTTGATAAACACTGCTAGAAGCTGAAATAGAAGTAATATTGCTGATTTCAAATCCACCTGCTTCTTTTAGGGAATAAGTAGGTGTATTCGTACAAGAAGCCATAGTCAACATAGCGAAAAACGTAAGAAACATGTTTGCGATTTTTTTCATAGGATCCTCCATTTAACCATTCCTATTGAGCTAAACACATCAACTACTTTTTGGATAAAATTATTATAAATAAGGAAATGAAAAATTGGTACCCCAAAAACATCCTATTCTTCCCAATATGTGACACATCGGGTCTAATGACTCTTGTATTATCTGGGAGGTCACTTATGATAACTTCTGGAAAAAATGTCAAAATAGACAAGAACATATCTTAGAGAAGTTATGTCAAAAGATATGTTGTCGACTCAACTTTTGCGGAATATAAAATCTTTTTAATAAATAAAAAATTGGAGCTGTTAACCTAAATGTATCGTGAAGGTCAAATAACAGCTCCTTATTGCATGACTAAAATTAACTTACAAATAATAAATGAGAGATAATCTAATCGCTTCCTAGTATTTACCTTTATAAAGCAATTAATAAAGGCAAAACACCTTCTAAGGTATGAAAATATACCTCTCTTAATAAATTATTTCTTTGCTCTTCAGACATAGCAAAGCTTAAGAGAGTCGGTTTTTGTTGGACCAAATATAAAGCATTATTCAATTTTGCTTTTAAAACTTCTTCCTCATAAGAGACTTCACACTCATCCAAAATCGGTTTTAAGAAATTATAAATTCCATCTTCTTGCAATAAAGATATCTTTTCAACCATTTCTGTTTTTTGGAATTTATCCATGACTTTGGGTAACACTTCTTCGGGTAAAGAGAAGAAGAAGCCCATCAAATAAGTAATATCATCTTGGACATTCTTATAATAGTTCTCTCTCGTAGACATATCTTTGGAAGGGACTTCTAAAGATTCCGTATCCACAGGAGCCAATAAATAATCGATGAGGTAATTGGTGAGCTCAATATCACTCGTATAATAACCTTCGTTAGGGGTAAATACACCGACATCTAATCTTTCATCAAATTCTTTGATGATATCGGCAGCATTCTCTTTATACATATCGATATCGGTTCCGATACGTCTAAATCCATAAGAAGCTGGTGCGATATGCGTGACAGGATCCGCATTATTGATCACGTTGAAAACAGAAGGATATTCTCTCTCATCTTTGCTTTCCACACCAATGGGTGTTTCAAAAAGATAGGCATATAAATCTTTATCTTCGATCAGTTCATTATCGATGAGGGAAGTGATCAAAATATTCGAGATGGCAGAAGCTCTAGAAAAACCATTGATGAATAAAATGGTTCTTTCCTCCCCTTGGTATTTCTTTAAATAATTGACAAGATTCGGTAAGACTTTATTCGCACCATTAGCAAAGCCAGCGTGATTACCGGTCAAACCTAAATTGAAATTATTTTGCCAAGGTTTTTTGTATTGATAACCAGAGATGGTGAGATTGATGATGTTGGTATCTTCCACCTTTTTATGACCGATGGCATATTTCACGGTATCGGCTTGTTCTTCTAATCCATAATCTTCCGAAAGATATAAATCATCAAAATCAAAATGTTGATATGCCCCTGTTACCGTATCCGCTTCAGGCGCGCTAGCAACAAAAGCAAAAGCGGCCAAAGCTAATTCTTTCTTAAAGGTATTAGATTCATGATCAAAAGATAAATATTCATCGGGAATATCATGATGAATCGGGATGAATTCGCCTTCTTCATCTTTTAACAAAAGGGAATGATACTGAATACGATAATATCCTTCTGGAACAGGTTCTTCAGAAGAGGTGGATTCTTCTTGGCTATTGGTCTCTTCATCCGAAGTGATTTCTTCACTCGTAGTTTCATCTGAGGAAGTAGTATCCTCTGAAATAGTCGTATTCTCCGTATCGCTCTGAATGCTATCCTCACCAGATGTTGTTGTCATAGGGGGAACACTGGTACTATCACTAGCACTCGTTGGTTCAGAACAAGCCACTACGAATAAATGCATCAAGGCTAAAAATAATAATTTCTTTTTCATATTTTTGTCATCCTTTTTTTAAAAAAAAGCTTAATCTTTCTCTTTTAATTATAAATTGAAATGAGTGAAATTCAAAACAAATCACTCAATTTGTTTTACAAATTATTGAAACAAAAAACAAGCAGTCTTTTGAATTCACACAAGAGTCAGTGTTTCTTTTTTCCCATTTGTATCTTTGCCACTTGACTTTCTAGTGCTTATGTTAGTTTTTATGAATCAAATTATTACCAAAGTCTTACTTTTCGTTTTATCTTTTCATAAGTCACCTATAAAAGTTATAGGTGATATCACTAGCAATATTACTTTAGATATGGACTGAAACATTTATATAAATATTTTTGTATATTTCTGATAATAAATATGATTTTCCAGATCTTCTAAGTCCTGTAATTATTTTTACCTTAGACGAATGTCTCTTACTTATTAATTGATTTAGATAAAAGTCTCTTAGTATCATTTTTTCTCCTTTCGGAATTTTTTGCATATTTACAGTTTTTTGCGATTTCAATAAAGCAAATAAATATTTATCTTTCAATTAAAAACATCTATAGTTTTACTATTGCTTGTAATTCTCTTAGTGTATATATTTTTTTTGGTTTTAGTATATTGCATTACACTAAAATATCAATTTTATATACACACCCTTTCGGCTTTACTATATCAACAATGATACGATAAAACAAGTTGCAATTATAATTTATTTAAAAAATGACCTATGACTTTTAAATCATAGATCGTTAATATATTTACTTACTAGATTTATTTTCAAAATTTTTCCTCGAAAGGCAGCATACCGTCTCAACATGTGCCGATATTAGATATTTATACCCTTTGATAGTGGAACAACAAATGATATGTCTTTTTTAAAACCCGAAACAAATTATGACAAGCCCTTTTAAGTAATTGGAAACATATCTATTGTTTTTTTAAATACTTTTACTTTGCGTTTTTGTCGTCAAAATTATTAATTACTATTTTAATTAGAATCAAGCAAATTGTTTTACACATAACAGAGCAAACTTCAGAAATTTCCAGTTTTTTGCAATTCGATGCTTTTTGCATATGCATTATTCATGAAAAGCAGATTGGATATGCTCTAAAGCAAATCGTAAAATCATAGATATCACTGGCATTATCGACCTTGCGAACATGAGGATGGTACCAGCTTTAAATAGGCTAAGCTTGTTTCGCTTTCTTCTTTTTGTGCCGTTTCACTAGGATCACGATAAGAATCGGTATCCCAATGATAAGGACTAGTCCAGCGGCAAGGAGAGCGATGGTCAAAGGGAGAGGGTTATTCTCGCGGAATTCCTGCTTCTCTGGAGGGTTTTCAAACATCGCCGACTCGTCTTTGAGACAATACTCATGATTGCGAACTTCGATTAGCTGATCGCTAGATAGCTTCTTGATATTAAGCGCGGGACGCATGTAGATTGGCGACACCCCGAACACGTTATCGCTATCCTGGATGAAGTCCATGAGCCAGCCGTTATAGAAGACGATGCCGACGTCATTTGGGAAATTGGAGCGATCGTGGGGTGAGCGGAGCCAATAGGAGGCGGTGACCCCGTTATAGGAAGAAAGCCGATTCGAGGCGGAGTCTAAGCCATAGGAAGCGTTGCTCGCTTCTTCCGCAGACAATAGAAAAACGCAGTCCCCGTTCAGGATATTTTCCTCCGCGGCGAAATCGACCATCGGGGTATTGCTTCCAAAGCCAAAGGAAGCGGGAATAGAGAAGGCTTCATCAGAGCAAAACGAAGGCAAGATGAAGGATTTCTCCAGCTCGGTGAAGCTTTTCTCATAGAAATCCGTGCACCACTGCTTCGCATAGGAGCCGGTATAGCTATTGCTATCCTCATCCTTCTCTTGACGGAAGGGGATCGCTTTGCCTTCATTCGAAACGAGGCTCTCCGCCCAAAGAAACATCCCCTCTTCACCAGTATTGGTGTAATTGGCGTCCAAAATCACGAATCGCGCATCGAAGCGAGACTCTTCTTCCGCAATGCCAAAATGCAAGACATCGCCCTGTTTTAGAGCAATTTCATTCGAAGGCATAGAAACAATTGGAGCAATGACGGAAGTCAATAAAATGAAAGGAAGTGCGATGAATGTTTTCATGGCCTATATATTAATAAAGATGGGGGCAGGCAAAAACCCGCAATACAAAAATTGCTCGAAGAAGTGCAAATTTTGCGTTCTCTAGGAATTTATTTTTTCACATCCGTATCCGTTCTTTTCTTCAAGTCTTCCTAGAAGGCTAGTTTTTATGCAGATGCTGTCGGAAACGAGCTGTTCTTTCTTTCGATTTAGGAAGGAAAGATCCGTCTTCACTCCTGCTCATTTCCATTAGCTTCATGACTTCTTAGGAATATCTCATTCAGGCAGCCGAATTATAAACAGGCTAGGGTGAAGAGGATATATCTTGTCGTTCTGCATGTCATGTCTTTACACTCTCATGAGAATGTATGCAAAAGCATGACAGGATGTTGACACTCCCTCAAAAGCTATGGATTTTTCTTGCAGGAAAGAATAGAATAGGGTCATACAAGAACCCATTTCCAGCGAACACAGATTATACTTCAACCCTTCTTCTTCTCTCTTCCCTTACATACAGTCATTCTGTCCCGATGACGGAATGACGTTTGCCATGGAAGAAAACACAGTGAAGTCCTACCGTTCCATCCGATTCCAATTCAAGGGGGGCAGTTGTTAATGCTAAAGTAAACATGTAAAAACTGCTAAAATGAAAATGTACACTGGAGGAGCACAAAGCCAACACACTCATCACAGGATGGAACAGAAACATCAAGAAAGGAGGAATCAAGAACGACGCACTGAAGGGGAAGAAAAGGAGAAGGGTCAACAGGACCTTCACGTTCTTTCCTCTTTCCAAACTGATCAGCATGATCAAGAGCAGTGCCAGGAAGAAGAGGATCGCCGTTGTTGTAACAGAGGAATCCTACACTTCTTTGGCTTGCTTCTATGACGGAGATATGCCTGAAAAGGGCGTGGAATTCTCCGGCATAAGACTTACGCGCTCCCTTTACAGGACAAGGGAGGGAAGGATGGTGAACGCGGATATAAACGCGGCACTCAACATCTATTAAAAATGTAGCCCCAAAGCCGAAAGGCTGAGGTGTATGGGAATAACATGTCCCAGGCGTCTTCAGGTGATGAACCCATGAAACTTATCTATAACAACCTGAAGCAAACCCAAAAAGGGTGTCTTTGAAAAAGACACCTTATGTTCTGGCCACCTATCAGGAAATAGATATTTTTTTATTCACGGCGTCTTTATGATCGGAAAAACTGCTGAAATCAAAACACTTAAAACCGCATATCAGAGCAATCGTTACCGAAATCATTTTCTGCAACAAAACATAGGAATCATCGAATAATTTTTGAGCCATGAAACTATTGTAATGCGGACAAGCTTTCAAAATGAAAAGCCCATTCAGTCACAAATTTTGATTTTTTTGATTAAAATGGGCATTATTTTATTAATTTTTGATTATTTTGGACTATTTTTTTGTCAGTAAACAAACAGTTTCGACGTGTGCGGTCATTGGGAACCTATCAACAGGTTGAACGTAGTTCACTTCATACATACTAGATAGATATTGGATATCTCTTGCTAATGTTTCTGATAGGCTCTTATTTAGTGGAAACTTCAATAAATAAAGCTGTATCAAAAAAATCTTAATTATTTGCGCGAGATTATTTTTCTATTTTTTCAATAACCTTATTTATTCTTGCGCGAAGACCATCTCTATCCGCACATGAACCAAGATTAACTTTTTTAAGGCGTCCTGATGGTAGTCGATATGTGAACATAAGCATATTATCAGTGAAGAAATTATCTTTAAGTTCAACATAATCACTTGGATTTATTACTATTTCATTCCCCCATAAAGTGTTAAGGACAAACTTACAATTATTTGCATCATATTCTATGCAGTTATGTTCATTAGAAGCATTCATGCCAACTTTTATTAAAAGATAGAAAGATCCCACATCTAAGATAATAGCGATTAAAGCGAAAAAGCTCAAACCAAGCCAAATTCCTTCACCATAATACATGCCTACAATTATGTAAGCCACTGTCATTAAAAGGCCAATAATTAGACCAATGACGGTAAGAGAAATTACAGTACCACCAGAACCACATCTATATGCAATAACATGGGATTCAGGTTGTTTCTTATTGTTTTGATCTGATTCAACTACTTGTTTATTTTTTAACGGGTAGCCACAGTGACGACAATACTTATCTGAATCGACAATTTCTTTTCCACATTCAGGACATTTGATTAGAGTCATATTTTTACTTCCTATTTCTTAATTATCTGTAAACACACTACTGTTTCTACGTGCAAAGAGTTCGGGAACATATCGACAGGTTGCACTTTTTCGATAGTAAAGCTATCTTTCAAAAGAGCTAAATCTCTTGCTAAAGTCACAGGATCACAAGAAACATAAACCAATTTTCTAGGGGCTATTTTTTTCACCGCATTCAAGAATTCGGGAGTAGAACCTTTTCTGGGAGGATCCATGATGATGACATCAAACTTTTTATCCTGTTTTAACATATAGTTAGTGGCATCATCTTTATAGAAATGAGCATTAGTGATTCCGTTGATCTTAGCATTGGTAATAGCATCATGAACAGCATCGGAAACAATTTCTACACCGACGACTTCCTTCACTTTATCCGCACAAGAAAGACCGATAGTTCCGGTGCCACAATAAGCATCTAATAACACATCCTCTTTCTTTAACTGAGCAAACTCAATCGCAAGGCCATATAACGTTTCAATCTGTCTAGAATTGGTCTGATAGAAGGATTGAGTAGAAATTAAGAACTTGTTCTGGAAGATTTGATCACAGATACGAGTGTGACCATAGACTTTGACATCTCTTTCTCCAAGAATGACATTTGTCTTACGAGAATTGATATTCAAAACAACCCCGACGACTTCTGGGCATTGATGAATGAGATCTTTGGCAAAATTCATCCTACCTTTCAAATTCTCATCGGTGACAATCAAAGTGACCAAAGCTTGCTTTTGATCTGTTGTTGTTTTGATTAAGATGTGACGAATTAAACCGGTTTGTCTATCTTCATCATAACAGGGATAATGATACTTATTGATGAGAGCAAGTAAGGCTTTGGTAATCTTAGAAGACAAAGGACTTTCCATCAAACAGTCTTTTATGGGAACTAAGTGATGGCTTTCCGCTTCATAGAAACCAGCGACAGCTTCATGTCTGCCATTATAACGAACAGGTTTTTGAACCTTGTTGCGGAATCTTTTTGGGTCTTCTAAGCCAACACAAGGTAAAACATCAATATCCAACTTGGCAAATTTATGCAAAAGTTCTTTTACTTTATTGGTTTTATATTCCAATTGTTTCTCATAAGAAAGGTGCATGATTTGACATCCGCCGCACTTAGGATAATAAGGACAGATCGGTCTGACACGGTCAGGAGAGGAAGTATATCTTTTTTCCACTTTGGCATGGTCTAATTTTCCATATTTAAAAACAGTAGCGACGTCTGCTTCTTCTCCTGGGAGAAGATTAGAAACAAAAGCGGTAACATTATCGATACGTACGATTCCTTTTCCAAAATCATCTAATCCGATGCAGGTAGTTCTAGTCACTCGCTTGCTCATCTTCGTTCTCCTTATCATCAAAGGTCAATTTGATCACTTCACAATCTCTCACCAATTTCTTTCCGATCTCTTCTTGTTCTTTGTTGCGAGAGAAGAAGAATTTGGCATAATCTAAATAGGCACGGAAAATACGTAAGGCAGAATCATAAGTTTGAGAAAGAGAAGCAATCTTTAAATATTCTTTCACCGAATAGAAGAAGAAAGCGGAAGAATGGGTGATTTCAGAAGAAACCTCATAATTTCCACTCAATTCACTCAAACCAGCAGCTCTTTCTAATCCGTCTCTAAAATTGAGTTTGAAGTCTTTATCATTTTCATCATAACGATCGGATTTATAAAGCCAGCCGTATTCGATGAACTTCTTCATATCCTTGCTCTTTAAACCGTGTTGAGCCATCTCACTCTTCATCTTTTCAAAGGCAGCATTGAGGAATTCAGGATCAAACGCTTCTTTGTTTCTCAAGAAGTTGTTATAAGCGATATGATAAATATACGTCTGCTTCAATTCTTCACTACCATTAATCAATAATGTGAGAATACATTCTGTTTCATGAACATTTCTCCAACCGATGAAGGCTTCAGCATAATTGCCTAAAGTCCAGTTTTCACAGATACCACGAATGGCGATGAAGGTGTTTTGGAATAAATCGTTGATCAAAGAATAATCCGGGTTCATTCTGGCAAAGGGAGCGTTGAAGGAAGCAAAGAAATCGGCGGCATTCTTTAGTACAGAATAACGAGGGTCTACAGGGGAGATCTTCTCTTTGAAAGAATCGCTGTTTTCAAATTCCATCTGTTTGAGATATTTGGCGGCGACTTTCTTTCCCGATACTTCAATGGAAGGCTTCTCTTGATGGAATTCTTGATAGAAAAGAACTTCGGAGATGGCTAAATCAGTCATCTCTAATAATCCGATGAATTTTTGAAAGAAAGGTAAGGTAGAGAAGGATTTGCTTTGATTGGCATTAGCAAAAGCTTCTTCAAAGATAGGTTGCACCTGTTCTTGAAGAGAATCATAACCACGGCGATGAAGTTGTTCTTCAAAGACTTTCTCTTTGAGTTCTTCGATTTGAAATGTCATGATAGTTTCTTTCCTAACACATAGCCCTCTAACAGAGCATGACCCATATTATAACCGCCACAAATATAATTATCATCTAGTATTTCACCGATAAAGTGGATATTCTTTTTCTTTTTGAAAGAAAAGTCTTCTGAATCTAATTCAGAGAGAAGAACACCACCAAAGGATACTTGGGATTCTTTAAAGGGATAGAAATCCATAAAGTGGAATCTTAATATTCCATCTGCAGTTACTTTCTCTTTCATAAACTGAGGATAAGCAAAGGGGGAGACTTGTTCTAACTTTGTGATTTCTCCAGTGGATAAATCTTTTACTTCTCGATAATTGATTTCTATTTGAATATCGTCTTGTTTCTTTTTTAACGCTTCATGAATAGCGATAGTGGAATTCATGATACAGATTCCAGAAAGACCATCTTTTTTAAATAAGACTTCCCCGTATTCTTCATAGATTTTATCTTTTGAAGAATAGACGCTCACTTTTCCTTTCAATCGTTGATTGACAAAAGAAACAGGAATCTTCTCTTTGACTTTGATGGGACATAAAGCAGGAGAGAAGGGTTCATATTCTACGTTTAGAGAATCTAATAATTCATAAGTGAAATGTTCTCGATCATAACTTCTTCCCCCAGTGGCAACAACTAGGTGTTGATAGTGGATGATACTTTCTTTCCCGTTCTCATCCAAATAAATCAATTCATCATTGTCATTTCTTAACGCGAGACCTTTGATGATTCTCGTATTAGAACCTAATTGATGAATCAGTGTATTATGAAGAGATTCAGCACGGTTAAAATAAGGATAATAAAGGCCGTGTTCTATCACATAAGGGAACTGACATTCTTCTTTTAAGTATTGTAAGAATTCTTTCTCGTAAGGTCTTAATACTTCATGGATAGGAGAAGGCGTAGAAGTTAAATCTTGATTAAAGAAATTCGCTCTTCCATTTCCAGATACTAAGATTCTTTTTGCCAATTGAAAATTCTTGCTCGGCTTCTCTAAAAGAATGTTATCTCCATTAGAAGTGATAGCACATAATAAACCCGCAGGGCCACTGCCGATGATCAGATTCTGACAAGAAAGATGTTCCATAATTTAATTATATGACAAAAGGCTGCTTTCGCAGCCCCGAAATTTGTTCGATTATTTCTTGAGACCAAGTTTGGCAATCAAAGCTTGATATCTTTCGACATCACAAGCCTTGAGATAGCGTAAGAGATTTGCACGCTTAGCAATCATGATATCCATACCTCTCTTGGAAGAATAATCATGTTTGTTGTTGGTTAAGTGAAGAGTCAACTTCTTGATCTTTTCAGTCAAGATAGCGATCTGAACTTCAGCGGAACCAGTGTCCTTTTCGTCTTTACGGATTTTCTCAATAACTTGAGTCTTCTCTTCTTTAGTAAGAGCCATAATCTAATACCTCATTTTTCTTTCTTCCGACTTACCAGGTAAAGGGTGATAATGAGGATCTAGCCCTGTCCCAGTCAAGCGGCTTAATTATTATATTTATTTTCTTCAGTTTTACAAGAAAAAAGTGTAAAAATGATGAAAAAATATATATAATTGATAAGCTATGATTTCCGGTATTGTAAAAATTGATAAAGAGAGTGATTTTACTTCTCAAGATTGTGATCGAATCGTCAAAAGACAACTGCAAGTCAAAAAGACAGGACACTTAGGAACTTTGGATCCTTTTGCGACTGGTTTATTGATTGTTGGTGTTTTGGACGGAAATAAAATCTTCCCTTTAATCGATGATTCTTATAAAACGTATGTCGCTACCTTAAAACTAGGAGAAGAGACCAATACCTTAGATATCGAAGGGGAAATCATCGATAAGAAAGAAGTCGGAGAACTCTCTCTTTCTCAAATTAAATCCACGCTTCATTCTTTTTTAGGTAAAGGAAAACAGACTCCTCCTTTATATAGTGCAAAAATGATCAACGGAATCCGTTGTTATCATTTAGCCAGAGAAGGAGCTAAGAATGTTTCTATACCAGAGATGGATATTGAGATTTTAGATATCCAGCTTCTCTCTTATGATGAAAAAGAACATGTTATCGTCTTTGAAACCATGGTATCTAAAGGAACCTATATTAGAACCTTAGGAAAAGATATCGCGCATAAACTAGGATATCCTGGTTATCTATTAGCCTTAAGAAGAACAAAGATTGGTCCTTTTGATTTAGAAGGAGCGGTGAAAGTGAAAGAAGTCAAAGAAAGTGATGTCTTTCCTTTAGAAGATTTCATCCCCAATATCAAACGAATGGAATGTGATGAACCTCTTGCATTTCGTGTAAAGAATGGGCAAAGATTAAAGCTCCCACAAGAGAAAGAAGAATATCTTTTATTACAACACAAACACAAAAATTTAGCGATATATCAAAGAAATGGTCACATCTATCAAAGTTATAAAGGATTCCAACATGAAGAGTAATATCATTCATTTAGATCAAGAGAATCTTTCCTATTATTCTATCGCTATCGGTTTCTTTGATGGATTGCATTTAGGACATCAAGCCTTATTCAAAGAAGTGTTAAAAGGAACAGGTATTCCTTCCATTTTAACTTTCACAAGAAACGAAAAAGAAAGAACCAAAAATTCTCCCTTGTTAATCCTTGGGGAAAAAGAAAGAAATCAATTGTTACAACTTTTTCAAATAGAACAAGAATTCATCCTTCCTTTCACCGAGGAATTGATGCATTTAAGTTATCAAGATTTCATTTCCTTTTTGAAGAGATTACATCCAAAAGATATCGTAGTCGGAGATGATTTTTGTTTTGGATATCAAGCCAAAGGAAGAGCAACGGATTTACTTGTATTAGAACAAGAAGGAATTCATATTCATATTGTTAACATCATTGAATCTCTAGGGAAGAAGATTTCGACCTCTCAAATTAAAGAAGAGATTCAAAACGGAAACATAAAATTAGTCAATCAAGAATTAGGTTATCCCTATTTCCTACAAGGAGAAGTCATCCACGGTCTTCAAAACGGGAAAAAGTTAGGTTTCCCAACCGCAAATATTCAACTGGATCCAAAACGAGTTAAACTCAAGGATGGAGTTTATAAAACTAGAACAATCATCGAAGGAAAAGAATATCCTTCCATGAGCAATATCGGAAACCATCCCACCATTTCAGAGTTAGATGAAAGCATTCTAGAAACCCATATCATCGGCTTTGATCAAGATATCTACGGCAAAGAGATTCAAGTTTACTTTGATGACTTCATCCGAGAACAAACAAAGTTCTCAACCAAAGAAGCATTGATTGAACAACTTAACCAAGATTTATTAAAGTGTAATAAAAAAGAAGCAGACTAAGCCTGCTTCTTTTTACTTGTACGAGTTGTCTTTTTCGCTTTCTTTTCTTGAGCTTCTTTCAAAGCTTTTCTTTCCGCTCTTCTCTGCTTTTCCGCTTCCTTTTGTTCCGGAGTCTTATAGTTTTTACCATAGACATCCTTCAAAGTCTTCGGTTTCTTATTAACAGCATTATCAATCAAAGCGTCCATTTCAGCCATCTTGTCATAGCCTTTATCGGCGTGGAAGATGAGATCAGGAGTTTTAAAGATATCGAGTGTTGCCGCCAAACGAGTGCGGATGAATCCTTTTCTCTTATTCAAATACTGTGCAAGCTCATCGATTCTTGTGGAATCTAAATGAGAGACATAGACATTGCAATAAGAGTAATCCGAAGTGACATCCACATGAGTGATGGAGGCAAATTCGGTGATTGGATCTTTGAGCTGATGGATGATAATTTCAGAAAGATTCTTTTGAATGATCGCGTGAACTCTTCCTTTTTTATCCGCCATTAGTTCTTCACCTCCTCAAGACCATAAGCCTCTAAGATATCCCCTTCTTCTAAATTGAAGTTATCCGAAATGGTCAAACCGCATTCAAATCCGGTTAAGACTTCTCTAGCATCATCTTTGAATCTCTTCAAAGAAGTCAAATGTGTCTTTAAGACAAGGCTATTCTTTCTGAAGACACGAATATCACTAGAATTGGTTAACTTACCATCGGTGACATAACAACCAGCGATTTGTCCCACCTTACTCGCTTTGAAGAGAGAACGAACCTCGGCATGGCCATAGATGACTTCTTCATAGACAGGGGCAAGAGTACCGCGCATGGCGTCTTCGATATCTTCTAACAATTTATAGATGATATTGTATTCACGGATTTCGGTATTTTGAGATTTCGCTAATTCTCTGATCATCGGAGATACTTTGACAGAGAACGCGATGACGACAGCCTTAGAAGCGTTAGCTAAAGCCATATCGCCTTGAGTGACATCACCAGAAGAGCAATGTAACACGGTGAGTTTAGCACCGGGAACATCAATCTTTTCTAAAGATGCTTTCAACGCTTCGGCACTACCTTCGGTATCGGCCTTAACAATAAGGTTGATATTGGTGGTTTCACCGGTAGCGACAGAAGAGGATAAATCGGCAAGAGAAGTACCAGCTCCCTTAGAGGAGAGGAGAGCTTGAGCTCTCTTATCGGCGGCAGCTCTAGCAGACTTCTCATCATCGAAAGCCATGAAACGGTCACCAGCGACAGGAACACCCGCTAAACCAGTGACAGAGACAGGAGTAGAAGGACCAGCGACTTTCAACATCTTGTTGAATTCATTGGTCATCTTTCTAACTTTACAATAGTATTGGCCGATAGCAAGATAGTCTCCCACATGAAGAGAACCGTTTTGGACGAGTAAGGTAGCTTTAGCACCTTCCTTCTTATCCAAAGTAGCTTCGATAACACTACCGATAGCCTTTCTATCTTCTTTGGAAGTGAGCTCTAACATTTCGGCTAAATCAAGAACACCTTCTAAAAGGGTATCCACACCTTGATTTCTCTTCGCAGAGATTTCAAACATCATGGTGTCACCACCCCAGTCTTCGGCTAAGACACCAAGACCAGAGAGCTGTTGTTTGACCTTTTCGGGTTGAGCATCCGGTTTATCGCATTTGTTGATAGCGACAATGATGGGAACATTTGCGGCTTTGGCGTGGTCTAAAGCTTCTCTAGTTTGAGGCTTAACACCATCGTCAGCAGCGACAACTAAGATGACGATATCCGTGACAGAAGCACCTCTAGCACGCATGGCTGTGAAGGCTTCATGACCAGGAGTATCGATGAAGGTGATCTTCTTTCCGTTGACCACTTTCTGATAGGCACCGATCTCTTGGGTGATACCCCCGTGTTCTCCACCAGTGATGTTGGAGTGACGGATAGAGTCGATCAATGTTGTCTTACCATGGTCGACGTGACCCATGATGGTAACGACAGGGCAACGGGGATCGGTATCCGTGTTTTTGTTGAAAATTTCTACGGAAGTGAAATCGTCACTTCCACTTGCATTTTCTTTTCTAAAGTCGAGATTGTTGTTTAAGCAGACTTCAGCAATCAAATCATCATCTAAGACAGTATTGAGGGAGATCATTTTTCCCTGCATAAGGAAGTATTTGATGGTCTCTGTCGCAGAGACACCAATTCTTTTGCAGAGTTGATCCAAAGTCATAGGGCCATTGTAGACAAAGACACCATCTTCAACGGTACCAGTTTGTTTCTTACCGAATCCAGGTTTAATACCGGGTTTCTTATTCTTTGATTTTGACATGGTTTCTCCTCCTTTATTTATCTTCTCGAAGTATGGAATAGATGGCTTTAGCAAGTCCTCTATCCCCTACTCCAACGGCATTTAATTTTTCATATCCAGAAGCAAGAGAGACATCATATTCCCCTGAATAGGTCAATACGAGCATATTCTTGTTTGTGGATAAATTTCTAAATTTTTCTTCATTTTTGATTTCACAATTTTTGGTGATCAACAACAAAGAAATTTTATTTTTGACAAGCGCTTCTTCCAATTTGATTCCGACAAAGAGGCATCTTTTCTTATTCGCAAAGCCAAAGTACGCATTCAATTTATGAATTTGTTCTTCTGTCAACATAAGCCAATACCTCCTTTAGAAGAGCTTCGTAATCACTCTCTTGACTATATTTCTTCAAAATACCTTTACGAAAGATCTTTTGAATACTTTCTTTGTCTAAGGGAAGATATACGCCTCTTCCTTTTAAAGAATAATTTGGATCGAGAACGAAGTGATGAGAGACAAGACACAAACGAACTAGAGTAGAACGATCTTGTTTTTGTCTTGTCAAAAGATTCATTCTTTCAACAACTTTTTTAGGGACCATTTACTTCTCATCATAATATTGATCATCATCGTATTGATCATAATCAATATC
Organism: Bacilli bacterium; assembly: GCA_017470005.1. Taxonomy (GTDB): domain Bacteria; phylum Bacillota_I; class Bacilli_A; order RFN20; family CAG-288; genus Enterosoma. The sequence goes on along the minus strand of JAFUFH010000054.1, from coordinate 3,191 downwards.
GTCTTCGTATTCTTCCATCTCTTCTTCGTTTTCGAATTCTTCCATTTCTTCTTCGGTGTAGATAGGCATAGCGGTTGCCTTAGAAGCGGCAGAAGCTTCTTCCTCTTTTTCTTCTTCTTTCTTCTTCTTTCTAGAGTGAGTATTAGAAGGACCTTTCTTGGTAGAGAGAGCTTGTTCTAATTCTTCTAAGGAAATCTTAGGTTTGTTCTTGATTTCGACGTGTTCAACCACTTCGACTTCTTTTTCTTCTTCCACAGGAGCAACTTCAGGAACAGTTTCTTCCTTCACTTCTTCTTGGACAGGAGCAACCTCAGCTTCTTCTACAGGAGTCTCTTCGACAACAGCAGCTTCAGGGACAGAAGGAACAACAGCTTCATCATGGATTTCTTCTTCATCAAAGTCAATCGCTTCGCTCTCTTCAGGAAGAGTGACATCGTTAGGAGACATAGCACCGATAGCCTTCATGATCTCAGGAACCATCATGTACTTGAGACCTTGACGGATAGCATCATCACTTTGTAAGACGGAGATGGTGCACATGGTGATACGGCTAGCCAAACGCACGTTGACACCGGAAGTACCGATGGCAACACCTTGGTTACCATTGGTGACAACGACAGTGATCTTAGGATATTCGTAATCTCTCTGTCTTTCTAATTCTTCGAAGTGAACATTGCTATCGAAGAAATCTTCAGGGCAGGTAAGACCGATGACCGTAGCAGGCTTCATGGCTTCCACAATCTGGAGAGCTTTGTTAGATTGATAACGGACAAGGTCAATCTTTTCGCCCTTGAGTTCATTTAAGACCGTGCGCATACGAGAGTTTTCAGGACCGATACAAGCACCGACAGGATCGATGTTCGCAGAAGTGGAATCCACAAAGATCTTGGTTCTCTTACCGGCTTCTCTAGCGATAGCCTTGACCACGACAAGTCCATCCTGAATTTCGGGGACGGCTCTTTCTAACAATTTGAGAACGAATTGTTCGTTGGCTCTAGTGATGGTGAGAGAGGGAGGATTGGTCTTTTCATAGACATCACTGAGATAGACGGTAACTTTTTCACCGACAACGAAGCGATCATTAGGAAGCATGGATTTACCATTCTTTCTTAAGAAGCCTTCCGCTTTACCAAAGGAGAGTTCATAAGAACCGCTCTCAGGGTCAGCTTTGATGACCGTACCATCAATGAGTTTTCCAATCTTATCTTGATAGACAGAAAGGATGGCAGCTCTAGAAGCTTCTTTCAATTTGGCTTGGAAGAGCTGTTTGACTCTTCTGACATAAGCCTTATCTAATCTAGTGACATCAAAGGGAACTTCGATGACATCGCCGATTTGGAGATTCTTCTTCTTAGAAACTTCGTGAGCTTCTTCTAAAGAGATTTGATAAGCATCATCGACAATATCATCTTCTTCGGTGATGGTCTTGATATCATAGATATGGAATTTGGTGAAACTATCGTTGAATTTGATCTCCGCTTTGATAAGTTCTTTGGCAGGATCATCATTATCCTTATCCTTGAACAATCCGGGGTAAGACCATTCCAAATAAGCTTGTTGCATGGTAGAGATGAGAAGTTCAGCGACATTCTCAAAAGAGATCATGCTGTCTTTCTCAATACCAGATAAAGCTTCGGTAAAGAGGGAATTATCCACTTTACCAGTGATCTTGACGGCAGAGCTAGATTTTCTGCCTCTCTTTTTAGGGGCGGGTGCTTCGACGACTTCTTCTTCCAAAACGTTTTCTAATTCTTCAGACATAAGTATTTTTTCCTCCGATGATATGTCTATTAGGCTTTATAGCCCATGCGAATACTTTCGACTTCTTCGTATTTGAGTTCTAATTTCTTTTTTCTTCCTTTGATGAAGTAAAGAAGATTCATCTTCTCTTCATCGCAAGATTCCAATTTGGCTGTCACTGTTTCTCCACTCTTCTTGATTTTCACATCCAAGTAGTGAGAGACAAGCTTAGGCAGATCAGAAGGGGGAATCTCTCTTTCTGATCCTCCCGAGGAGATATCTAACATGTAGTTTTCCTCTAACCCCTCAATCTCATCTAATCTAGGCGAGACAAGGTCGGTGTATTCTTCAATCTCTTTCATGCTGATCTGATAATCTTTATCCACAAGAACTTGAAGTGTCGGTCCCATCTCTCCTGAGGGATCAAATTTGACTTTGATGAGCTCCAAAGAGAGTTCATCGGCTGCTTTTTGTAAGCATTCTTTCACTTTTTCTAAAGTGATTTGGTCCATGTTTACCTCCTTTTGATAAAGAAAGAGTGGACCCCAAAAAGAGGAGTCCACTCTTAATTTTCATTAAAAGTGTTAGGCTGAATAAATCAGCTGTCTTTTGCAAGACAAGATATTTTAGCATTCAGAAGCTGTCTTGGCAACAAAAGTTTTCGTATTAATATTTAGATTTAATTATATTTTTCTTGAAGCAAATATTATTTTTTCGATTTGAAGGGATGAAGTAAGCGTAATTTACTGGCTTTGACTTTTTTACCAGCTTTCTCATACCATTCGACAGCAGATGCAAAATCTTTTTGTTTCTCATAAAGTTCAGCAAGGTCTATTTGAGCTAAATGACTACCTTGTTCTGCAGCTTTTCGAAACCACTCCATTGCCTTCGTGATATCTTTTTCAACCCCACGACCAGATAGGAATAAAGTTCCAATTTGGTATTTCGCATCTTTATCATCTAATTCTGCAGCTTTACGGTAATACTCTATTGCTTTAGAATAATCTTTACTTACTCCATTACCGTATTCATAACACCTTCCTAGATAATATAAAGCACTACTATGTCCTTGTGAAGCAGCTTTTATAAATAGATCTACGGCTTTAGATATTTTTTGCTCGAATAATCCTTCATTCAAATAATAAAGTAAACCAAGTCTAAATTGTCCTTCTGCATCACCTTGTTCAGCAGCCTTTTGATACCATTCTTCGGCTTTGTACAAATCCGTTTTAATTTTGTAGTAATCCCCGTAAACATACTCGCCATATTTATAAAAATCTCCAAGCACAATTTGAGCTTTCACATTGCCATGGTTAGCAGCTTTTTGATACCACTTTACAGCAGAAGGGCCATTGTCACCATATAATCCAAATGAATGATCATAATTATATCCAACATAAAATTGAGCCTCGGGATGTTCTTGTTCCGCAGCTTTTAATAGCCACTTATTT
>JAFUFH010000053.1 GCA_017470005.1 Bacilli bacterium | reverse complement strand
ACTTGTCGAAATCCATACGGATTTAGATCATGTTCATTTACTGATTGGTTTATCCCCACAAGATAGCATTCCTATTGTGATGAAGACATTAAAGGGTGTATCTGCAAGATTATTAAATGCCAAACATCGTGATGTGATTTCTAAACAATTATGGGATGGACATATTTGGTCTCCATCCTATTATGTTGCTACTACATGCGATAATCTAAAAGAGAATATTATTCAGTATATTCAATCTCAAGGAGAATAAATGAAAAAGGGAATTGTCATAAGACTATATCCAACAGAAGAACAGGCGATATTGATGAACAAGTCTTTTGGTTGTGTTCGTTTTATCTACAATACCCTTCTTCAATACGCAAAAGAAAACAAGATTTATCATCGTTTTGAGTTACAAAAGCAAATTACACTTTTAAGAAGTGATAATCCTTTTCTTAACGAAGTAGATAAGTTTGCGTTACAAAACGCTTGTAAGAACCTATCTGATGGATTTCATCATTATTTTCATAAGACGGCTAGATTCCCTGTATTCAAATCAAAAAAGAATTCAAAGAAGAGCTATCAAACCAACAAGACAAATAATAACATCTCTTTTAATGAAGGAATGATTAAACTCCCTAAGTTAGGTTTTGTAAAATGCTCGAATAATTTTAGATATCCCGATAACAAGATTATCCATGTCACAATCTATCAAAATCGTGATGGTAAATTCTATGCTAGTATTGTTTTTGAAGCTAAAGTGAATCCATTACCGAAAACAGGAAAAGAAATCGGTATTGATTTAGGTACAAGAAAGCTGATTACTACAAATGAAGGAGAAACATTTCATTTGCCTGATAATGCATTTAAACTGAATAATAAATGTAGACGAGAACAAAGAAAACTATCTAGAAGGAATCATGATTCTAAAAGATATGAGAAACAAAGAACTCGATTATCACGAACATATCAAAGAAGAAACAATATCGTAAATGATGCTTTACATAAATATTCTTATTCTCTAGTAAAAGAGAATGATGTTATCTATATGGAAGATTTAGATATCCGTCAATTATTAGAAATACAAGACAATAAGAAAAAGAAGAACAAAATGATTGTTTCTTCTTTAGGAAAGCTTGTTCGATTGTTAACTTATAAAGCCGAAATGTATGAGAAACAAATACATAAGGTGGATAAATATTATCCTTCAAGTCAGATATGTTCCTGTTGCCAAAAGAGGAACAACGTAGGCGAGAAGGAAATATACCACTGTCAATATTGCGGATTAGTTATTGATCGAGATATCAATGCTTCAATCAATATACTTCATCAAGGCAGAATGGTTCAAAAAGAGCCTTAATTCGTGATGATAACTACGGTAGGAACTATCGAAAGTTACGCTAGGGGAGATTGTGTAAGAGGCAATCATTGTCCAGTAATCGATGAACCTAGAATCTTATGACTTCAGTCATGAGAGTGTTCAATAATAGGAATCCGCTCCATTATGGAAATAGAAAACATGGCCATATCTTTTTTCACAGAATAATGCACCACCTTTGCTTCTGATGGAATTGACCGTTTTTATCCAACTAGAAGAAGATAAATCCAATTCTTCGATGGTTTGTAAATAAAGATAGGTATCTAAATCCATGAGAGAGAGACCATTCTTTTCCGCTTCTTCCATCGCGCTCGATAAAGGAGCATTTTTCTTTCTAGCCAATCGTGCTTCTTTGTCATAGCAAAGACTTCTTCTACCTTTAGGAGATTCTTTTGAGCAATCGCAAATCATGAAAAGATCTTTTTTATCATCATAAACAACATCTGGTTCTCCTCCCGTTTCTTCCATATAAGTTAGAGAACGTAAAATATCCGGTTTGTTTATTTTGGGCAAAATATCTTCCCACTTTATATCGACATGTCTATTTGGGTGTTTTTCAAATCTGTTTTTAATCGTTTCTAAAATATTCATAATAAAATTATATCAAAAAAGTTTTTTATGTAAAAAAGACTAGTATTCCCAATCTTTTCTAATCATCTTAATGTGATAGCATCGTTTCAGAGGATGCTCTATGAGGGAAGTTTTTTAGTCTTCAAACTTCCTATTACAGGCCATACATTTATATGTCTTTCTGGATACGAAGCTGAGCCAAGTAGAACCGCAGTAAGGACATTCTTTAAAGGAAACAGAAACTTTGCATCCACCACCAGAAATAGCATCAAGTTGCTCATCGGTCAGTGTGACACCTTCGTCTTTGGCAAGCTTTAATAATTCTTCACTGTTCTTACAAGCTTTGACTTTGGCAATCTGCTCTTCGGTTAAGCCTTTTAATAAATCTTCTCTCATATTATTGTCCTCCTATGTTTTCAACATAATAACATATTAGATGCCACAAATGTGTCACACAAAAACCTCGTTGATGTAGACGAGGTTTATTCATTTGTAATCGTCCAAACTCGTTTTTCCTGATTCGACTAAATTTTGCTTTCCCCGAAAAGAGCCTCCGCCAGTCGTCCAATTTTGCCACGACCACTTCGACGACTACACGACGAGCTGCCCAGAAAGTTCGAATCGAGTAGAGCGGCGAGGGTTTAATCTCGCCCGCCCTCTCACACCACCGTACGTGCGGTTTTCCGCATACGGCGGTTCCAATCAACAAAGCGAGCTTTTCCGTTCGAGGTAGTAGTTCGCTTGCCTTTTCCTCCTTTT